>DDQW01000016.1:2273-12362 GCA_002342805.1 Clostridiales bacterium UBA2432 | reverse complement strand
TATAAAGAGGAAATTGAAGCCGCCTTAAGAACGCCGGGCTTTGGAGGATTTCAATTGCTGGGGTTGACGGACTTCCCTGGGCAAGGAACGGCTCTTGTAGGAATGCTAGATGCCTTCTGGGAAGAAAAAGGCTATCTTAATCAAAAGCAATTTCATGAATTTTGCTGTGAAACTGTTCCACTTCTACGTATGGAAAAAGTTGTCTGGCAGGCAAGTGAAAGCTTTGTTGGAAAGGTCCAAATCAGTCATTTCGGAGCCAAGAGTATGGAAGAGGCCTGCGTGACCTGGGCAGTCAGAGATAAAAGTGGTAACTTAATAACCACAGGAAATTTTGATCCAATGACGATAGCAATCACAAACGAAAATTATGTGGGCCATATTTCCTTTGATTTGGACCGAATTCAAAAAAGCAGTGAAATAATTATATCCATTGCTATTGAAGGGACTTCATATGAAAATTCATGGAGTATCTGGGTCTATCCGGAGATTGAAACAAAGCTTCCAAATACCGTTAAAATTGTAGATCAGGAAGAGGTCGCCGTTCAATACCTTAAGGAAGGCAAGAGCGTTATCTTAATTCCCCAAGAAGCAGAGGATGAAGCGGACAAGATACCGGCAGGCTTCACAACGATTTTTTGGAATACTCAATGGACAGAAGGACAAGCGCCCCATACCTTGGGTATCTCTTGTGACCCGACACATCCGGCCCTATCACATTTTGTGACAGATGACCATACAAACTGGCAGTGGTTTGATCTCATCCATGATGCCAATATTCAGAAGTTAAAAGTTGAAGATACGGAAGTAGACCCTATTATATATGTGATTGACGACTGGAACACAAATAGAAAATTGAGTCTATTGTATGAAAAAAGACATGCTTATGGTGACGGAAAGTTATTGATCTGTGGAATGAATCTACAAGGAGATTTGGAGAATAGACCGGTTGCAAAACAAATGCTTCATAGTATCATCGAATATGTGAGATAAAACGGGTGATACCATAAATTTTCTGCCAGCAAAGATTTATTTGCCGGCAGATTTTTTTTGTTTAACTTTAACATAAAACAATAACACATTGACATAAAATAGTATAAATTATATAGTGAACAAAATCATTAACTATGGAGGGATAAAAAATGGATGATAAAAACAATGTATTAGTACCTATGGATTTTCCGGATCCGGATGTTATTCGAGTTGGCAATACCTATTATATGATTAGTACAACCATGCATTTCATGCCGGGGGGAGTTATACTTCGCTCGTATGATTTGCGTCAATGGGAGATTATCACGTATGTATATGATTGTTTAGAAGATTCACCTCGACATCGACTTGAAGGAAGTAAAAACATCTATGGAGAGGGGATGTGGGCGGCTAGTTTATGTTATCATGATAAAAAATATTATGTCTGTTTCACAGCAAATGACACACGAAAAACATATTTATATACTGCAGAATCAATATACGGACCATGGAGCAAAACAAATATCGAAGGATTTTATCATGACAATTCGATTTTGTTTGATGAGGATGGAAAAGTGTATATTTTTTATGGCAATAAAGATATATATGTGACAGAACTGGATTCTGAGTTAAAGGGGCCTAAATCCGGAGGCTTGCATAAAAAGATTATCTCAGATATAGCGGAAGTACAGTTGGGATATGAAGGAACACATGTTTATAAATTGCATGGAAAATATTATGTATTTTTGATTCATTGGCCGAGTACAGGAAAGGCAAGGAGAACACAAGCATGTTATGTAGCAAATAAATTAACAGAACAATTTATTGGAAAAGATATATTCAATGAAGATTTAGGGTATTGCAATCAAGGCATTGCCCAAGGAGGAATTGTTGATACCCCAGAAGGTGAGTGGTATACGGTCCTTTTTCAGGATCGTGGAGCAGTTGGACGTATTCCAATAATATTTCCGGTCCACTGGGAAAACGATTTTCCAATTATTGACAGCAAGAAACAAATCAGTATAAAAAGCTCTCATCCAAACCATGTCTATGAACCTTTAGTAACTAATGATTTTTTTGAGTATACAGATATAACAAAAGAACAGGTGCGCATAAAAAAACAATGGCAGTGGAATCATAATCCGGTGAATGCATGTTGGTTCATGAAAAAAGCAATGTCATGCCTACTTATTAAAACCGATAAAATAAGTCGAAATATTACCCAAGCGAATAATTGTCTAACACAAAGAATGACATATCCATATTGTGAAGTCGAAGTTTCAGTTGATGCAAGTCAGATTAATGTAGGAGATTATACAGGATTATGTGCATTGCAAAGTAAGTATAGTTTAATAGCCTTGACCAAAAAAAATGATGGATACTACTTAGTCCATATGAAAAAAAGTGGACCCATATCCACTATGGGAAATTTTTATGATAATCAGTTAGGTGAAATCACAGAAAAAATTGCGGTCGATCAATATCAGATTCGATTAAAAATTATTGGCGATTTCAGTAATATGAAGGATAAAGTGAGTTGCTTTTATCATAAGGATGATTCATGGATTCAACTTGGAGAAGAAATACAGCATCAATTCACACTCGATCATTTTGTAGGGTGTAGAGTCGGCTTGTTTATTTTTTCGACACAAAAAACAGGAGGGGAATCAACATTTGAAGCTTTTAAATACATTGAAGAAGTAAGATAAGGGGGATACTTATGTGGAACAAAAATTTACACCAGACAATTTTTGGCCGTCTTTTAAGAACATTTCTTATCATTATTATTCCGATTTATTTGCTCGGTATTTTTATGAACCGATGGGGCGTAGAGGCTATCAAAAATGAAATTGCTGAATCAATGAGTAGCCAAGTTGTCTTCTATTTAGAAGACATTGAAAACGACATTCGAAGCATGAAAATGCTTCAATACGATTGTCTTGGTGATGAAAACATCAATCGTCTAGCTATATTATCGGAGATCATGAATTTATATGAAAGTCAGCAAAGAATGCTGCAACTACAAAAACGGTTGTTAACAATAAGAAATAGTAGTGATTACATAGAAGACGTTACAGCACATATTGAGCCTATTTCAAAAACGATATCAGCCAATAATGGAATTATTGATTTAGACAAAGAAGAATATGAAAATATACGAATATCAGAAGATATTGAAGGGGCCCAATTTATTGTCTATGATGATGCTCTATATATGACAACCTATGATGAGCGAATTAAAAAAAATACTTCGAATCCCTTTTCAATTGTTATTAAACTGGACCGTGATAAGCTTGTTGAAAAGCTAGAGGTATTAAATAGAAATGAAGAAAGTGGAGTTGTTTTAATTTATCAAATTTTCGAAAATCGTCTAATTAATGAGACAAATAATTTTCTCCCCTTGGTTTCAAATAGTGTTATTAATGCAATCATTGATGACAAAAATAATGTTGATACCTTGACCGTTGAGCACAATAACGAAAAATATTATACGGCATATGCAAAGTCTGAATTTTTAAAAATGACACTGATTAAATATATGCCGGATAAAATAGTAATGCAACCGTTGAATAAGATCTATGCATGGTTTTGGATTTTTAGTGGGACATCTTTACTAATATTTGTGGTTTATTCACTATCAACATATAAGTATATACATGAGCCTATGTCAAAGTTAGTTCAGGCATTTAAAAAAGTTGAAAAGGGAAATATGGACGTTGTAATCAGTCATAGTGTCAATGACGAATTTGGATATATATACAAAAGATTTAATCAGATGGTACAAAGAATAAGTCAACTTATTGATCAAGTATATAAGCAAAAAATCATGACACAAAGAGCTGAATTAAAACAATTGCAGTCACAGATTAATCCTCACTTTTTATATAATAGTTTTTTTCTCATAAATACAATGGCTAGAATTCAGGATGAAAATCTCATATTATTCACTAAGTATTTAGGAGAGTACTTTCGCTTTGTAACGAAAAATGGAGCTGATACCATAACACTTGAGGAAGAGATTCAACATGCACGGGTGTATGTGGATATTCAAAAAATGCGGTTTTCTAAAAGATTAAATGTTTTATTCCAAGAAGTACCACAAGCATACAAAAAGTTGAAAGTACCTAGACTAATTGTACAACCGATTATTGAAAATGCTTTTGAACATGCGGTTGAAAAAAAGAAATCAGGAGAAATTCGCATTCAACTAATGGGTGGGAATGGAGAGCTTGTCATTTCAGTAGAAGATAACGGAGATACACTGACAGAAGAGAAAATTAATCATTTAAATAAAAAACTAAGTCAAGCAGAAATTGCTGAGGAAATATCAGGATTAATTAATGTTAATCATAGAGTTCGAATGATGTATGGTGAAAAATTTGGTGTTAGTGTGAGGCGGAGTATGTTAGGTGGATTATATGTAGAGCTTAAGATTCAAACAATAGAATCTTTCGAAGGGGAGTGTAAAGATGTATAGATTACTCATTGTAGATGATGAAGAAATAATTGTTAATGGATTGTACGAAATATTCATGTCAATTCAAGACTTGGACATGGATATATACAAAGCTTATTCGGCTCAAGAAGCTATTGATTGGTTATCTCGGACACGGATCGATATCGTATTATCAGATATTATGATGCCGGAAATGGATGGAATTGAATTGCTTGAGAAAATCCATAGTAAATGGCCGTTTTGTAAAGTGATTTTTTTAACTGGTCATGAAAAGTTTGATTATATATATAATGCCTTACAGATTAAAGACGTAGGTTATATTTTGAAATCTGAAGATCCGGATAAAGTTATATATGCTGTTAGAGAGGCAATAAAAGAAATTGAAAAAAATAATAAAGTTGAGATATTTCTTCATGAGGCTAAAGAGCATATCAATTTAGCAAAAGCACTTTTTCAAAAAGACTATCTCAATCAAGTGCTATTAGGAAATATAACAAATGATGGAGGAGATATATTTAAAGAGTTGGACATCCCGCTTGATATTCAGAAAAAAGTTTTACTTGTCATGATTATTCCGTCTGAAATAAGTTGTAAATTATCATATATGCAGTACGTGGAAAAATTATATACAATTAAGCAAAAAATAGAACATAGTATATGGATGAAAGTTGCATCTATGATTATTATGGATGATAAACATAATTTTTATATGTTTGTGCAACCCAAACAAAATCGTGATGAGACACAACAAGATCTTATTGCTTTTTTGAAAGGTGTGTTCGAACTTGTCCAATCATCACTTAAAGAAACCTTACACATGTCCGTCAATTTTTTGATTAGTGAAAGAGAATTTACATGGGATAATATTAGCGATGGATACCATTATCTACAACGATTATATAGTGCGCTTGATCGTCAACAAATCGACCTAATGATGACCGATGCAGAACTTGAAAAATATATAAGTGATCAATCAATGAACAGAGTCCTATCCATTGGCCGGGACGAAGGCGAATTTGCTCCGTATTTAACACAGGACTCGCGATTAACGTGGATGTCAAATTGCTTTCATACAGGAAATAGAGAACAATATTTTGAGAAACTAAATGCATTATTAAATGTCTTCAAAAACATAAAAAGTATGAACCACTCAAAAGCCATAGAAATCTACTATGAGTGCTCTCTTAATATATTGCGATTTATTAATGAGCGCCAAATTAATGAAAAACTAGCTTTTAGAATAGGTCAGAACAAACTTATGCGCATGGATTTATTTGCTTCATGGCTTGAGGCAGCTCAATACTTACTTGATATAAGCCATGAAGTATTTGAAGTATGCTTCCAAGAGAGTATCCATAGAGATGAACGGATCATATCAAAAATCCAAGTATTTATAGAAAATCATTTAAATGAAGACCTTTCCTTGGTTCGAATTTCCGAATATATTTACCTGAATCCATCCTACCTTTCACGATTTTATAAGCAAAAAACCGGTGAAAACTTGTCAGAATATATTGATAAAGTGCGAATTAGAAAAGTTATCGAGATTATGAAATCGGGAAATGTGAGAATTCATGAGCTTGGAGAACGTGTAGGATATAGTAATCCGGGTTCATTTACCCGATTTTTCAAGAAGATGACTGAATTAACTCCTCAAGAATATTATGAACAAATAATTAATCTTCGTTAATGTGAAAATGTAAAAAGTAGTAAATAATGTCAATATTTGCACAAGACAAACCAAGGATTATATCAAATTGTATCAATGATTGTAAAGTATGTAAAAACTTGAATATGGATATACTTGCATGGATAAAGGTATAATTTTCTTGTGACAAAATAATATCATATGTGGGAGGTTTTTATGAAAAGTAAAGTATGGTACAAAGTGTTAGGACTGTTGTGTGTGTTTAGTTTGTTGATAGGAACATTATCAGCGTGTGGAACTGGCAATGGTGATTCAGAACAAAGCAACAATAATAGTGAGCAAGAAACTAGTTCAAATGGAAGCTCAACGGATACAAATGAGGTAACATCAAATGTTGATGAAAACGGAAAATATGTTGATGGAATTGAGATAAGTTTTGTGCGTGGTATTGATGATGACCTTGCAAGTAATATTCTTCCGAAAACACCTGGTGAAACAGTTGAAGATAATCGTTGGCTAGATGCATATAGAGATACTTTAGGTATTGATGTATCTTATGATTGGATTGTAAAAGGCAACGAAACATCGGATGCATTTGTTCAAAAGCTCAATGTGACTTTGGCGTCAGGTGAATTGCCAGATGTCATTCTTGTAAATCCGTCACAATTAAAGCAATTGGCAGAATCAGATATGATTATGGATATGACGCCTTATTATGAAGAGTACGGCTCAGATTTATTAAAAGATGTTTATACTCAAGAAGGCGACGGCCTCTTAAATTCAGTAACATTTGATGGGAAACTCATGGCAATACCGGACATGGTATCTATGGTAGAAACAACACAATATTTGTGGATTCGAAAAGATTGGTTAGATAACTTAGGTTTAGACGTTCCGAAAACTATGGAAGACTTGTTAGTTGTTATCGAAGCATTTGCCACACAAGATCCTGATGGTAACGGTGTTGATGATACATTAGGTTTGGCAATTACAAAAGAGCTTTATGGCGGGGCTATGGGGCTTGAAGGATTTTTTTCAGGATATGGCGCATATCCAAATATTTGGGTTGAAGATGATCAGGGAGACTTAGTTTATGGAAGCGTCCTGCCAGAAGTAAAAGATGCATTAGAAGTATTAGCGGATATGTATAAGAAAGGTTACTTAGACCGAGAGTTTGGAATCAAAGATGGTGGAAAGGTATCTGAAAATATTGTTGCCGGAATGTATGGTGTAGAATATGGTGCACAATGGAATCCAATGTGGCCCTTAATTAATAACTATAATAATGATCCTGAGGCGGATTGGACAGCATACCCTATCGTTGCATTAGAGGGTGAGACTGCAAAAGTTCCCCTTGCCTTCACATCATCCCGATATTTTGCAGTAAGCAAGGACTTTGAATATCCTGAGGCTTTAGTGAAAATGTGTAACTTGCATATGGAGTTAAACTGGGGAGAAACGAATGATTTTAACAAATACTACATGCCGGTTGAAAATGGAGGTGTAGGGGTTTGGAAGTTTTCACCGGTAACACCATTTCCACCATTCAAAAATCATGATGCCTTTATTGAAATTGAGAATGCAAGGAAGAGTGGAGATTTTAGTCAGTTAACGGGTGAACCCAAAGTTATTCAAGAAAATATTGAAGCGTTTGAAAGTGGAGATACATCACAATGGGGTTGGGAACGTATATATGGAGAAGATGGGGCCTTTGGTGTCCTATCTGAGTATTTGGAAAATGATCAATTAATACGGGAAAAATTTGTTGGCGCTCCAACAGATACAATGACTGAAAAGCTCAGTACTTTACAGAAGATGGAAGTAGAAGAATTTGTAAAAATTATTATGGGTGAATCACCAATTGAAGCATACGATGAATTCGTGGAAAACTGGTATAATCTTGGTGGTCAAGCAATTACGGATGAAGTAAATGCCTGGTATGATTCATTAGATTAATTGTTATGATTGTACAAGAGGGGCTTAGCTGGTCTCTCTTGTACATGTATATGAGAAAATAAAGGAGTTAATAATATGATAAGCAAAAAACTAAGACGAGAGATTCCTTTGCATTTAATGATTTTGCCAGGATTTATTGTTGTTCTGATTTTTAACTATATTCCTATGGCCGGAATTGTTATTGCCTTTCAAAAATTTATTCCGGCAAAGGGTTTGTTTGGAGAACAAAAATGGATTGGATTAGATAATTTTAGATATGTAGTTCAGCTACCAAACTTTTATGAAGTGGTATATAATACGATTTTTATTGCAATGATGAAAATATTATTTGGATTATTGGTCCCGATTATTATAGCAATACTGATAAATGAAGTTAGAAGCACAGGATTAAAAAAGGGCATACAAACAGCTATATATTTACCCCATTTTTTATCATGGGTTGTGCTTGGAGGAATATTCATTGATATGTTATCGCCTTCTAATGGTATTGTTGGGAATCTATTTAAAGCTTTAAATATGGAACCAATCTTCTTTTTAGGGGATAACAATTGGTTTCCTATTGTGATGATAGCAACGGAGACGTGGAAAGAGTTTGGATATGGAACGATTATCTACTTGGCTGCAATAACTGGTATTGATCCTAACTTGTATGAAGCGGCGCAAATAGATGGCGCCAATAGATGGAAGCAAATTTTACACGTTACTTTACCGGGAATGCGTGTTGTCATAGTCCTTTTAATGGTACTTAGTATGGGTAATATATTAAATGCCGGCTTTGACCAAATCTTTAATCTATATAGTCCGCCTGTGTATGAAAGTGGAGATATTATTGATACCTTTGTTTATCGCATAGGTCTATTGGATGCACAATATGGTGTTGCTACAGCTGTAGGATTATTTAAATCCCTAGTGGCTTTTATTATGATATCTTCATCATATTATCTTGCCCGTCGTTTTGCAGATTATCGTTTGTTTTAGGAGGCTTGTTATGAAAATACATAAAAATAAAAACGGAATAGATACATTTACTATTGTAAATACTGTATTTTTGATTACTATGGCTGCATTATGTATAATTCCACTGGTACATATTTTGGCGGTTTCTTTTAGTTCGAGTGCTACAGCTGCAACGGGACAGGTGACTTTTTGGCCAAGAGACTTTTCCCTTAATTCATATACCTATGTAGCAAAACGTGCAGCATTTTGGAAATCAATGGTTACATCTGTTGAACGTATTGTAATTGGTGGTGCTATCAATATGGTATTAACTATTTTAGTTGCTTATCCCTTATCCTTAGACAAAACAACATTTAGAGCACGTTCTTTTTATGTGTGGGTTTTCTTTATTACCATGTTATTTAATGGGGGGCTGATCCCAACATATATGTTGGTTAAAGAAGTCGGCTTACTTGATAATATGTTTTCATTAATTTTACCAACGGCTGTTCCTGTCTTTAGTGTCATCTTATTGCTTAATTTTTTTCGAGAGATTCCTAAAGAATTATCCGAAGCAGCCTTTATAGACGGTGCGGGACATTGGAAATCATTATGGAGTATATATGTACCTTTATCCAAACCAGCATTAGCAACTTTATTGTTATTTGCACTCGTGTTTCATTGGAACAGTTGGTTTGATGGGCTACTTTATATGAATAATCCAGATAATTATCCATTACAAAGTTATATTCAGACAATTATTGTTCAACGTTCTTATAGTATGATGACACGAGAAGAGATTGCTGAACTTGCCACAATTTCGGATCGAACATTACGTGCCTCACAAATATTCTTGGGATCTTTACCCATTATTATGGTATACCCATTCCTACAAAAATATTTTGTAAAAGGAATTGTACTTGGTGGCGTGAAAGGATGACTTTCTACTTGAACAAAACCGTGACTTTCATAATTTTTTAAGCCAAGAGAATATACCAGTTTCATATAAAGAAGTAGAAGGAACACATGACTGGGCATTTTGTAATCGTAATCTTGAGTCGGCGATTCAATGGCTTGTAGAGAAATAATACTCTCTCTCAATAAAATAGTTGACGCAACAACC
>DDQW01000016.1:0-2220 GCA_002342805.1 Clostridiales bacterium UBA2432 | reverse complement strand
GGTTGTTGCGTCAACTATTTTTATTGCTATAGAAAAGGAGAAATCATGAAAAAAAGCATAGGACGTTTAGTTTCTATTTTGTATCGAAAAAATCAAATATATTTAAATGCGGCCTTAAAACCATTGGATATAACGGCCGCAGAGTTGCCAATTCTTCTGCACTTATATAATTTTAATCATGTTTCACAAGAAGAGTTGTCGACCTATTTAATGATTGATAAAGCAGCAACAGCTCGAGGTGTACAGTCATTAATAAAAAAAGGATATATAAAAAAAGAAAAAGATCCAAACGATCGACGCGCATATCAGGTATATTTAACAGAAAGTGCCATTGCTATTAAACATAAAATTTATGAAAAATTGGATGCATGGACTCAATATTTGACAGAGGGTCTAGATGACCGGTCGGTTGCAATTATGTTTGATGTATTAGATGCCATGGTCAGAAAAGTTGAAGCAACAGATTTGAAAGAAATTGGGAGGACGATATAATGGAAGAAGGTAATATTTTAGGACGGGAGAAAATCTCGAGCCTATTGATGAAATTCTCTATCCCGGCCATTATTGGTATGGTCATTAATGCGTTTTATAATGTTGTTGACCGAATTTTCATTGGAAACGCTCCGGATCTTGGTTCGGATGGACTCGCCGGAATTACAATCGGCTTTCCCATTATGCTTATTTTGTTATCCATCGGAATCTTATTTGGTGTGGGTGGTGCAACCCTGTTTTCCATTAGATTAGGAGAAGGTAAAATAGAGGAAGCCAATCGAGTACTAGGGAATGCTTTTTCATTATTATTAATGAGTGGTATCTTGTTTTTAGTATTTGGACAGCTATTTTTAGGACCTGTCTTAACACTGTTTGGGGCAAGTGAAACTGTTTTACCTTATGCAACAGAATACATGCGTGTTATTTTCTTTGGGGCAATTTTTCAAATGACAAGTATAGGGATGAATAATTTTCTGCGTGCAGATGGAAAACCTAAGCTTGCAATGATTACAATGCTTGTCGGTGCAGGAATCAATATTTTGTTGGATCCACTATTTATCTTCGTCTTTGAAATGGGAATGGCAGGGGCAGCGTTAGCGACAATAATTGCCCAGTGTATTTCAATGAGCTGGATTCTTTCTTATTTTTTATCTCACCGTACCAAGCATCGAATTCGCCTTTATAATATGAAATTAAGATTCGATGTAGCTATTCAGATTATTTCCTTAGGTCTTCCCGGATTTCTGATGCAGCTCAGCAATAGTTTATTGAATGTAATTCTTAATAAAAGCTTATTAGCTTACGGAGGAGATATAGCTGTATCAGGTATGGGAATTATTAACAGTATTCAAACGATTCTACTTATGCCTATTATCGGACTTAACCAAGGCGTACAGCCCATTGTCAGTTTTAATTATGGAGCTAAAAAGTTTGGACGTATAAAAGAAGCTGAGAAGCTGGCAATGATAGCTGCCACAACGATTGTGGTTATTGGCTGGATTGTAACACGATTGTATCCGGTACAGATTGTAAAGTTATTTAACCAGGAGCCTGCCTTAATTGAGTTTGGAAAATTTGCAATTCGAGCATGGTTTTGGGGACTTCCGGTCATAGGATTTCAATTCTTGGCTGCAAATTTTTTCCAAGCCGTGGGGCGACCCAAAGAAGCTATGGTTTTAACATTAACTCGGCAAGTGATCTTTTTAATTCCGGCCATCTTTATTTTTTCAAATTTATGGGGATTAAACGGTTTATTGTATGCGGCACCCTTTGCCGATGGCGCATCTGCATTAATTACAGGAATCGCTTTTTATTATGGAATACATTCCTTAAAAAGGTATTAATATATTACAGTTAAACACATTAATTATGTTGATGTTTTTTTCAGTTGAAAAGTATATACTTAATATAGTGTATAATTAATTGATAATATATTATAACCTTGGGAGGAAACAAGATGTTACTATTTGGTGTAGCCTATTATGATGAATATATGCCTTATGAGAGGCTTCAAGAAGATATCAGAATGATGAAAGAGGCAAACATAAATGTGGTACGTATTGCAGAATCAACGTGGAGTACGTTAGAACCGCAAAAAGGCATTTTTGATTTTACCCATATTGATCGCGTGTTAGATGCCATGTATGAAAACAATATTAAAGTTATTGTTGGAACCCCTACATATGCGGTTCCAACTTGGCTTGTAAAAGAATATCCGGATGTTTTAGC
>DDQW01000087.1 GCA_002342805.1 Clostridiales bacterium UBA2432 | reverse complement strand
AATGTTTTTTATTAATTTACCACCTTTTTTTCTAAGGTTGCTGAAACAAAAGCAGTCAATGGAATAGCGCATATTAATCCAATGGTTCCTGAGATTGCTCTAACGATTTCTGTTGCTACCAAATCCATATTGACGATATCGACATAACTAATATCGTTAACCATGAAAATTAGAATGAGAAAGACGGATGTTCCAACATATGCAAGAATAAGGGTGTTGACCATTGTTCCCATAACATCTCGTCCGATATTCATGCCGGACTTAAACAAATCCATTGCACTCATTAAAGGATTGGCTTCTGTTACTTCATTAATTGCCGATGCAATGGACATACATACATCCATGACCGCACCTAATGTTCCCAATAAAATACTGGCGAATAATATACCATGAATATTAAAGGCAACCGGATGATCGCTATACATAAGCATCTGGGCTTCTGTGGTTCCTAGCCCGGTCAAATTGGACGTATTGCTAACTAGAAGGGCAATTAAGCCGGCGATAATGACACCACCAAATGTACCGACAATTGCAGATATTGCTTTTAAATTAAATCCTGCAACCAAAAACATGGTTACAATGGTTAATACAAAACTTACAACAATTGAGAGAAAAATCGGATGCCCACCCGAGACAATTCCATCGAGCAAGTAATAAATACCTGCAACCGTAAGTCCTAAGGTTATTAAACTTTTTAATCCTTTAACACCACCAACAATCACCATGAGAATAATAAACACAGCTGTCAAAATATATATGTCCTTATCACGTCGAAATTCATGAATATGTGCTGCTAATTCATTGCCTTCCTCATCATATTCAAAAAAAACATAAATATCATCGCCAGCTTCTACTTCTAAGGTATAGGCCATGACTTCATCTACATTATTAATAATTTCAATAATCTCGCCTTCTTTTTCTTTATCCAAGAGTTCAACCTTCAGAATCTGCGTTCGTCGGTAATATTCTCCACCGGATGTCTGAACACTACTATCTTCTTCTGAAACAATCTCAATAATTTCGCCTTTATAAAGTTCAGGTTCACGATAATCATTCTGCGCTTCAAGCGATACGCCAAATAAACTCATAAACACTATACTCCATAACATCATCCTCTTTATCATGTTAAGCTTCTCCTTCATCATAGTATATTTCCATTAACGTCAACCCGTTTGCTGGTGCTGTCTTTGTTGCTTGTGACCGGTCCTTCGCTATAAGAATTTTCTTTAGATCATTTGCTTCTAATTTGTCTCGTCCGACTTCAATCAGCATCCCGGTAATAATTCTGACCATGTTATATAAAAATCCATTCCCTTTTATATCAATATATATGTATTTATAATCTAAGGTAACCGAGCAGGAATAGATTGTTCGAATAGTGTTATTCACCGATGTTTTTTTTGAAGAAAAGGCCTTAAAATCGTGCTCTCCAACAAGAAACTGTGCAGCTTCATGCATCTTTGCTACATTCAGTTTTTTATGATGATAATAGTAGGAATAAGGCATGTATTGCGGCAAAGGAAATTCATCATTATAAATCGTATAACGATAATATTTTCCCTTTGAACTATATCTCGGGTGAAAAGATTCCGATACATTTTCACTTTTATGCACAACGATGTCCTTAGGCAAATGTGCATTAAAGGCCCGACATATTCGATAAGAATCCAGACGATGGCTTGTGACTAATAAAGCCACGTATCCTAGCGCATGAACACCTGAATCTGTTCGGCTACCACCCGTGATTGAAAAATCATCGTGTAAAAAAGCACGTCCTGCCTTCATCAACATTTCATGAATTGACGCACCATTTTTTTGCAATTGCCATCCGCAATAGTTGCGACCGTCATAGGCAATTGTTAGTTTGTAATGCTTTTTATCTTTCATAGAAAAAATCCTAATCCCAGCATTCCGATTATATAGAAAGCTATCAAAATATAGGCTATAAAATCTTGTTTTTTATATGCCAAGGTTTTCATTCGGGTACGTCCTTTGCCACCACGATAGCACCTAGCCTCCATTGCCAATGCCAATTCATCTGCACGTCGAAAGGCCGATATAAACAAGGGAACTAAAAGGGGAACTAAACTCTTGGCCTTCTTAATAAGGCCACCGGTTTCAAAGTCTGCACCTCGTGCCATTTGTGCTTTCATAATCTTATCTGTTTCTTCTAATAAAATCGGTATAAATCGTAAGGCAATCGTCATCATCATGGCAATCTCATGCGCCGGAACATGTATTTTTTCAAAGGGCTTTAAAAGGCGTTCGATTGCGTCAGTTAAATCAATCGGTGAGGTTGTTAGTGTCAGTATTGACGATCCTATAATAAGGAGAATCAAGCGAATAGCCATGGAAAAGGCAAGGATAACTCCCTCCCTCGTGATTGTTAAAAATCGCCATGTAAAAATCGGATCCCCTTGTGTCATAAAAATGTTAATGACCACTGTAAATATGATCAATATCATGATTGACTTTAATCCTTTGACCATGTATTTAAAAGGTACCTTACTTATTTTTATCACAATGGCCAAAAAAGTTGCCGCAATAAGATAAACGAGTAGTTTTGTGCCAAAAAACAAAGATATAATAAAACCAAAGGTCATTGCCAGTTTAGTTCTCGGATCAAGGCCATGAATTCTAGATTCTATTGGGTAATATTGTCCTATTGTAATATCTCTAATCATAATCTCACCTATTGTTTCTTTATCAGCTGTTTTTTTAGGGCTTTTACAGCTTCATCCAGTGTTGTAATCGTTTGGTCAAATACAAACCCTTTTTGAGCCAGTTCATTGCACATCTTTGCTATTTGAGGCACGCCTAGTCCTACGCCTTCTAACAGGTCTACTTCTTTAAAAACACTATATTTATCACCCTGTAATATAATTCTACCTTGATCCATTACAATAATACGTTCAACATAGTTAGCAACATCTTCCATACTATGGGATACTAAAATGATGGTCATATTCTCTTGGGCATGCAAGCGTTGTATCTCACCTAAAATTTCATCCCGACCATAGGGGTCCAATCCAGCTGTCGGTTCATCTAATATGAGGATATGTGGTCTCATCGCTAACACACCGGCAATAGCAACACGGCGCTTTTGTCCACCAGATAATTCAAAAGGCGATTTTTCATAGATGTCTTCTTCCAGCCCTACTTTCTGTAAGGCATCTCGGACGCGTCGATCAACTTCTGTTTCATCTAGCCCCATATTAATTGGACCAAAAGCAACATCTTTATATACGGTTAATTCAAAAAGCTGATGCTCAGGATATTGAAAGACTAAACCGACCTTTTGTCGAATCTCTTTTTTTGATGTTTTTTCACTAAAAATAGATAAACCATCAATGATTACACTTCCGGATGTCGGTTTTAACAAGGCATTTAAATGCTGTATAAGCGTCGACTTACCCGAGCCTGTATGTCCAATCAGACCAATGAATTCACCCTGCTCTATGGTTAAATCAACG
>DDQW01000096.1:121621-127764 GCA_002342805.1 Clostridiales bacterium UBA2432 | reverse complement strand
AAAATCACAGGAAGTTCAGATATAAGATTCAACTTCCTCAGTTAACATATCCAAGCTAAACTTTTCGCCATTATTTGCACTTGTATCAAATGCAAAACCACCTGTCATCATTGATTCAGGGCTATACGATTCATTAGTGTAGCCAATCATTTTATCGCCAACTTGAGTCCTTATACTGTAGCTACGTTCTTGAATAACATCATTCTCCCTAGCTAACACATAACCACCTACTCCAACGCTTAAAAACGTTATTCCAACAATTAATAGTAATAATTTCACTTTTTTCATAGGCACCTACTTTCTTTCAATCACATTTTTACGCTTCATATACTCTTCTTCAGTTATTTCACCTCTGACGTACAACAACTTTAATTTTTCCACCGCATCACCAGTTTTTGAAGATATCGATCTTCTTGATGCAACAATCGCAACAATAATAAGAACGACACCAATCATGATTAAATAGTGCCACATGCTGAAATAACCATTACCAAATCCAAAATCACATCTACCAAATCCTGACCAACCATTTCCATACATCATAATAATCCTCCTAACCTTTTATGGTTTCTTTCATTTGCAAATAAGTCTTTTCATCAATTTCGCCATTAACAAATCTTGTTTTTAATTGATCTTCTGACGATTCTTTACCTGGAAAAGTTAAGCTGCCATTAGATATTTTATCATTAAAAAATATATAATATAAGAGAATACCTATCCCTACTACTAATATTAACATCATGTTAATTACCTCCTTTTCAAATGTTTATGTTAACTTCATTATCTAGGACAATTATGGCACAAATATGACTATTAGTTTTTTGGATAATCCATTAAAAATCCATATAAGAGGAACTTGATTCAATATAATAATTGCCATCAATTCTGCAACCTTTATTGGTATGAGAATGGCAGGTTTTACAGGTGCAATTGTTGCAACGCTAGGATGTATATTACCTTCAGCCATCATCGTCACAATTTTGGCCTACTTATATAAGAAACATAGTAACTTATCGATAATTCAAGGGATATTGTCAGGGCTTAGACCTGCAATAATTGCACTTATTGCTTCCGCAGGTTTGAAAATCCTACAATTTTCAATATTAGGTACATCTGAACTCACATTTGACTCAAATACTGTTAACTATATTTCAATCGCATTATTTGTGACGGCACTGTTTGTTTTACGAAGATGGAAACCTAATCCAATTACTGTGATGTTCGGTACCGGCATCATTGGAGGAGCAATTTACTTATTTATATAAAAATCGAAAAAAACTATTGTCGTTGCAAAAATTAAGTATGATGAAGTCTTACACGAGAATAAAATTTCTCTACAGCCACCTAAAATAATTGAAATGACTCTAGAAACACCATATGGCATATGGTTAATTGAGTGACAACGTGACAATAGTCTAATTATCTTCAAAGATAATGCTCAATTAGCTAATATCAGCTCTTTTTTCACAATGAAACCAATTCATATTTTAACGTCAAGTGATTATTCAGCGACGTTCTGAGCAGGGATATATGTTCTAATTGAGTACATGATGCATGATGATGACATTTTAATTGTTTAAGTGGAGTTTTATTATTAAAGGCAGTCGCTAAATAGTTCTACTTTCCCTGTTTTAAGACAACACGTACTAACCAAAACACTTCATTTTCTGTGGCATACCTCTTTCTGAGCAAGACTACTTAGTCTGCCCAGAAAAAATATGCCCTGTCGGCATTTACATACTGATTCTAGCCGTTATACTCAAACATATCAGAAATACGCTGTTGCAATTCAGGAAGCACCGTACCCTCTATCAATGCATACAATCCAGCTAATAACAGGGCTCCAATTACGACAGAAATTAATATTTTGACTGCCGTATCAATGTAGCCCTCTCCTTTGTTGTTGCTCACCGCCAGTTTCATTTTGATCGCCTGTCTTGTTACAAAGTCATTTGCCTTTTTCATAAAATTCTTCATTAATCGATCCTCCCTTTTGTTTTTACATACTCATGGTTATCCCATGTTCCTGTTCATTGCTACCGAATTCAATTGCCTTAAAACCAATCCGATCCACATAGTGAAAGGAACTGCCACTGTCATCATAGAGTTCCACCACATCAGAGATTGAAAGAGAATGCCCCGTGAATCCCACTGGATGATCCATATTGAACTTAGAGTAGATTGCCTCCAGATCGTTGGTATCAAGCTCTCCATCGTAGACTGCTTCATAGTTTTTGATGCAGGGTTCGCCGCAGTTGTTTTGGATTTCATCATAGGACCTGAACCGAAGTTCAAAGTCCGAGTCAGGCTTTAACTGCCAGATACGGACATTTTTTAGCGGAACCCTCTCTTCTGAGTTCTCAGTCAGTTGCTCTCCATTTGACAGTCGTTCAAATACTCCATCCTTCCATAGTGCTTCAAGATTCCTATCCGCAAGCCAATCTTCGAACTCTTTGCTTTGAAACATCTTGTCCACGGTCGCCGTGCCCTCCTGCAGATATCCTGCCGGATTGCCATAGTACACAATACCGCCGTTCTTAAATTCAATGCCGCTCATTTACATCACCTCCCATCACCACGCTTTCATTTGCTTCTTGAAAGCGAAACCGACCTATTCAGGCTTGCCATAGATGATTGATTCAGACATCAAGCATTCATTAAGTCCTGTAAGGCACACACCCATGGCTTTTAGAATTTGAAGGGTATCGTCTGATACATCTGTAAGGTCATGCTTATACTCGGCTTCAATGACGGTCACCTCCCCACTGCCCTCATCGGTATAGGCGCAGAGCTTGGCATCTTTAGCGATTCCGGCATCCTCAAGGATAAATTCAGGAAGCTTGATGCCAACCGCATCCATCGTTTCGGTTTGACAACCATGCACACTGCAGACACCTGCTGCACTGGCAAGGGTAAAGTACAGTGCATCAATCACATCCTCTAACCCTTCAATGGTTTTGATGACTTCCATTGCTGTCATCTGAGATTTCATCAGCACCAGTCCATTCTGAATCACTGTTGCTTCAAGCTTACCGACCTCACCAACTTTCTTTTCCGTTGCTTCTGTGATTGGCAGACACAAGAAGCCTTTGACCTTTTCTTTCATCTCTTTCATAGGGTATCTTCCTCCTTCACTAATCCGTTATTGATATCAAATAGATTCATTTGCCCTGAGCCCTCACGCTCTCGTTCATGCATGCGTAGTTGGCAATGAGGATTTCAGGAAATTGAGCACCACCATCGTATCTTTGCTTGATGTTATTGATTCGGGTGTAGCTCTCGATGTTAATGCCAGGCACATCATAAAGGCTGCGGATAAACTCACAGTCGTTATAAGAAAGCAGGAATTTTCCTTCTATGGACAACAGGGCATCCCTGAGCCGAATGTGATCTTCCTTTTGGAAGCCTTCCTCTCCAACATTCTTGTAGTACTTCTCCGTATCGAAATAAGGTGGATCCAAATAAAAAAAGCTGACAGGGCGATCATATTGCCGAATCAGCTTTTCAAAATCCTTATTCTCGATGACAACCTTTGCAAGCCTTCGATGGGCTTGCTCAATGATTGGGAAATTACTTCTTATGTCATGGGGTTGGCTACCGAAGCTGGTGAGCCCGGAAGCATAACTGTATCGTATCAACTGATAAAAATATGCCACTCGCTTCACGTCATCCTCAACTTGTTCTGTGTCCAGTATGGATCGCACTCTTTCAAATTCTTCTCTGGAATTCAGTACATACTTGAGTTCCTTTTGAAGTTCCTCATACTTATCCCTGACACATCGGTATAGGTTGACGAGAAGACTATTGAAGTCATTGTACACTTCAAAATCATTGCCGGGTGGTTTATGAAAAAGCACCCAACCCCCACCGCCAAATACTTCAATATACCGTTCATAATAGAGCGGAAAAAGTGAAACAATCAGTTCCCTCATGGACTTCTTTCCGCCAATCCAACTCATAAAACTATTAATACATCATCCCTCCTTCACGCACACAAACCAGATTTGAAGCTGTTTGTTGCTGTTCGAATCCGGAAAAAGGGACAGTGACCTGACAAGTCCTTCCTTGGCTTCAGCAATTTTTTCTATGCGACTGCTTAGTTGCCTGATGCTTCCCAAAACTTCATTTCTATTCGCAGCATAATAATAACCGCCGTCATCACTGCAAATCGGATGTCCTTCGCATCTGAGTGCGTTGACGATGTCTCTGATTTTCCGACCGCTCATTTGAAATTTCATTTCCAAGCACTTACTTTGTACTGCCTTCCCTTCTCCTGTGTGACTTCTTTTCAAATATCTTAAAAACTTTTCATTGATGTTTACATGTTCCACCTCCTCGCCTCCTTTTCTGGTGGGATGAGCTTTTTAAGCAATAAAAAAAGACCGGAAGAGTCGCTGCGCTTAGCAGCAATTCAACCGGCCATATACGGATTCTGGACATAAAAAATGTACGGATTGAATTCCATACACTGATGTCTTGTGTTATTCAGTTCATTCACTACCATTGGCTCTACCAACTTTTACATACCCATCCCTCCCATAGTTTGCTCTTGATCATTCTCCATGACCTCTTCTTGAGACTTGGGAATCACTTTGAACTGGTCCTCACCCGGAACAATGCCAAGCGTTCTGCCGTTGTCCCATCGCATATGCAAGGTGCCAACATCATCGACGCTTTCAACAGTTCCCTTTGTCCCCGACTCAATCGGACCATAGGGATCATCCATATGGATTAGCTCGATCCTTGTTCCCGCTGGATACTTCTCTTTGATTTTTTCAACTTGTTTTTGGGAAAGAAATCCTTTCATTTCAATACCTCCATTCCTTTTTCATGGCATAAAAAAAGAGCTACTCAATCTACTTTTATAGAAAGGTAACTCTTGTCAGCAGTTTGCTTGAAGCATTGCCGCTCCGTATTTTGCAATCAATATAGAATTGATAATCCCTTTGAAGGCTTGTTCTCCAATCAGATGCTTATCTGAAATCTCATTCAGCTTGATATACTCCTTGGCATAACGAATGGTTTTAGCCATTTGATAGATAGCATAGCCATCGGTGTTGATGCCGCTTAGGTGCATCTTCTTGAAATCAAAGCGGTCCAGGTAGATGTGATCCTTTGCAGCACACCACAAGTTATTATCTGCAGTCAGTAAAAACAATGTAGCCAGATAGGCTGGGCTTCGATTTTCCATCGCTTCATTTTGTATTCGGCAGACTGTTTGGAATCTGGAACGATGCTTAGGACTTAAGAAGAGTTCTCCATCGTGGCTCCTGATCAAATCTCCAAGCCGCACGTTCAGATGATGAGACTCGCATTTCTCAAAGCAGTTGCAGACAATCTCTTCATAATTAATGATGCCACCAGCAATTTGATTCGAGACTCTACTGGATGTATTCGAATTGCAATACGCTGTGATGTGTTCATAGTCATTTTCAAATCTACTTGGCACTTCTTCATTTCTAAATCTCTGCACAACAATCACCCCACTTCTTCTTGGTAAAAAATTCGGCACAAGCATCATTAGCTGTTCAATTTCTTGAAGCTCTGAGCCATACATAAAAAATTTCGACATCCTATTCTTCCTCTCTTTCTGATTTTTGGTATAAAAAAACGGCAAGTCTGTAGGTTGTTAAGTCAACCTAAGACTTGCCGTTTGATTTAAATGTTATTTTTTCTATTAAGGACTCAATCCCACTTAACTGATAAATCAGTATTTATTCAAATACTTTTCTTTCAGTATTATTTATTTCTTCTCTGTATCAGTGAAATAGCATTATTTAAGTATTCGTATATTTCATCAGCATTCATTTCAGAAATCATCTTGCCTCGTGTATCTTCCTTGACGAACCAATTAATCTTATCTTGGGAGCATTCTCCTTCAATAAAAACATCATTTAGATCCTGTTTATCAATCCAGATTTTTAAAGCGTTCTCTGTCTTAAAAAATAATGCTAGTTCACCATCTTTAAAACAATTGTAAAGCGTTAGATCTATTCTATCCTCTGTAATTTTATATCTCTGATTATTCATTTGACGCTTAGGTAGTAACATGAAATTTCCTTTAGTGTCATATAATTTTGCAAAATCTTCAATATTGTTATTTACCTGCTTTATTGATTCAGTAAAATCGTTTTTCCTTTTGG
>DDQW01000096.1:84121-116621 GCA_002342805.1 Clostridiales bacterium UBA2432 | reverse complement strand
CCAGATCCAAAATTTTAGATACAGTTGAATCACCAAAATCCTTTGATACCTCTATTGTCAAAACGCCATTTTTATTAATGAATCCGCTCAATGCATCGTTTCCTGGCTCGAGTTCACGAGGAACAGATTCCCCTGTTAACGCTGCAGTGTCAACCATTGAGTTTCCTTCTATAACCTTGCCATCGAGGGGAACTTTTTCTCCTGGCTTAACAATAATGATGTCACCTATGTTTACCTCTTCAGGAGATACTTTCCTGATCTCATCGCCAACTTTAAGATTTGCATAGTCAGGACGTATATCCATCAAAGCACTTATTGATTTTCTGGAGTGACCTACAGCTATATCCTGAAACAATTCACCTACCAGATAGAACAGCATAACTGCTACACCTTCTGGATACTCTCCAACGAAGAAAGCACCAATGGTAGCAATACTCATTAGAAAATGCTCACTGAATACCTGTCCACGGGCAATACCTTTTATTGCTCTTAAGACAACCTCTCCACCAACTATAATATAACTAATAATAAATAAGGTAAGCTCAAGCCAATTTTGGAAATTAAAGATGATTCCCACGGCAAATATTGCTCCACCGACCACAAGTCTTATGATTTCTTTTTTGTTGACACCTTCTTCTTCCTCTTCATTATTTTCTTTTATGTTGGCCTTAGATGTATCTTTCTCAAAAACAATCTTTACATCCGGTTCGATTTTTTTTACAATGCCTTCAATCTTCTCATTTAATTCAGTGCGGTTGACTTTCGGACTTATTTCCATTGTTAGTTTCTTCGAAACAAAATCTACTGCAGCAAACTCCACTCCTTCTAAACCGCTTATTTCTTTTTCCATTTTAGCTGCACAATTCGCGCAGCCAAGTCCTTCAAGCATTACTATGCTTTTGTTCACCCTTTTCTTCTCTGCATCAACTATTTTAACATCCGGCTCAAGTTTATTTACAATGGATGTTACTTCTCCAAGAATTTTACCAAATTCCTTTTTATCGACCGCTTCAATTGTCAGCTTCTTAGATACAAAATCAACGGTCGCACTGTTTACACCTTCAAGGCTTTGTGTTTGAGCTTCAATCTTTGCAGCACAATTCGCACAGTCAAGTCCTTCAAGTATTAATACTTTTTTATTGCTCTTGTTAACGGATTTTTCTTTCACTAACACATCCGGTTCGTGCTTGTGCACTATGGTTTCAACTTGCTGTAGTGTATTCTTATACTCTTGCTCTGATTCAGTTTCTAAAGTCAATGTCTTGTTCATGAAGTTCATATAGGCTTTGACTCCATTTAATTTATTAACCTCATCTTCAATTTTAGCTGCACAATTTGCGCAATCTAAACCTTCTAAAATTACTTCCTTCTTTAACATTACTGGCCCTCCTTTACTTTCTTTCTTCTAAAATATGAATTAATCCCTGGTCAAATATTTGCTTTACATGTTCATCTTCAATAGAGTAGAATACAATCTTTCCTTCTCTTCTGCTCTTTACTAGTTCAGCCTGCTTTAAGACTCTTAGCTGATGAGAAATTGCTGATTGGGTCATATTTAATAAGAATGCAATATCGCAAACGCACATCTCTGCTTCATCTAACGCCCAGAGTATCTTAATTCTTGTTGAATCCCCAAAGACCTTAAATAGCTCCGCAAGATCATATAGAGTTTCTTCTTGAGGCATTTTTTCTCGAACTTGATTAACAGTATCCTCATGTATAACATCACAGTCGCATCTTTCAGCTGGTTGAATTTTCCTTGCCACATTCTCACCTCCGATATTATTTCAATTGTATACTTGAACAGTTGCTCATATGTTTATATTACTACCGCAATAATAAGATGTCAATAGATACTTGAACAATCATTCAAGTGAATGAGCAATTTATTGTCTATTTATACTTGATGAGGGTTTTAACAATTAAAACACCGCCAGATAAAGGATAATTCTCCTCGACTGGCGGTTAGTTATATGCATTATATTTCTACATCAATTTCAACGCTGGACCTGAACTCAACAGTCATTATCATCTAAGACTGTTAACTTCTCAATAAGCCGTCTCACCAATAGATCATCATATTCTGCGAGTTGACATGACTGCGTTTTCAACCAATGCATTTTGCCTCAGTTCACGCAAGCGGTATATCTCATCAGCCACTTCGTTATAGTGTTGTATCGATTACTCGTCAATTTGGATTTCAATTCCAGACTTAAATTCCACAATGAAATAGTCATCATAAACCGTTATCTTTTCCAAGAGAGTCCTTACATAATCTTCTTCATATTCAGTCAACTCGCAAGGCAGATCGTTAAGGAAACGCATCATCTCATCGAGTCGTGTTCTCAGATCCTGTCGGGATGCCTGCTCATTTTGAAGGGCCTGCTTCTCATCACGCAGCCTTCTAATCTCCATACCAAGCTCATCACCGGTATTCTTAGAATTAACGGTTGCCAATAGCTCCTGTTATGCGACTTGTCACATAATGATGGCTATGTGCCCAAAAATAATATGGGACTAAGCAAGTTAGAATGAGCTTGTGCAAGCCTTTCTAACAATACTTCATCCCATATTAAAGTGGTACGCTTATACCATTTTAGTTAATTTATCAATCAAACTGCTGTCATCATTCCAGTCAGAAAGTGTAGATGCAGTTATTTCAGGATAAGCTTTTTCTAGCGCATCTCGTTTCCGCTCCATATCAAGTTTGGCATATATCTCTGTTGTTGAAATATCAACATGTCCTAAAATATCACGGATATAGATCAGGTCAATTCCGGCTTGATATAAATGCATAGCTTTTGAGTGTCTGAAAATATGTGGCGTGATTTTGAAATCAGAGAGATGTATTGATGATTCAACTGCCCGTTTTTCATATTTTTTAATGATATAAGAAATACCTTTTCTTGTGTATGGAATGTGATGACAGTTAATAAACAAGGGCATGTTTGTTGCTTTTAAATCTTGATACCCTAATTCAGAAAGATATTGTCTTAGCAGCAACACTGTATTTTTCCTAATCGGGACATGTCTTGTTTTTTCTCCTTTTCCCGTCAGGGTGATAATAGAGGGATTTTCAAAACGAATGTCTTTAACTTTCAGATTACACAGCTCACTTACCCTTGCTCCTGTGTCATAAAGAACAGTTAATATAACCAATTCTTTTCTTTCGGATAAAATGGAGCGATTAGGTAATGCTAATAACGCTTTCATTTCAAGTGGTGTCAGATATCCCACCACTGTTTTAGGGCTTCTTTTTTGAGGAATTGCCATTATTTTTTGGCATAAAAACAGATGCTCAGGTGCTTCAATTTGTAAGTAACTAAAAAAAGAATTTAATGCCGTTCTTCGGTGGTTTCTGGAGTTTATACTGCAACCTCGAGCGGACTCAATCCAATCATAATAGTCTTTAATCAGTTGTTGTGTAATCTTTGAAATCGTTAACTTTTCAGGTGGAATATGCTTTTCATCTCTACAAAATATTAACAATAATTTGAAAGCATCACGGTAATTTTTGATTGTATTGACGCTTGCATTTCGTTGCCCAGACATATATGTTGTTAAAAAATTGGTTAGATAATAGAAAAAATCAGAAGTTTTCATGATCGTCACCTACTGTAAAAGGAATAATATCAGAATACTGATCTTCCAAAACTTGGCCTATTGTTGGATATATTTCTGCGGTTATTCTTAAGTAGTAAGTTGTATATCGAAATAGGCTATGTCCCATATAAGCTTTTAGGTATGGATAGCAAGTGTTCAGATCTTTTCCTTCTTTCACCCAATTCCTAAGGCAATGAACGGCAAATGTATGCCTAAAATCATGAATTCGGATTTGATGATTCTTGCCGCCATGAGAGATGTTTGCATTCCTTAAGAACCTGCGAAAATTGCCATAGATGTTCATATATTTTATTGGTTCTTGTGTTCTTGATGGAAAGAAATATTGGTGCTGCTCATTTGAATGAACCTGTTTATAGTAAACTTTACATCTATTTTGCATGTCTTCTGAGAGTGGAACGAGGCGTTCACCCGAATTTTTAGCCCCAACAATTTTTATTACCCCATTCTCGATATCAACATTTTCTGTCAACAAACTTGTTGCCTCAGAAACACGAAGCCCACAAGAATACAACAGCCTAAAAAATAAAGGCATAATGAGGTGCCGATAGGGATATTGATGTGAAAAATGGCAACTATCCGTGGAATTGAAAAATCGAATTAGTTCCTCATTGCTGTATATATGCGGGGTATACCGCTTTTCTGGTGGCAATGTCTTTATTGGGAAAATATACGCAGTTGTACCCTTATCACATTGATATTTTGCAAGATGGCAGATTGGTGTCATTTGGAGTCGCAGCGTTTTGGGAGAAAGATAACGATTAATGCCTCTTTGGTGCCATGCCATAACAATACGCTTTGATAAAATACTTTCATTCGGAAAATTCTCATAGCAAAATTGATCAAACGACTTTAAAACTATTGAAGGACCATAATAAATATTTCCAAGTCCGTGTTTTAATCTGATAAACCCACCAATATCACCAGCTAACCCGCTTTTAAATGTTAAATCATTAAAATTCGCCATTTTTTCCTACCCCAATTTACTTACATCGATAGCGCAATCTCGAAGTCGTTTTACATCAACATTCAAATAAATCGATGTTGAGTCACTGGATTTATGGCCTAATATATTTGATATTTCGTTTAAGGGTATATTTTCTTCCATAAGCGTAGTTGCTAACGAATGCCTTAACGAATGCATTCCATTTCTCTTTTTAGCTGATATAGGTAGTTTTGCTCTAACCATATACTTCTCCACGGTTTTATAGAGATGATTTTTATAAGAAAGCTCTGTATATGGTGGTAAATGCTTAATAAACACATGTGGATTATCTACTTTAGGTCTGGAATACTGAATGTAATCAATGATTGCCCACCCGACGTCTTTTAAAAGCGGAAGTGTAAGTGGTTCTCCAGTTTTAGATTGGATGATTACAATTTTGTTTTCCCTCCAGTATAAGTTTTCAAATTTTAGATTTTTAATATCACAGCTTCTCATACCAAGTCTTGCAACAAGAAGTATCATTGCATAATCTCTTTTTTCATTTGGATTGTTCTGATCAATTGCATCTAATAGCTGTTGTACTTCATTTTTTGTCCAAAAGGATGGCAAACTATGATGATATGTACCCTTAACTGTTCCAATAAAATACGAGAAATCTTGACTTGTGATGTTTTCAAAGTACAAATAGCGTAGGAATAATCTGACTGCGCCTGCGTGATTTCTTATTGTTAATTTTTTATACTCTGCAAGCGTTTCGATGAATTTAAATATTGTCTCAGATGTCCATTCTTCTATAGATGAACAATTGCTCTTCTCAAGAAACTGCATAAATTTGATGATGCTACACAAATAGCTTTCGATAGTCATGGGCGAATATTCGCCCTCCAATAAATGTTTTCCATACAGATTCATAAGTTCAATGTACTGCACATTCTTCAACTTGGTCACTGGCTTATAGATTCTCAAAGGAATTTCACTGTATTGAGTATAATGATCCAAAATAAAAATTGCTCTTTTTATAAAGTTTTTATTGCGATTATTAAACTCAGTCTTACTACTCCTTTGTTCAAAATATTCCATCGCAATTTCTAAGCTAAATTCATCAACTCCCCTATTTTCAAAGTATCGTGTCATACCATTCCAGAAATATCTGAAATTATCCCTTGTTAATTTGCTGTGACCTGAAGCTTCAAGTTCGTTTAAAACTGCCTTAGTCAATTCGTGTAAATTTTGTTTCATCAAAACCCTCCCAAATATAATTAGTAGCTTAAAAAGCCCTCAATTATATTGTAAAGGAGTTTATAAATATGGGATGAAGTATTGTAAGAAAGGCTTGCACGAGCTCATTCTAACTTGCTTAGTCCCATATTATTTTTGGGCACATAGCCATCAGATGCTTAACCAGTTACCTCACTCTTGATGAGATCCAGTTCTTTTTCCGTTAAGTCATCATTAAGTGTAAAAACTGCAACCCCCATCAGTTCACCGCCTACTTCTTCAACTGTGAACTCATATTTTGAAACCTTTGCGTTCAAGCTGTCACGTTCGCTATAGTATTTCATCATCCCCCTTTGTTCCTCGCCTGGCAATCTGCGTTTTTCAATTGCTTTTAGGATTTCCTCTTCGTATTTAGCGAGCTCATGCGAAGAGATTTCTTCAGAATCATATGATTTTTCCATGTAGCCATAGTCATTTTCAACATCATAAGTGACGGCTATCAGAGGCATATAGAGCTTCATTTGATGAACTCTGTCAGTGTTTTGAATTGTCATACCGAGATTCTCTAGTAGAACATCCTGCAGTTTCATACTCGAACCATAAAAAGTAATGTAACCGTTATGGGTCATAGCGCCACATTCATTATTCATTCTTTGCTCGCCATACCTTTTAAAATCAATGTAATCTTCAAGATTTTCATCGTATTCAAAATGGCCGGAGTCACATATCATAAATCGCCCATACTCTTCTGCACTTCTAATACCATCAAACAATTGAAATTCATGCATATGATCTAGTAAAGCGTTTATTTCATACAGGTTTCTTGGTCTGATGTACGCCATTAACTTTTCAAAATATTGAGATTCATGACCACCCATCTCTTTAAAGCGCTTTGAAAAATCATTTAGCCTGTTTACCTTGGCCGCCATCGATTCATCATTGCTAATGAACTCAATCAACCTATTAGGTAACATATCGCTTTCAAAGGAAAGTTTACATTCTTCGATGTCCTTAACTTCTAATCGAATCAACGCCTTTTCAATAGAGCTAGAAGGGCACGGCATGTAAATGAACTCCTGATCTCCATGAGCTTCAAAACATAATGTAGCTATTTCACTTTGCCAGTAATAACAAGGAAAGTGCCTGCCATCATAAACCTGTTCAGGTTGATTTCTATTTTGATAAAGGACTCCATAAGGTGTTACAACTTTCATTGGACTGAATTTCATAAGTTCATCAACCACGGCTCTTCCATCGATTGCTTCAAGTTCTTTTGTAGTCGCAGCACCGACCTCATTGAGATATACATCCCTTCCCACCGCATTCAGATTGCTAAAATCACTGATGACACTATAACAATGGGTATTGTATGTTAGGTTGATAAGATCTTTAAGTGACTGAGCATCAGTGGCAACAGCAGAAGCAAAGAAAGTATTTTTTTCTTTTGCATCAAAGCTATCTAGCCTCTTTACCAAAAAGTTCAGTTCATCAATATTGCAGTATCTTTCTTTAATGACACCAATCAAATCGCTGTCATTTGAATCGACAATATAACAATTGGCATTTGTTGAAACAATTATTCCAAGCTCCTCGCAGATTTTACTAAACTTTTCTTCTGCAACGGGAAACCAAGCTTCTATAGATTTCTCATCGATGTTGTTTGATTTCTTAAATGTAATGTACATTTCGTATCCCTCCATTTCATTTTGTGACAATAAAAAAACCACATCCTACATTTTGATTTTGTAGAAGGTGGCTTAAGTGAACTTTACTTGGAGCGCTGTCGCTCCGTATTTGGCGATGAGTATTGAATGAATGATTGCTTTAAATGCCTGATCACCTATTAAAAACTTGTCAGCGATTTCATCCATTCTGATATATTCTCTTGCCGTATAGATGGTCTTTGCCATTTGATAGATGGCATAGCCATCAGTGTTGATGCCGCTTAAATTCATTTTCTTAAAATCAAAACTATCAGTATAAACATGATCCTTAGCTGCAGACCAGAGTTTATCATCAGCAGACAATAGAAATAAAACGGCCAGATGGATTGAACTTCTATTTTCAACTGGAATCTCTTGTAGGCGACAGACAGAACCGAATCTCCCTCTGTGTGATTGGCTTATGAAAAAATCACCTGCGCAGTTTCTAATCAAATACTCAAGACGACTTTGAAGCCGGTGCGACTTACACTCATGAAAGCAACTTGAAATGAATCGATCATAGGATGCACCTCTACCATTACTTTTCAGACATCCAATATCTAAATCAAATCTAAATTGCTCTGGTAAGGTTGGCAAGACCTCTTCTTCTTTTTCTTGTGCATCTACCTTTCCAAATCCGTGTACCACAATTATTCCTCTACCCCTTGGTGAGAAATTTGGAACCAACATCATCAACTGCTCTAGCTCTTGAAGTTCTGAATCATTCATAAAATACTTTGACATCTTTTTTCCCTCTCTTTCTGGATTTTGAACATAAAAAAAGAGGCAATGCTCATTGGTCTCTTCTAATTGACCAGTAAACTTTGCCTCATAATTATTCATTACTTAAATATTCATTTGTGTTATCAAAACTAATGCAAAACCATCGGTTTTTTCGATTTTAACCAATGTCATCTATATTTTAGCCCTTTTTTAGGGGTCAAAAAAGGTCATTTTTTCGTCTGTTTTTTGCCCAAAATTCAGACCAAAACCACTATATGTTGTGGTCAAACTCTACTATTTATCGCTAGAACCACTACGCGTCATCAGAATTATCGCTTCTACGTGTGTCGGGTGATAATTGGGAATATGATTCTACATCCTTCTTCAAAAACCCTTTTTCTTTATCTGAATCATCATCTTTTCCCATAGTAATTGTGGATTTTGGACCAGTTTTAAATACGAAAGTCAATTGATGGGGGTCCTTTTGACCTTTATCATCAATGCCACCTAGTATAATCTTCTCGACAATAGATTCAAAGACATCAGCATCAAAGTTTTTTAGTGGCTTATTAGCATCAAAGTACTTTCTAAAGCTTTTTAGCCTGGTTTTCATTTCTTTTTCTTCACTGGCTGTTAATGAAAGTTCATTGGTTTCTTTGATTAATCGTTCTTTGTCTTTATTGAGTTCAATAAACTTGTTTTCATAATTCTCTCGGTCAATGGCGCCATCAATATGAAGATCAATAAGCTTCTTGATTTTATCTTCCACTTGGCTAAGCTCTTTGTTTAGAGCTGAAAGTTCTTTCTTACTGGTACTTTCACTTAAAGTACTTTCAATGGCTGAAATAAACTCTTCTATGATTTCTCTGTTATGCTGGCACATTTCATTAAAGATTTTTACAAATGCTTCTTCAATAACAGCTTCATGAATACCTTTACTATCAGGACAATACTTTTTGCCGTGTTTGCTGGATTTTATACAGTGCCACACCACTTTTTTATTCTTGGTGCCTGAGTTCCATGCCCTTCTGCCTACTGTTGTTTCACAGAAACCACACTCAATTTTACTGCTAAAGGTATACTGTCTGCTATAACGTTTCAAACGCCCTTTTTCCATGTTGCAATTACGTTTATTTCTTATGGCTTGAGCTTTTTCAAAGGTTTCTTTGCTAACAATGGGCTCATGATGATCTTTGATGTAATACTTTTCTTCTTCACCCATATTATCAAGGCGCCGCTTGGTAATTGGATCAACGGTAAAGGTCTTACCTAGGAGTAAATCACCCATGTATTTTTCATTCTTCAAAATGCCCCTGATGGTACTATCAGGCCAGTTGGTACTACCTCTTTTGGTCTTGTATCCTTTTTCTTTAAGTTCATTACCAATAAGACGGGCACCCTTACCTTGATTATAAGAATCAAATATAAACCGAACGACCTGAGCTTCTTCTTCATTAATCACAAGTGCTTTGCTTTCTTTATCATAATCATAGCCTAAACAACCTTGAAAACCAACGAGTTCTCCACGTTTCATTTTCATCTTTAGTCCCATTTTTACATTGGTTGAAATACTTTCACTTTCCTGTTGGGCTATTGAAGTTAAAACAGTCATGGCCACTTCACCTTGCATGGAGAAAGTATTAATATTCTCTTTTTCAAATAATACAGCAACATTATGCTTTTTTAATAGTCTGGTGTATTCTAGCACGTCTTTTGTATTTCTACCAAACCTAGAAATACTCTTGGTAATGACTAGATCAAACTCCCCAGCCACAGCATCCCGAATCATTTCTTGAAAGCCAAGACGTTTATCTATATTAGTCCCACTAATACCGGCATCAGAATATATCTTTGCTAATTCCCAATTAGGGTTTTCTTTGATTTTCTGCTCATAATAAGCCACTTGAGAATCATAACTTGCCATCTGTTCAGCCGAATCTGTACTCACTCTGCAGTAAGGCGCAACTCTTATTTTTGAAAGTTCTTTGCCCGATGCACGGTCAAACTTATTCTTTTTAGGTTTTATGACTTCTACTTCTTTCAATTCATCACTTCCTTTGCAAAATCTAAATCAGAGGAGAATTTTTGTGCATCCAAATATAGGTCAAAGTCACCCTCTACATCATAAAAGTAATTTGTCATTTATTCGTTAATCTTTTTTTCTACTTCTATCATGTCTCGTTCTCGCATAATTTCTGATTTAAGTTCTTCTTCTGTTGGTAAATACAACTTGTATTTTGATGCAAAAATTTGATTGTTTTCTTCTGGGAGAGTGAATTTTACAACTGCATCATTTTTATCTGAACACAATAGAATGCCTATAGGTTCATTTTCTCCCTCCATCATTTGGGTGCGTTTATAATAATTGGTGTACATCTGCATTTGCCCTATGTCTTGATAGCTTAATTTGCCGACTTTTAGGTCAATTAAAACAAAACATTTCGCAATTCTGTTGTAAAAAACCAGATCGATATAAAAATGATCCCCATCAAGTGTAATTCTTTGCTGTCTAGATACAAAACAAAATCCTTTCCCTAATTCTAATAAAAACTCTTCTAAATGTTCAATTAATGCACTTTCAAGGTCTTTTTCATATAATGCTGCATTTTGTTTTAAATTTAAGAATTCTAATACATACGGATCTTTAACCAAATCTTTAGGTTCAGCGATTTCATGCCCTTTTTTAGCTATAGTTAAAACGCCTTCTTTGTCTTTGCTAAGTGTTAAACGTTCAAATAACAACGAAGATATTTGTCGCTCTAACTCTCTTACAGACCATTTAGATTCTATAGCTTCCTTAAAATAAAATGAACGTTTATCTAATTCAGTAATTTTAGTTAATAGCAAATAATGACTCCAACTCAATTCGTCAGACAGTGTCTGACGTTTTTGAAATGCATTATAAAATAGTCTCATATTTTTCAGGTTTGTTACTGATAATCCTCTTCCAAATTCTTTAGTAAGCTTTTGAGACAGTTCTTTTAATAGCTGCTCTCCATATCCTGCCCTGTCTTGACCATTTTGTTCTTCTTCAACAATCATTCTTCCTATATTCCAATAGGCATCTACCATCGCAAAATTTACAGCTTTAGTCACTTTGTTTTTGGCTATATCTAAGATATCTTTTATGCTGTCATATAACTGACTATTCATAACAACTAACTCTTGATCATTTGACATTGAATCCACCTCACTTTTTAAAGTGAACTATTCGGTAAATCCGAATAGTTCATCTATGTTCCTAATTATCATTTTAATTTTATCACAGTATATAATTAAGTGCCACTTAAACCTCGTTTTGTTTTGTATTTTCTTTCCAACTCAGCTTTGATCTTGATGAATTCTTTTTCTGAAATCATCTTTTCATCAAGCAGGCTGGAAAGCATGGCTAACTGTATTGTAAACTTCATTAAGTTTTCCATCTGACCCTCCTGCTTGATCTACTTTTCATATTATTTTATATTCTTAAGAACCTCCTGCGGCTCTTCTAGTTCTTTGGTGTATTTTGTCAGATTCACCAATTTAATTTTCTCTTGATGACATAACACCACCAAATGATTTAACTCACTTCCAATCTTTGATAGCCTTGCATTTATTTCATGCAAATCATACTGGATTATTTCTTTATTTAAAGCCTTCTCTAGGATATAATCTGTTAATGATTTACATCTACTCTTAGCTGCTAACTTTATAATTTTTGTTCTATCTTTTTCAGTTACGCGTATATTGATTTGCTTGTTTCGCTGTCTCATAATGTTCCTCCTGCAAATGGGTGTGGGCTTGCCCACTTTTAAACACTTTGGCTGTACAAAGTGGAAGCTTGCCCCTGTTAAAACAGGGTAAATAAATCCTCAGCTTTATCCTTCTGTCCAGTAACTAACTGGACGCTATCGTATTTATTCTTGGATATTGAAGATAAAGCTATTAAGACTTCTTCAGCAAATAGTGAACCGTGCTTTTGGACCACTTCTCACCGGTACATTCCGTCATTTTATCTGCAATTTCCTGATAGGATAATTGATTATACAGATACATTTTAAGAAGTCGCATATGTTCACCAGATGCTCTTGATTTTCGTCCAAAATGATCTGGACGTGCCTTTAATTGGTCATTTTCATCAAGCAATGATGTAATATTCTCTTCCAATATCCTCACAGCATCTTCAAGTTGTTTGATGGACTTTTCCTTATTTTGAAGCTTGTTGTGTTCAAGTACTTGAATCTCCTCCTTTGCTTTTTGCAATTCTGCTTTTACTTCTTCTACACCAAATAATTTGCCTAGCATTTCTTCACCAGCCTTTCAAGGGTGCAAGCGTGCAAAGGTTATAAGCATTGCCCTCTTGCACCCTTAATTTTATAACTGCCATTTCCAACCTTCCTTTGTTTTAATAGATTTCACTTCAAGATTCTTTTTAGCTGTTTTCAGCGTTCTTTGAGATATCTGCTTCTCTTTTGCCCTTTCTACAACATAATCACTGGCTTTAGCACCATCATCAAGAACTTCTTTAATTAGCTTTTCTGCTCGCTTTAGAACACTTTCCGTTGAACTACCACCAAGCAATTCATCCAGATCAATGTCATATTCTCCTATCCACGCAAAGTCATTTTCTTCATCTAGCTTAAAAGCAATCTTCTTACCTTCAGGTGCTAAGCTTGATTTGATCTGAGCCATTACACGAATTGTTGGGTCTGCTCTTACACGCCCTACTAAGAGAACACTTCTAGCGGCAGCTGTAATATCAATAGAACCCAGCCCACGGTAAAGCCCTTTGGTACCACCAGCCTTGTTCATATGACCAATAATCACAATGGCACAGCCTGTCCTCTCTGCAACACTAGAAAGATTTTTGAAAATGGGTCTGATTTCATTTGCCCTATGCATATCTACACCAGAACCTAAATAAGCCTGTAGGGGATCAATTATAAGTAGCTGCGAATTTGTCTCTATAATGGCTTCTTCAATCCTCTTGTCTGATAAAGTCAGCTCCTTATGACTTTCATCAATAACGATTACTTTGGTGCAATCAGCACCTGCTGCCAATAATCTTGGCTTAATGGTGTCACTTAAGCCATCTTCTGCTGTTTGATAAATAACATTGCTACATTCTAGCGCCTCCTCACTTAAAGGCAATATGGCACCTGTCGTCAGTGCTGATGCAATTGCCAAAATCATGGTCGTCTTACCCTCCCCTGGATCACCTTGAATAATGGTGATTTTTCCTATGGGAATATAGGGCTTCCATAACCATTTCACTTCTGTTACCTCAACATCACTCATGTTGATGAGTTTTAGTTCATTTTCATGCTCCATCGTTTACCTCCTTTTTGCCCCTCTACTTATAAGCCGATTTTTCGAGGGGTCTGGTCTATTCATTTTTGCATTTTAATTTTTGCCCCTCACTTATTAGCCGAAAAAACACGAGGGGTGGGCGAATTTTTTTCAAGATTATTTTTCCCCTCACTATTAAGCCGAAAAATCATAGGGGGTGTACTAAAAAAAATACAAAAAAATCCCCCTATCTATAAGCCGAAAATAGATAGGGGGTGCCGAAATTATTTTGTTTTATTCTCCGTTAAAATAATCTGTGTCAATTTTTTTAATTAAATAGGTATTTTCTACTGAAACACCAAGATCGTGTTCAACCATAAGTGCGGCTAAAGATTTGCCATCAATTAAGACAATTTTACAAGCATGTTGCTTGCTTACATATTCTTTAGCTTCTTTCGTAAAACTTGCTGTTGTTATAAAAGCACCTTTTGATGCACCTTGTCCGGTTAGTGCACCAACAAACTTTTGCAGTTCAGGTCTTCCAACTGTCTTTTCAGTATCCCAACGCTTCGCTTGAATATAAATCTTGTCAAAACCCAATTTATCTTCTTTAATGACGCCATCAATACCTTTATCACCAGATTTTCCAAGAACTTGGCTATTTTCAAACTTACTGCCACCATAGCCCATAGAAACCAACAAATCCACTACTAGTTTTTCAAAAAAATCCGGTGATTGGTTCATAACTTCTGTTAATAGATCATCTGCCAAAGTATTAGAAATTGTCTTATAAGCTCTATCCAGCAAATCTTGAGGCGACTCGTCACTACCAATATCAGAAATATCATTATCAAGAAGTGTATTGTCCGAAGTACTGTTTATAAAATCTTGAAAACCTTCAAACTTCTTGAGATAATTTTGATCCACAACCTCTGGATTTTCAGTCAGTACTTTATGTCCAAGTTCAGTAATTCTAAAACTGGCTCTGGCAGGTGATTCAATCACCTTAGCTTTTTTCAGATAAGTCAGTGCCCAGCCTATTCTGTTTTTATAGACCAATTGTTTACCACTTGGCAGCCACTCTTCAAGTTCTTCCTCAGTTAATTGAAACTGTATTGCTAAAACCTTATACATGTCCACACGCTTATGGACTTGATTATCTTTCAATAGTTCCAATACGGGTTTCATAAATTCATGATATTTTGGTATTGCCATAGAACTCTCGCCTCCTATCTTTTCATATTTTGATATTAATCAATTTCAACCTATAAATGTCCTACTCCGTTGACTCACGCAAGTAATAGTATTTCCCATCTTTGATAATAATCTGAACGTCTTCATCGTATAAATTCTTGGTACTATTGACTACCAATCGGTTTTCAGATCTTTGGCCATTTATTTTATCTAATAATCCGTTTGCAAGCTCCTTGTATTTCAAATCTTCCTTAACAACTCCTAGAGCAGTTGCAAAAAATCCTTTTTTCATAACTCTATTCTTATCAATTTCAATACCAAGGTGCCCGACTTGTTCTTCATGCCATACCTCTAGCGTTTCTATCGTTTGATTGGATTGGTTTAAATAGGTGTTATAAATAGAATAACTCATTTCATTTGATATTTCGCCTTTGCCTAATAAGTATGTCAACTTGCATATTTCCTCTAAAAGATTGATTAGAATTCTCTGATATTCAGCTAAAATAGAGAACTCATCTACTTTCACTTGATAGGTCTTATAATCCAGTTTATGATTTTTATTTATTAATTCGCTAATCGTTAAGTTCACTTGTTGGAGTAATTGAGTTCCTTCACCTTCTAAGTCGTCCAAAGTCTGCAACTTAAGAATTCTCAACTCATCATTCTCTAGAATTTCCATACTATAATTAGAAATTTTTTCAACTCTTGCAATCAGTGACAAAATACGACTTTTAAATTCACGATTTTGAAAATCACTAATCTGGCTAATGCTATTACTAATACTTTCAAGCTTTGAGCTAATCTCTGTCATGTAATATTGTCCCACGACCAAAGAGCCCACAGACATTATGTTTGCAACTCCATTAGCCATAGTGCTCACTTTCGAGATTTTTTGAGGATTCGTTTTAACAAAATTAGCATGTCCTTTTATGCTATTTTTACCCCTATAAAATCCTCTAGCTGCACCTTTCATTTGTTTTGAATCAACAAGCGTTGCTCCACTAGGTATAACCGCTCTATATAATTCAACTTTATCTAAAGCCCTATTATCCATTGTTTTTGCAATCTTATCTGCAGCAGTAGGTATTGTTTCAGAAATTCGTGCAACAACCTTCTTGTCTTTAATCTCAAATAGTGATTTATCATCAATGAATTGCGTCAATGGAAGTTGCTCTACTTTAACAATATTACTACGCTGAAATAGATCTTTTTCAAGTAAATCTATCTCAACAAGCCCTGTTTCATTGTCGCCTTCATCCCTTGAACTCGTTGTTTCTGTTCTTTTCTTTTGGACAACGAAAATCAAGGCAGCTATTAAGATTGTTATTATTCCGATTAGAAAGTACTCCATGATTTTCACCTCTCATTTTGTGGCAATTAATACTGTTAGGCTTTCTAAACACTCAACCTACCATTAATCTGATCAATTGCACCAATAATACGCTTTGCCACATCAAGCTTGCCATCAAATAGGTTCATCACATTGCCACGCTTATTAAAGGGATGTTCATTGAGAACCCGCTTGTCTAAGCTACCGTTTTTAATCATATAATTGACCACCAACTTCACAAATTCCATTTGATTGATATTAAGGCTTTCATCAGATAAAAACTCTGAAAACACTTCATTGGCTGCTTGTGGGTCTAAGCCTACAATTTTACTCACCAGTTTAAGCAGTGGTTCATCACCAAACTCCTTGACATAATCATCTTTTGTTCCTAGCTCCTGCCATAATACTTTTTCTAGATATTTGATATCTTCTTCTGTTAAAGGATTATTATTTCTAAGCTTATAGATGACCAGATCATTTTGATGCTCCATTAAATACTTATTCACCTTTTTACGGTAACTTTGCATGTCATTCACAGAGTACTCCCCTGGACTTTCTTTGGATTCCATAATTTCATCTGTAAAATTGGTATAATAAATTTCACCAGATTTGCTGTCTAAGAATTTAATCAATTCTCTAAAGGCTTCACGGACTTCTTCATGATCAAAAATATCTGCTTCTTCCCAGTGTTCATTGGTCTGAACTTTATAGATTAAGGCTTCCTGTTTCTTAACCTTTTCAATAGTCCCCTTAAAAGTTAGCTTCTCTGCTGTTGTTACCACTCGGTTTTTCGGTTTTGATGCAGGCACTCTTTTTAAGTCTGCATATTCGATAGTGTACATCAAATAATCAAATCGTTTAGCCAGTTCATCATCATCTATGGCTGGAATAAGTGGGGCAACGTGTTCTTCTAGTTCTCTAACATCAGCATCTGATAAACTTTCAAAAGCAATCTCCTGATTGAATTTATGTAGGAATTGAAGCTTCATTCTGGCATTGAATTTCGTTTCATCAACAGCCTTCACTTCTTTCAAAATCCCCTCAATTAATGCCTTTCTGTGATTTATATACTCATCCGTTTGATAATCTAAATTTTGAAGCTCTTTAATGATGCCTATACGGATATTGAAAAGATTTTCTGTCAGTGACTTCATCATCTTGGCTTCTTTACCGTTTTTATTGGTTCTAAAGAATTCAAAGTTGCCACAGTAATCAAAGATTCTAAAGCTTTCTTTATCAATGCCAACACCATATAAATCTTCGCATAGTCTGGTGCCACGACCAATCATCTGCCAAAACTTAGTCTTTGAACGCACCTTCTTGAAGAAAACAAGATTAAGAATCTCAGGAATATCAATCCCAGTATCCAGCATATCCACAGATACAGCAATCTGAGGCAGTTTGTTTTTCACTTCAAAATCATCCATGGTGCTTTCCACATAATTAATACCAGTATAAACTGGTTTTGCAAAATCACCTTTATACTCCGGATAAAGTGCATTAAAGCGCTTTACAATGAAATCTGCATGTTTCTTATTCTTAGCAAAGATAATGGTCTTCCCTAATTTGTCGCCACCTTCTACTTTAAGTCCTTTTTCCATCAATTCTTGTATAACCGTATCGATGGTATTGTCATTGAATAAGAATGAATTTAAAGCTTCACCACTAATGTCTTTTACATCGTCATCAAAGGTTTCTTCAAACAGCTCTTTTTCTTCTTCTGTAAGGTCATCGTAATGAATCCCTTGTTCTAAAAACTTCATCTTTGTTTCAATGGTATGATAAGGCACCAAATACTCATCTTCTATGGCCTCACCTAACTCATATGCATAAGTTGGCACATTGTTTTCAAGTTCAAAAATAGTATAGGTATTTTTATCAAGGTCACTTTTAGGTGTTGCTGTTAAACCTAATAAAATGGCATCAAAGTAATTAAAAATATCCTGATATTTTTTATAAATACTTCGGTGACTTTCATCTATGATAATGAGATCAAAATGCCCACTTGTAAAAAGCTTTTGGTCTCGTTTATTCTTTACATCGTCAATGGCATTCATCATGGTCGGATAAGTTGAAAAAATCATTCTACTCTCTGGATTGTCTTTGCTGTCCAGTAAATTACAAAGAGAAAGCTCCGGTAATAATGCCTTAAAGTTCTTCTTGGCTTGCTTAACTAAAGCTTTACGATCTGCAAGGAAAAGAATGTTTTTAACCCATCCCCTTTTAATCAATACATCAACAATGGATATGGCTGTTCTAGTCTTGCCAGAACCTGTTGCCATGACAAGAAGAGCTTTACGATTCCCCTTATCCAAAGTATCACATACTGCTGTAATGGCCATCTTTTGATAATGACGATTGGTGATATCGTCATTAATTACAGGGTCTTTTAAAGACGATTTGTTTTGTCTCTTAAAATGTAGCCATTCTAGTTCTTCCTTGGTGTATATGCCCGAAACCAAACGCTCTGGATAACTGCGGTCATCCCATAGATAATATTCAAAGCCATTGGTATAAAAAATCATGGGTCTAAATTTATGTTCTTTTTCTAAACAATCTGCATAACGCTGGGCTTGAATCTGACCCATTCTAGGATTCACAGAGGTTTTCTTTGCTTCAATCACTGCCAGTGGCTTGCCATTTTCTGCATAAAGCACATAATCTACAAAACCAATTTTTGCTTGATTAGGCATACCATCGACTTCAACTTCTTCAAGGCAGTCCTTACCAATTGTCCATCCGCTTAATTCAATCTCAAGATCAATGTACATTTTTCTAGTTTTGAACTCAGAAATCTCATCGACCCTAAAATCACGATTTCTCTTATTATCAACACGTTTAGCCGCATTTTCACGTCTTAGGGTTTCATTTTCTTTGATGATTTCTTCAAGTTTACGGTCTTTTGAACCCAGACGCTCATATAAATCTTTCAGTTCATCTCTGGTTTTTCTTTCTTTTTCATTATCCCCAAGTAGGCTCTCATCAAATGTAATCTCTTCATATTCATCAGAATAACAATAATCAATCCATGAAATAAATTCAAATAGATTACGAAGGGCTAATACAGCTTGGTCTCTTGAAATTGGCGTTGCTGAATGTACCGCTTTATTACCAAGCTTTTGAATGTAGGTAATCATGGGGAAAAGCTTGGTATCAATAATGCCTTTAAAACGGTAATCATGAATTAAGGAAGCAAGGTTGTCTTGATAAGGGGCGTCTAACTCATGATCATAAGAAAAGACCCACTTAACAGCCAGTTCTAAGGCTCTACGTGCAAGAATCGCTGTACTGGCATAGGAAACCACCAAGCTCTTTTCAGCTTCGATACAGGCGTATGTAAAGTCCTTATATTTATCTTCTTTTTTTAGGAAATCAAAGTTGTAACACATGGTATTCCCCCTTTTATAATCTATAATGCTTCTAAAGCAGCTTTCTTTATAAATTTATGATCTTGCATTTTATTTGATTTACATCTTTCTATTTCAGCATTTTTTGCTGTTTCTAAATCAATATTGTAAATACCAACAGCTTCAGAGACATTTGACATCCATCCACTAAGATTTACTTCAGCAAAGTTTTTTATCCGATCTTTAATTCCAAACACTTCATTCCAAGTCTCTATCTCACCTTGAAAATACTGGCTAGCAATTTCAAGGTTTTCGATTACACCTGTTCTAATAGTAAAAACAGGTTCACAATCATTATCGTCTCTCATAAATGGATAGAACACTTTACCATAATCTCTAGGATTCTTGTCACCTTTATATGTAGAATTACATGTATGACAAATAGGAAAAAGGTTCTTCCTAAGCAATGAAACAAAAGGATATTTCGATCTTGGTAAAAAGTGATCAAAAGCTTCACGAAATTTGTCTTTTGATGTTAACATAGGACCTATTCCGCAAAATGGGCATACATATTCTATTGACTCATCATAAAATTTTTCATAATAATTCTTGAGCGTTCCTACTTCTTCAACAAAGCCCTTTAATTTCAATAAATTATTATATAGATAATCCTGTATCGTTTTTAAAGCACTTATACATCGTATAAAATCTTCGCTTGAGCCATTTAGTAAATCTTCATAAGAAACTGGATCAACAGTCATATTACATACATTTTCAACTTGAATATTCTTGCTGAAGGCATCAATTAACTTTTCTCTTTCCTCTGGGCGACTTAACTCAAACGTACCTTTAAACGCTTCAAAATCACTTTTGAGTTTGATCTCATTCATCCAGCTTGGATACTCAAATACTACCGATGTGAAAATATCGGTAAATACACTATTGATTTGATTTATAAGGCCCTCTAATTCTTCATTTTCAAATTCATTGTAAAAGTACCACATTTACATCATCCTCTTTTGAATCTCAATAATCAACATCAAGCGTTCTGATGAATCACCTAGAGTATTTTCAATTTCACGTTTAAGTTCTTCTAATTCCTGCTCATTAGTAGCTTGATTAATTTTACTTCTAAATACACTTATTTCCTGTTTAGCCAATTCTGCTACAGTGTTTCTCTTGTCAAACAGATTAGCACTAATCATATTCGGATTAGCACCAAAAGTTTCAATTTGCAAACTGCTTTGTAAGCCTCGTTTCATACTCACAACACTTGTTTTTCTTAAGTCTGTTATTACTTCTGGATTATGAGATGAAAATATAGCCTGTGACATCGGATCAAGCATAGACTTTACCTTTGAGACAAATAAAGACTTCCAACTCGGATTAAAATGTGTCTCTGGCTCATCTAACAAAAATAGAATGTTACTTCCGTAAAAGATATTGAGTATGCTAATTAGTTGGAGCACTTGATACTCACCATCAGAAAAGTTTCTCAAATCCAGTTCAGACCCGCTTTCTGTTACAAAAGTCATTTCAAGTAGTTCAAACACTCTATTATTTGCTATGTTCCAATCGACTAAAGATTTCTTGTTTTTTTCATTTCCATATATAATTCTGTTTCGAGCCCTTTTCTTAATCTTATAAATATTGTAGTCATAAAGTCTTTGTAATCCTTCAAAAAAGGCTAATAAAGACATTTGTTCACGTTCTCTATTCTCTGGTACATGAAACTCATAATATTTAAATCCGTTTTCATTTACATGACCTGTATTTGCATAGCTCATAATTTCATTTAATAGATATGATGCCTTCTCATCGAAGTAAATATCTTCATCATATCTATCTTTCTTATCCAGTCTTATCTTAAACGAAGTCACTAACGCCTTCTCAAAAAACTCTGATAGTATTGCTTGATTTCCAGACTCAAACATAAATGATGTAAGGATGGCCAATTTACTTATCGTATCATCAAAATAGTAAAATAGTTCATTATAGCGATCAAGTATCCCCTTATTTATAACCTCGCCGTAATTATTCTTCTTAATCTTCTGACTGTCCTTTTCTGCTAAAGAATAAAGTTTATAGTTAATGATTTCATCACTAACCCCTTCATTATGACCAGATGAGTAAACCACGATTTTTCTAGGAAAGAATACATAATATATGTTAATATTTTCTATTTCAAACTCATTGTTTTCATTTGAAATAATCATTTTAAAATTCTGAGACTGATTTTCTAACTTAATCAACACATGATCAGTAGCTTCCCATTCCCCACCTATTCCTATTAAAACGCTTTCAATCATATGGTCTTTCTGTAAAGAATAAATAGCTTCATAACTTATGTCACTTAAATAATTCCCCTGAGTTATTTGATTACTGGCATCAACAAATATTTTGGATATCAATTCAAGAAGAATTGATTTACCACTACCATTTATTCCAACTATTCCAAGGGTGGAGTCGTCGCCAAAAGCAAAAACTTGATCTTTCTTGAAAATCTTGTAATCACTCAGTAATTTTATTCTTTTAAGTCTCATAACTCCACCTCCTATTATTATTCAAAATACTTCTGCATTAGTGAATCAAACAGAATTTGGGTCTCAGCAAGTGACTTCTGAACCTCAAGCTTTAATTTATCAACATGATGTACGAACAGCAAATATTCCTTCTGTAAAGAAATTGGAGGCTTTATATACTTCATCTGCATAAATGGTTTTTGTGTAACTTTCTTCAAGTCTCCAGCATCTTGATAACGTGTAAAATCTATATGTTCCATTAATGCATAAAGAAACTCCAGTTCATAATTTTCATCTAGAATTTGACTAATGTACATTGCGTTATCTGTAACCCAAAGAGGTCCTTTAGCTAAATTAACATTACCACTTTGAAAACCTACTCGGCCAACCACAATCGTATCTTGTTCAAACAGTACATTGTCTGTGTACCATGATATCCCGTTTCCACCGTACGCTGGAATACCACATTCTTTTCTTTCATTTTGTGGTATTGTCTTTCCATTTGAAAGTTTAAAGACATTTTCTCCAGGTATACTTTCAAAATTCTTATTGTTCTCAATTGGGTCACCAAACAACTCGACAAATCGGGATTTGATGAGGGTATCATACTGGTTTAACTGCTCTTTTTTGTGTTCTAAGATTGTCTCTATTTTCTCTAAAATACCGATAACTTCCCTTTGCTCTTGAATACTAGAAATGTTTTTGATATTGATTTCATTTATATACTTCTTACTTGTATGTTTTAGACCTGCACCTTTAAACCCGGCCTGTAATATATTCATATTACTCTTAAAATAATAGTACAAATACTTGGTTTCAAGTCTTTCATCAGGAAACAAAGTCACACAATCTGTTGATACAGAGAATTTTCCATTTGAATAATGTAATGTTGCGTTCCCACCAGTTCCCATAATAATTCCTGGCTCTTCAAATTGATAATCATCAAGATACTTATTACAAACTGCGCTTGAAGTATAAAAATTATATTTCCCTTCAGACAGTCCGTCTCCAGCTTTAACTTTTGACTTCACACCATAACTACATATATCTTTTACTTTCATATCATCATCCCTACAAATCTAAATTTAGCAGTGTCTTTAATTCTGCTTTCAAAGTTTTAATTTCTACATCAATTTCATCAATTCTCTTCATTATCACTGAAGGTTTATCATATTCCACCCTGTCATATTCAACTTCTTTATACTTGTTGATTGAAAGATCATAACCATTGTCTTTAATTTCTTTTTTCGTAATGAAGAACGACTTTTCAGTACGCTTTCTATCCTTTTCTTTCTCAAGATTATGATAACGACTGATAATATCTGGAATATCGTTCTCATCAACTGGTTGACGCTTGTCATCAAGAGACAAACCATCTGCCTGCATATCATAAAACCAGACTTTATCTGTACCACCTGCACCTGTCTTAGTAAAGATCATAATAGCAGTAGAAACCCCTGCATAAGGCTTAAATACACCACTAGGCATGGAAATAATAGCTTGTAATTGATGATTTTCTACAATCTCTTTACGAATAGATTTATGTGCATTAGAACTACCGAATAATACACCATCCGGAACAATTGATGCACATCTGCCACCTTTTTTTAGTGTTCTTAAGAAAAGGGCTAAAAATAATAGCTCTGTCTTCTTTGTTTTCGTCACTTTTAATAGGTCAGCAGATACACTGTCATAGTCCAGCGACCCTTTAAAAGGTGGATTAGCAAGGACTAGCGTATATTTTTCTCTATCTTTATTGGTTTCTGATAGGGAATCTCTATATTCAATATTAGGTCGATCAACACCATGAAGCATCATGTTCATAGCACCGATACGAAGCATGGTTCTGTCCATGTCATTACCAAAGAACATATCTCTATGATAATGGTCCTTCAATTCTTTTATAGTGAACATATCCTCATTATTTCGCTTTAAATACTCACCAGCTTCTACAAGGAATCCTGCTGAACCTGCTGCTGGGTCAACTATAATATCTGTTGGTGTTGGTTGCATCAAGTCCACCATCATTTTGATAATGTGTCTAGGCGTTCTAAACTGTCCATTAGTACCTGCGGTTGCTACCTTAGAAAGCAAATACTCGTATAAATCCCCTTTGGTATCATCTGTTGTATTGCCTTCTTTAATCGGTAATCCATCAATATTTGTTACAATCTTTTCTAACATCTGTGGTGTTGGAATCATAAAGATGGCGTCATCCATGTATTTCGTAAAGGCTGAATCCTTGTCACCATGCATGGTTTTGATAAATGGAAACACCTTTTTTGAAACCGTTTCATACATCTCTGTAGCACTCATTTGTTTGAACTTATGCCATCTTAGGTTTTGTTGATCGTCATTGAATATTTTGTTGAAATCCGTACCAACAAACTCAGCTAGTCTTTCTTCTTCCTTTTGCTTGTCATCAAGCCCCTTTATAAATAAAAGGTAGGTAAACTGCTCAATAACAGACAGTGGATTAGTAATTCCACCGGTCCAAAATATCTCCCAGATTTTATCTACCTTACTTCTTAATTCACCTGTAATCATTATTGTAATCCTCCCTTGATTTCATCTATCTATTTCTAATAGTCCAGTAAATGCTTAATCAATGTTTCATCCAGTCCTTTTTCTTTACAAAAGTCATATAGGGCTTTCTTAGCCAACATGTTGGGACTGTTTTTGCCATTTTCCCACCGATTCACCGTGGCAAAACTGACGTGAAGCTCTCTTGCCAGTTGTTCCTGGCTAATATTCAATTTTGTTCTAATCTCTTTTACTGTTTGGGCAAAATCCATTCCATACACCTCCAGTACGTCACTTTATATTATAACAAATGTTATAATACATGCCCACCTTAATTTGAAAAAAATTCCAAAGAAAAATCCACTGATATTGCACCAGCGGATTCACATTTATTATTCAGTTTCTTATGTCCCTACATTTCACATCCAAAAGCCAAGCCTTACGATAATTTCGTCTTTTAATTCTTTATTCCGATAATTCAAGACATCCGTCTTAAACATGAAAAGCTTTGTTTTTAGCGGTATGTGGGCAAATACTATTAGTCTTTTTTGTATAGTGCTACTATAGTCTCCACATGTGTGGAGTGACTAAACATATCAACGCCACACCACCGGTCTATTTGGTAACCATGTTGGCTTAAGATTTTGACATCTCTTGCAAGGGTGCCCGGATCACATGAGACGTAGACGATGCGTTTAGGGTTTATGCTTATAATGGTGTCTAAAAGAGTTGCATCGCACCCTTTTCTGGGGGGATCGACAACTACGACATCAGCCTTTATGCCATCTTCCTTATAGAGTTTTGGCATGACTTCTTCGGCTTTTCCTGCGTAAAAAGTCGCATTATCAATCTTGTTGATCTCTGCATTTATTCTCGCATCGTCGATAGCCGCTTCCACGATTTCAACGCCGTAGACATGCTTGGCTTGTTTTGCTAAAAATAGGGAAATGGTGCCGATGCCACAATAGAGATCATAGACAACTTCTTGACCGGATAACTGAGCATATTCAAGCGCTTTGGCATATAATTTTTCTGTTTGCACCGGATTGACTTGGTAAAAAGACAGAGGGGAAATCTGATATTTAATATCACCAATCTGATCGTGCAAATATTCTTGGCCGTCGAGGTGAATCATCTCGCTTCCAAGAATAGCGTTCGTTTTCTCTTGATTTATATTTAGACTGATACCAACGACACGTTCCAGTTTTTGTAGTTCTTCTACGAGTTTCTTGTCATATGGAAATTTTTGTCCGTTAATCACTAAGGTCACATGAAACTCTTGATTATGATGAGATTTTCGAATCACAATATGGCGTAATAAGCCTTTATGCTTTAACTCATCATAGGCAGATATTTTATTTTCCACAATAAAATCACGTAGCGTGTCAACAATTTCTTCATTATAAGGGTCTTGAATATAGCAAGTCGGTGTTTCGATAATTCGGTGCGACCGTTTGGCATAAAAGCCAATAAGGAGTTTTCCACTTATAATCTGAACGGGGAATTGAACTTTGTTTCGATAAAACCAAGGTTCATCCATTCCGATGATGGGCTCTTTTTTCTGTTCAAGTTTGACTCGATCTTGTTCGCCAATGCGTTCAAGTGCATCTAAGATATGGTTTTCTTTGTACTCTAGCTGGGCATCATATTTCATATGCATAATGCTACAACCACCACATTGTTTTGCAATGGGACATCTTGGTTCGACACGATCTTTGGACGGTTCAAGAATCGTCACTAAACGGCCAAAACCATAATTTTTCTTTGTTTTTATCACTTTGACTTCGATATGATCACCGGTAATAGCTCCATCGACAAAAAGGGTATAGCCATCAATATGGCCTATCCCCTCTCCGTTGGCTCCGATGCCGGTAATATCCATCGAATAGATTTCATTTTTTATTACTGGACATACTTGTTTCATGTTTCACCTCTATGTGTATCTTCTTCTAATAGCGTGTTTTACGTATATTGGTCTCAAACAGACGTTGGTAACCTGCCCAATCATCCTCTTCTTCCGACTGACCCATAATCGTCGAAAATGTTTTGACTTTCGCATCAATATTATCTGCATAATGTAATAAAATCGCTTCGAGTACTGCTGGTTTCTTAGGTGAACCATATTCAAGCTCTCCATGATGGGCTAAAACAACATGCTTGATAATTGTAGCCAATGGTTTTGGAAAACCTGATATTTGTGCAACTTTTTCGTTAATCCACTCAACTGCAATGATAATATGACCGAGCAATTGGCCTGAATCTGTGTATTCGACCATAGGAAGTTCTGTCATTTCTTCTGTTTTAGCTATATCATGTAGTAATGCACCGGCGATTAAGACGTCACGATTGACTTCGGAATAACTCTTTGCCAAGAAATCACAGGTACGAAGAATGCCCAATGTATGTTCTAATAATCCACCGTAATAATTGTGGTGTACAGACTTTGCCGCACCATGGGCTTTGAATCGATTTGCTAATTCTTTATCTTCGATAAAAAACTTTTCAAGCAATTGTTTTATATATGTATCTTCAACACTCTCAATAAAACCAATAAGTTCTTCATACATATCATCGACATTATAGTCGGACATGGGTACATAGTCGATTGGGTTATATTCTCCCTCTTGACATTTTCGTACGCGACGTACATTTAATTGTAAACCACCTTGAAATGTAACGACAGATCCATCAATTTTAACATAATCTCCTGCTTCGAAGTGGCCGATTCCATCATTAAGATCCCAGATTTTCCCTTCAATGGTTCCGGTTTTATCTTGAAAACGCACAGAATAATAAGTCTTACCGGCTCTTGTTTTTAATACTTGCTTCGACGAACACAGATAGTGTTCAACAACTTCATCACCTTCACGAATTGTTTCAATAAATTGCATAATAACTCCTTCTACTTAAAAATAGTTTTTAATTGATTCATCTGTTCTATTATTGCTTCTCGGCTTGTGGTTTGAGCCGCAACTGTTCCGTACTCTAATGTAATCATCTCAAGTTTTTGAGATGAGAACTTCTGTAATCGTTCTTGCAGATACTGGGCAATACGATAATCTTCTTTATCCATTATACCATGAATATCCTTATATCCGGCATCTTTTTCAAAGCCTGTTCCCGAAAAATGGATCTCACGAATGGCCTCAAGGGGAAGTGCATCTAAATACTTATATATATCCATATTTAACTGATAGGCTGATACTTTTGCATGGGACGTATCAAGTAATAATCCAAGGTCTGTTTTATCAATTAAGCGACAAATAAATTCAGGCTTAACTGTTTCCATTAAGGTCGTTGGATAGGGATAATAGCTACTGTAATCCATATTCTCAATCAAAATGTCGGTGTGAATGTGTTTAGAAAAATCATTAAATCGCTGAATCATGAAATCTAAAATAGATGTATTTTGAATCTGCCTTGCATCTTCTTCAAAACACAAACTATGAATTCCAATAAATGGGCTTTGATACTTCTGAATATATCGATTCATTTTATCATAGTCAATGTCTTTTGTCGAAGACATTCCTCCACGTTCAAACCATCCAAATCCATGAATAAGTAGAGGTTTTAGAGAAAATGCCACTTCCAATAAGGCTTCCGTCCTTCCAAATGCACCTATTTTTATGTAGTCACAAAAGGTCGAATCATTTTCAAGTATATTCATCAACTCATAAGATACATTACATGCATACTTCATAAAAACCTCCTTGAGTGTGCATAAAAAAAATGCTACTCTAATTGTAGCATTTATTCACCCATTTTTTTAGTATTTTTATAAAGAATTTCACCTTATTACAAGGCTTTTTCTTTTCTGTATAAAAAGATTGTTCTGTTTGGTTATAACTCATATCTTCTGTCACACTCCATAACGAATCAAACAATAATTATAGTATCGAATCTAACTATATTATAACCGTATTTTTTTAACAGAATGTGAACATGTTATAAACAAACTTACATTCTTTAGTTTTTCTTTTCTTTTTTATCTGAATCACTAACAGATTTGGATTTTGATTGTTCATTCATGGAAAAACTACCGTTTAGAACGGCCCCATCATCAATAATAATGGAACCACAATGAACATCGCCAAGTATGTTGGCAGTTTTATTTACATGCAATTGATTTTTCACTTCCACTTGACCTTCAATGGTTCCTGCAATAAGCAAAAAGCCTGCTTTTACATTCCCGACGACTTTTCCTGTTTGTCCAATAACAACACTTGCATCACAGTCAATATTTCCATTTAATACACCATTCACTTGAATTGAAGATTTTGATTTCACTAAGCTACTGTCAATAACTGTATCTTTTCCAATCAAAGTTGCCGGTCGCTCGTAGTTTGGTTTCTTAGATGATAGCATAAGGTTCCTCTCTAGTAAATATAATCAACAGGATTTACCGGTTCTCCGTCTAACAATACTTCATAATGTAAATGTGGTCCGGTGCTTCGCCCTGAATTACCGGATTCAGAGATAACATCTCCACGTTCTACATGGTCTCCAACAGATACATATAATTTTGAGTTATGTGCATATTTTGTCGTCAAACCGTATCCATGGTCAATAACAACCGTATATCCATAACCGGATAAATATTCTGAAACAACAACCTCTCCTTCAGCTGTTGCTGAAACATCTTGATATCTTGCTTTTAAATCAACACCTGTATGGAATTCCCTACCACTTCCGCCAAATGGGTTACGTCGATATCCAAAAGGACTTGTTACGTAGGTATTCTTAATTGGCCACACACTCGGATAGGATTCTAAGTAAGGAATCATTTCTTCTAAAGATTCATTTGTGAAAGCGAAATCCTCGGAATCTTGTTCAACCTTTGATGATGCAAATTCAAGAAAAGCTGTTATTTTTTCAATTTCAGCATCAAATTCTGCCTCAAATTCTTCTTCATCTATTTCTGTGTCATTCAACGTTGCATCGAGCACCTTTAATTGCTCTTCCTTAATCGTTGTTAAATCTGCTGAACCCTCCGATGTCGGTGCTGATGTTGATAAGACACGTTTATTCTCATAATTTGGGTCTATCTGTAACGTATATTCTTTGAGTAGATCTCTTGTTACATCCGAGTTCTCATCTGAATCACTTGTCTTCGGTGCGTTATAAGTACCAAGATTCGTATCTATTTCCGATTTAAATTCTTCCATTTCTTCACGGTATGCTTCTAAATCCTCAATTTTTATCCCCAACTCTATAGCTAAACTCTTTAACTCTTCCAGTTTTTCATAACGCATCGTTACTGATGAAGCTAACTCGTCTTCTAGTTCTGCTATTCTAGCCTCTTTTGCTTCACGGTCAATAACTTCTTCTTGAACCGCAACTTGTTGATGTGCTAGCTGAGCTTCTAATGATTCCACATACGAATATATATCTAATGATTTCCACACAAGCATCACTGCCAAAATTAATGCAGGAAATCGAACCCACTTAGGAATTTTTATTGCTTTTGCACTTTTCGTAGCATCTGTAATAAACATCATCGTAAGATATTGTTTGCCACTGGCTTTATGCTTATTACGAATGCGAGCTTGTTTAAACTGCATCTTTATCCCTGCTTTCTCTAGTTTCATAATTCCAAATGCTATTATAGCATAAATTGTAATGTTTTTGTAATAATTCATTTATTGTTTTATAGTGCTTTAGTCCTATTTTACAGGAAGTGCTTTAAAATAGCAAGGGATTCTTTCTATATAAATTGGGCAAAATAACTCTTTTATTCTTAGGCGCTTTCATGTAAAATAGAGTTCAAAGGAGGTTTGACATGAATATTTCACTAACTATTCATTCGAATCGTATTATTTTTGTTTCAGCAAGCAAGTACCATAAAGCATTTAAACGATTAGCCGAAACAGACGACTATTACCGTTTTGCTTTTAATACGTCACTTGCCCAAGACAATTTTAGTAAAGAAGCTATTGAAGATGCGAACGCATTACACTATGATATTTTCACTAATAACAAAGTTATTTTAGGTATATTAAAGTGTTATTATCCTGTAGGCGACGCCAATCTTTGGATTCAAACATTAATTGTTCGCAAGGAATTTGCTCGTGAAGGGTATGGGACTTTAATACTTCAGCATTTTATTCAAACATTAATTCATCAACATTCCATTAATAAAATTTACTTAACCTGCCATAAAGACAATCTTGCAGGCATAAGTTTTTGGCAACAACAAGGGTTCATCCGACAAGATGAACCCATAAAAAATGACTACTATCTATTTGTTGCTGATATAAGGAGTTTAACATGCATAGAAAAGTTTTTAGCACACTAGAATTCAACAAAATACTTGAGCTTATTGCAAATTACGCATTAAGTCCAATGGCAAAATCAAAAATCTTGGCTATTGAACCCTTTGACCAGATTGATGAAATCAACATGGCTTTAAAGGAAACAACGGACACCACAAATCTTTTGGTTCATAAGGGAGATTTTCCACTTCGAGGTATTAAGGATATTCGAGAAATCATTCAACGTTTAGCCATTCAAGGCACTTTATCGATTGCTGAAGTTCTCAGTGTCGCTGATGTTCTCCGATCGTCTGCTCAAGCCGTATCCTATTATACCAGTGCAAAAGAGTATATTGACACCCTAAGTCTAGCATCTTATTTTCAAACACTTAACGCTTTACCTGCCTTGTCAAAAGAAATAAATCGATGTGTTGTTTCGGAAGATGAGATTTCCGATCAAGCAAGTAGTCATTTATATGACATTCGTAGGGATATCAAGGGAAGCAGTGCAAAAATCAAAAGCCAGCTCAATAAAATCATTCATTCTGCCGGACAAGCAGGAATGCTACAAGATAATAATTATACCATTCGTAATGATCGTTATTGTGTTCCTCTTAAAGCTGAATATCGAGGTCAGTTCAAAGGAATGATTCACGATCAATCTTCAACAGGATCGACACTTTTTGTAGAACCTTTGGCCCTAGTTGAACTGAACAATCACCTTAGCAGTTTATATCTTGATGAAGAAAAGGAAATCCAAAAAATTCTTATGGCGTTAAGCGAGAAAATCGCTGTTTATAAAGATGTTTTAGAAGAAAATATAGATATGCTCACCCATTTAGATTTTCTGTCTGCAAAGGCCAACTATTCTATCCACACAAAATCATCATGTCCTGTATTTAATGAAGATTACTATATATACCTTGAAAAGGCTCGACATCCATTGCTCGATCCACATTATGTGGTTCCAACCACCATCTATTTGGGAAAAGATTTCACTACCTTAGTTATTACCGGTCCAAATACCGGAGGTAAAACCGTCACATTAAAAACCATCGGATTACTATCCCTTATGGGACAAAGTGGCCTACATGTACCGGCTGCAGATGGCGCAAAACTTACTGTTTTGGATAATATCTTTGCAGATATCGGCGATGAACAAAGTATTGAGCAATCCCTTAGTACTTTTTCATCTCACATGACCAATATTACACAAATCTTAGAGCAAGTAACGGACCGCTCTCTTGTCCTCTTTGATGAATTAGGTGCAGGTACAGACCCTACTGAAGGAGCCGCACTTGCAATGGCTATCTTGGAAAATCTTAAAGCAGCTAATATATTAACCATTGCAACAACACATTATTCTGAGCTAAAAGTCTATGCACTTTCTACTGATGGCGTCGAAAATGCCAGTTGTGAATTTGATGTAAACACATTACGCCCCACCTATAAATTACTGATTGGAATCCCGGGAAAAAGTAATGCTTTTGCTATCTCCAAAAGATTAGGATTATCTGATATAATAATAGAAGAAGCCAAAGAATTATTGAGCGGGCGTGAGATTCGTTTTGAAGATCTCATTACAGATTTAGAAACCAATAAAAAAACAGCCTTACTCGAAAAAGAACGTGCGCGTCAATATCGGGAAGAAGCCGAAATGCTTCAGAAGCAAGTTGAACAGCAAAAACGCCAGCTCACTTCACAAAAACAGCAAATACTCAATGATGCGAAAATGAATGCCGCACGGCTATTGGAAAATTCAAAAGAAGAAGCTGATGCCATTATCCGTCGTATGAACGATCTTGTTAAGGACGGCACAGGCATGAACATGTCAGAACTTGAAGCGCAACGGAC
>DDQW01000096.1:75057-83992 GCA_002342805.1 Clostridiales bacterium UBA2432 | reverse complement strand
TTCGTAACGACACTTAATCAAAAGGGCACATTGTTGGACATTAATACAAATAAAAAGGAAGCGACCGTTCAACTTGGGATTATGAAATCAACCATTCCATTTAAGGATCTTGAACTGGCCGATGAAAATGTCAGCTACACCCTTCCACAAAAAGGTACTGCTAAAAAATACACCATTGCTAAAGGCAATAAAAATAAAGGAACCACTTCAGTATCTGCGCCTAGTCATGTAAAAACAGAAGTCGATTTACGTGGCTTAATGATTAGTGATGCAATCACTGTTTTAGATAAGTATATTGATGATGCTTACTTGGCACATTTATCACAAGTGACCATCATTCACGGAAAAGGAACCGGCGCTTTGCGCCAAGGTGTCCATCAGTTTTTACGGACAACTTCACATGTAAAAGACTATCGCTTAGGTGAATACGGCGAAGGTGATAGCGGGGTAACTATTGTAACATTCAACGACTAGAAAAGAGGGATAATATGGAGACAAAAAACAAAATACTCATCGTTGATGACGATGAAAATATCAGTGAGCTAATTTCACTCTATTTAGAAAAAGAAAGTTATGCAACAAAAATTGTAGACAATGGCAATGATGTTGTCGAAGCCGTTAAATCCTTTAATCCAAATCTTATTCTTTTAGATTTAATGTTGCCGGGAAAAGACGGATATGACGTATGTAAGGAAGTCCGTCAAATGAGTACCGTACCTATTATCATGCTTACCGCTAAAGGTGAAACATTTGATAAAATTCTAGGCTTGGAACTTGGCGCCGATGACTATATGGTTAAACCCTTTGATAACAAAGAACTTACGGCACGAGTAAAAGCAGTGTTACGTCGATATACACCACAAGAAAGTAAAGGCAAACAAATTAATCTTCCGAATTTAACCATTAATTTGTCAAATTACAGCGTTTTGCATAATGATGCAAAAATCGATATGCCTCCAAAGGAACTTGAACTATTATACTACCTTGCATCCAACCCAAATCAAGTCTTTACCCGAGAACAATTGCTGGATCGTATATGGGGATATGAATACATCGGCGATACACGTACCGTTGATGTTCATGTTAAACGTATTCGAGAAAAAATTGATGAAAATGATTATTGGGGATTAAAAACAGTGTGGGGAATCGGATATAAGTTTGAGGTGAGATAATGTTTACAACTTTTTCCAGAAAATTTTTAGCTATTTATATCTTAACAACAATTGTAATTTTTCTGATACTTTTTGGTACATTATCTCAAACCATTACCAACCACTTTGTTAGCTCTCGCTATCGGAAAATGTTCAATGAGATTTATTCAATAGAAACTGAATATTATGATTCCTATATTCAAGGGACCCTTGATGAATCCATGTTTCATAATCAACTTTATACCTATAGCTATCGCGCAGGATCTAGGATTATTATCATTGATCCTGATCAGCGTGTCATTTTTGATAGCGAACCCTCTTCTCGCTCTCTCATGGATACAATTATTAATCATGACTATGCAAGGCAATCCATAGGCGGCGAAACAGTCACTCAAATCGGAACATTTAAGCCTTATGAGGCTGAACAAGTCATCGCCGTGGCCAGTCCACTTAAATATGAAGAAACCCTCTATGGGGCCGTTATTCTTACGTCACCGTATCCCTCAATAAAAGAAGACATTCGCTATGTATATAATCTTATTCTGATTAGTTTTATCGTCATCATTTTTGTCACATTTATCTCAACCTATGTCTTTTCTCGAAGCATTAGTCAAACATTTAAAGCCTTTAATGCAACTGCAAAATCCATTGCCAGTGGGGACTTTTCAGCGCGAATTGAAGATACACACTTCAGCACTGAAGTCATTGAATTAGCTGAGAGCATGAACTATATGGCCGAAGAATTAGAAAAACTTGAAGATCTTCGCCGAGACTTCATTGCCAATATTTCCCATGACTTTCGCTCTCCTCTCACCTCAATTCGAGGATATGTTCAAGCTGTTATGGATGGAACCATTCCTCCGGAAAAATACGAAAAATATCTAACCATTGTGCTTAATGAAACTGACCGTCTCACCAAGTTAACCAATGATATTCTCTTGTTAACCAAAATGGAAAACGAAGTTCTTAAACCTGAGATGGAAGACTTTGACTTACATGAAACACTACGCAATACCTTGCTTCAGTTTGAGCAAAAAATTCTTCAGAAAAAAATCAAAATGACTCTGATTATAGAAGATGAAGATATCCTCGTTCACGCTGATTACAATCAAATCCAACGCGCCTTAACGAACCTTATTGATAATGCATTAAAATTTTGTGAAAACGGTGATGAAGTCACTCTCGAGACTACCTTGATTGGCGATCAGGTTCGTGTCTCTGTGAAAGATACCGGTCCCGGAATCGCTGAAGATGATCTAAAGCATATCTGGACACGATTCCACAAAGCAGACCGGTCACGGGGAAAAGATAAAAAAGGAGTTGGCTTAGGCTTATCTATTGTTCGTGAAATTATTAAAGGACATCATCAAACCGTCGATGTCTATAGCCAACTAGGAAAAGGGACAACATTCACCTTTACCTTGGCGATTGCTAAAAAAAATAATCACCACTTGTAACGATGAAGTTGCCCTTCATTTTCTAAATCCATGAAATTATTTTGACGTAGTGCTTCATATAATACAATTGCCACTGAATTTGATAAATTAAGTGAGCGTGTACCCTCGGCCATCGGAATACGGATGGCCGTTTCTTTATGTTCTAGTAAAAGTTCTTCAGGAATTCCTGCTGTCTCTTTTCCGAACATAATAAAGGCATCCGGCGCAAATGACACTTCTGCATAGGTTTGTTTCGCCTTCGTTGTTCCCATATATACAGTGGGATAATTATTTTTCTTCATAAAATCTTCAAAGTTTTCGTAAACATGTAAATCGACGTCTTGCCAATAATCTAAGCCGGAACGTTTTACACTTTTCTCATCAAGGGAAAATCCTAAGGGCTTGATTAAATGCAGTGACGTGTCTGTTGCTACACATGTTCTTCCTATATTCCCCGTATTATAGGGAATCTCCGGTTCAAGTAATATTATATTCATTCTACGCTTCCTTTATTGCAATATTGATTTCTAAGGTATAATTATTAAATGTTAATGGAACACAGATTGTTTTTGAATCACTGACAGAAAAACTCAAGTTATTTCCTAATGTAATGGTTGGCGGTGTAATGTCAAGTGCTATGTTTTTCGTCGAAAAAATTGTCGCTGCATTTCCAAGAATCATATTTGACATTTCACTGACTGCACTCTTAGCCATGTCATTTAATTCAGGCACCGGCATTCCCATCATCATCTTAGAGGCGATATAGCACGCTGTCTCTGTCTCCATGGTAAGAATAACTTGACCACGTAAAACGCCTGTAATTCCAATAATAACAGCAAGGATATCTCCTTCATATGTTGCCTGTTTCAGATAAGGTTTCCCCATTGATGACTCAATCTGACTAAAGTCTTTTAAGACAGTTTGAGCCGCACTAATAAACGGATTTATATATTCCACATTAATTCCAGCCATATCATGACCTCCTTCATAATCGTTATATTTATTTTACCATCATTTCTTTTAAGCGTCAAAATTATTCGTATTGTTCAACATCTTGACATTTTCTCGTTTTTATTATAAAATGATATATATTATCATTTGATACTTGTTATCTAATAGGAGGAGGTTTCTGATGGAACAACTCGCAGAAATTCTAAAAGCCAAGAAACTCAAAGTCACTCCACAACGCTTAGCAATATATAAAGTCTTATACGAAACGTCATCACATCCTACTGCAGAAGATATATATACTGCTCTTAGACAAAGCCACCCAACCATGAGCTTAGCAACTGTATACAAAACACTAGATGCACTCAAGAAATCCGATTTAGCTACAGAACTAAATATCGGTGATGATAGTTCAAGGTATGATGCAACCATTAAGTCGCATCCACACATGATTTGTTTAAACTGTGGTAAAGTTATTGATTTGCATACAGATTCTTTAAAAGATTTTAAAGAAAACGTTCAAAAAGAAACTGACTTTGATATTGTTAGTGAAAAAGTGTATTTTTATGGAACGTGTAAAGAATGCAAGAGCAAAAAAGAACAAAATAAAATTAATGATTAATTTAAGTTTTAAAACTGACTTTAACTTATAAAGTCAGTTTTTTTTATATATTTTTATTTTGCTCTATTTTCCTTGATTTCTGTTACAAATTCTTCAATTCTCTCTAATGCGATTTTCAGTTCATCCACTGAATAAGCATAGCTGCAACGTATGAAGCCTTCTCCCGAGTCACCAAATGCAGTTCCGGGTACCACCGCAACTTTTTTTGACTTTAATAATTGGGTGGCAAACTCTTCTGATGTCAGTCCGGTACTTTGAATCGATGGAAACACATAAAAAGCTCCTTGCGGTTCAAAGCATTCTAGACCCATATTATTCAAATACTCAACCATCAATCGTCGCCGTTGATCATAGGCCACCTTCATTTCTTCAATATCCTTATCACCATTTTTGGCTGCTTCTAATGCCGCATATTGACTCGTTGTCGGTGAACACATAATCGCATATTGATGAATAATCTTTAGCACATCAATAAAATGCGCCGGAGCAACCACATATCCAATTCTCCATCCTGTCATTGCGTATGCTTTAGAAAAACCACTGACGACAATTGTACGTTCACGCATACCGTCTAAGGTTGCAATGCTCACATGTTCTTCTCCATAGCTAAGTTCTGCATAAATTTCATCCGAAATAACAATTAAGTCATTCTCAATAGCTACATCAGCAATAGCTTGCAGATCCTCTCGCGTCATAATAGCACCTGTTGGATTATTAGGAAAAGATAAAATAATTGCTTTTGTTTTCTCTGTCAAATGCTCTTCGACTTCTGCACGCGTTAATCGGAATTCATTTTCTACCTTTAAAGCAATCGGAACCGGTATTCCACCAGACAAGGCCACACAAGGTTTATAGCATACAAATGAGGGTTCAGGAACTAAGACTTCGTCTCCTGGATTTAAGATAGTTCTTAGTGTAGCATCAATGCCTTCGCTCCCCCCAACAGTTACAGCAATTTCCGTATCATAGTGATAGTCTAAATCAAACCGTCGTTTTAAGTAGTTGCAAATCTCTTGACGTAACTCAACCAATCCTGCATTGGATGTATAAAAAGTTCGCCCTCTTTCAAGACTATAGATTCCCTCTTCACGAATATGCCAAGGTGTATCAAAGTCAGGTTCCCCTACTCCTAAAGAAATAGCATCTTCCATTGTTGTAACAATATCAAAAAATTTACGTATGCCGGACGGGGGTATATTTGTTGCAATTCGATTTAACTCACGATTCATCATGGTGTCACCGCCATTCTTTCATCTTTACGTTCTTCTTCAAATATAACACCGTAGTCTTTATATTTCTTCAAAACAAAGTGCGTCGCTGTACTTAATACCGATTCTAAAGGAGCTAATTTTTGTCCCACAAACAATGCCACTTCTTTCATTGTCGCACCTTCAATAATCACTGTAAGGTCAAAACCACCAGACATAAGATAAACAGACTTTACTTCTTCGAACATGTAAATGCGTCGGGCAATTTTATCAAATCCCTCACCACGTTGTGGCGTAACTCGCACCTCAATTAAGGCTGTCACTTTATCTGTATTCGTCTTGTCCCAATTAATCAATGCATGGTAACCACAGATTATACGTTCTTTTTCCATCTGAGTTAACTCTTCACTAATAACATCTTCAGAGGTACCAAACATCGCGGCTAAATCTTTAACCGTTCTTTTGCTGTGATTTTCTAATGCATATAATAGTTGCTCTTTCATTCATGATCCCTCCATATCTTTTTTTTTTCATATCGCTCTATGGCTTTATAGAGTTCATCCGACTTTGGCGGAACGATAGAGCGATATGTTTCTTCAAATTTAATACGTTTATGATTGCCTTCATCGACTTTGCCGATGACTGTTGCCAAGATACCGGCTTCTTTCATTGCATCAACCATTTCATGCCCGTTTTCTGTTACTATAAGTAGTGATCCACTACCTATAAGCATATATGGATTCAAATCAAAATATTCACATATCTCAATGGTTTCTTGTTGTAGCGGAATTTTTGATTGATCAACCGTTAAGCCTAGATTGATTTTTTCTCCAAGCTCCCATAAGGCCCCAAATATTCCACCTTCTGTAACATCATGCATCGCATATACATCAAACTTCATGGCAATCTGGCTTTCTTTGACAATTGATAAATATTGATTAAATGATTTAGCCTTGGTAACCAAGTCTGGATGATAGTATGTTTTTAACAGATGTTCACCTTCATGAGCGATAATGGTTGTTCCTTCAATGCCTGCCCATTTTGTCATTAGGATGTCCATACCCGGCTTAACCTTATCTGCCTGCATCACACGGTCTTTATCAATTTTACCAACACCGGTCACACTAACAATTGGTTGATTAACGGCTCCTGTAACCTCCGAATGTCCTCCAATGATTTGAACGTTGAATTTTTTAGATGCGTCATTGATTTCAAACATTAATTCTTTTAATGCATCTTCTGTATATCCATCCGGTAACAACAAGGTCAAGAGTAATCCTATAGGTGTCGCTCCGCTTGCAGCCAAATCATTCAGTGTAATATGTACAGCCAAAGTCCCTACTCCATGAGCAGTTCCTGTTATAGGATCCGTTGATAATACAATCGCTTCTTCCGGGGCTACTTGTATTATACCACAGTCTTCTCCGACCCCCGGACCGATAAGAACTTCATCTCTTTTTACTTGTAATTGTTTAAAAATTGACCGTTTTAAAACCGTTTCAGGTACTTTTCCAATGTTCATATATCCCTACCAATCTTTACAAATCTCTATATTCATGCCTTAATTTGTTATCTTCACTAAAAGCGTATCCCATACGATTAAGGCCATCTCACCTCGAGTAACAATGTGTCCGGGATCCGTTTGACTGTTTGCAGGAATGACACCGATTTCTTTAGCTTTATTAATGTAATTCATCGGCCATTCGCCAGTGAGTTGCTCTTTATATCCTAAAGTATTTACCATAATAGCAACAACTTCTTGATAACGTATATTAGCTTCCGGTTGGAAACTTTGATCCGGATACCCTTGAATCATATTTAAGCGAAAAGCGTTTTGCACATGATTATAGGCCCAATGTCCAGTCGTAATATCCGAAAACTCCTTTATCTCACCAGGAGCCGTACGACTACCGTATCCTCGAATTCTAACCATCATTGTTGCCACTTCAGCTCGAGTTATATTACGTTCGAGTCCCAAGCTTCCATCTGAATAACCGGTCAGTACGCCTAATTGTTGTAGTTGATTTCCTGCATAGCTTTCATCATTTGTCGCCGCAAAAATCTCTACTCCATTTATTCCACTCATTATTATTGTCACAATCAAAACATATATATATATAATTTTTTTCTTATCCAATAGCATATGTTCCTCCTAATCTACATCTGTACATTATGTGTATTTTACCATAAAGTAAGCAAAAAGCAAATAAGATAAATCAGAGAACCTGATTTATCTTATTTAATGGAAGATTATGTATTGCCTCAACGTTGACCGTTGAGTGCATCTATGACTAATCAGTCAAAATGACGAATCTAAACTGCTATTCAAAAACCTTGGGGTGTTAATGAAAAAGCCTCACTTTGACTGTGCCACACAACTTAATACTGACGTTTTTTACCATGCTCAAGTAAATAACGTTCAGCTTCAGCATTCCAAAGTCCATTGCTTTTGTTTACGCACTCTGCTAATCCTTTAAATAAGGGATTAGTTTCTCCTAGTTTTTCAAAGTCTTCAATCGCAGTCATTGGCATTTCAATATCGTTATATACAATTTTTTTGCCTCCGGGTATTTTAGGTAAATTCAGTATAGTATCAATCGCACTATCAATTCCACCAACGTGTGTAAGCATAACTGCCGGATTAATTAATCCTTTGGATGACATCTCCAACGATTCCTTCATATCATCATCATTACCGCCTGTTGAACCCATAATATGCGTGGGTGTATAATGTATGTTATAAAAATTCACCTTTGCGCTAAATGTATTATCAGAAGGTCCTGCAAAGAAATTCAAACAACCGTCTTTTCCTAAAATAGCATCTGCTTGTTCAATAACCGGAACAACCGGCGCATAAGCAAATACATCATCATAGCCAGTTCCTGAAGATAATTCCAATAAGCTAGCTACAGCATCATCTTTTGTTGCTGTATTAACATAATGAAGTTCTACCCCTTGTTTTTTTGCTTCTTCTATAGGAAACAAGCATTTTGCTCGGTCTAGTCGGTCTTCATTAATATCTGTTACAACTAAGAGGGACGGTTTTCGGTCACAGTGAAGGGCATAATCGATTGCTCCTAATCCCATTGGACCAACTCCAGCTAAGAGTGCCATTTTACCGCCTTCTTTAATTCCCATGTGATGTATATATTTACCGGTTTCTGTATGATAATTTGCATGGAAACCACCAATAACACAACTCATGGGTTCAGATAAGGAAGCATCATAATAACTCTCACCATCATAGTGTAGTAAAAATCCTAATTCCATAACTTCTTGAGGAATAACACAATAATTTGTCAGTCCACCAAAAAATTCAAATGAATACCCCGGCGCATAGGGGCTCCCCTTATAGTTTAACGCCGGTTGTATGGCAAATTTTTCTCCGGCTTTAAATTGGTCTTGCCACTTTTTACCAACTTCGACAATTTCACCGGCAAATTCATGCCCCATAATCGTCGGGTTTGTTGCTATATTTTCAGGAACACGTTTATGTTTTGTTCCTTGAATGACAGCCTTGTACGTTGACATACAGATACTGTTACTGACAACTTTAACTAAAATCTCATC
>DDQW01000096.1:0-74903 GCA_002342805.1 Clostridiales bacterium UBA2432 | reverse complement strand
TAATAATTCAACTTTATCTTCATCTTCAACGATTTCTGCTAAATTTGATAAAATCATCAAATGTTCATTGCCGACACCTGCGATTCCAACAACTAAGTAGACTGGATTTCCGGCAAAATCTACACCTTCCGGAAACTGTAATACACTGATTCCTGTACGTTTAATATTTTTTTTGGCTTCGCTCACGCCATGAGGAATTGCCGTACCATTGCCTATATAAGTTGATAATTCACTATCACGCTGCACCATTGCGTCAATGTATTCACTTTCAACATATCCCTCTTCATAAAGAATCTGACCGGCCATTCGAATCGCCTCTTCTTTTGATACTGATGGTAGCCCTAATTTAATATTTTGTTTTTGAAGTGTTTCTTTTTCATTTTGTGTATTCATATCTTCACTCGGTTCACTTATTGAACCATTCTCCTTTCTTAACGCTTGAACAAGTTTTTCGTATAAGGGTGTTATTATAAAATCTGAAATTGACAAATGTATCATATCAGGACGTGTTATCTTCGCCCTCTCTGTCAATGTTTTGTGTGTAATCACTAAATCCGTATCATCCGGTATTTGTTCTATAGGTCTGTTTAAAACCTCAATATCAATATGTTCTTGTTTGAATGCTGTACGAAGTTTACTTGCTCCCATTGCTGAGGATCCCATCCCGGCATCACAGGCAACCACAATTTTACGAACATATTTTAATCCTTCTCTGTCATTCGGTAATCTATCAATATTCATCGATTGTACAACCGATGATGGCTTTCCTTTTAATTCCTGCATTTTTTCTTGTGCATGATTGAGTCGATATTCATCTTCTTGTTCTTTACGGTCTATGAGTACTGAAGCAACTAAAAATGTCACCACAGCTGAAATAATAATCCCTAACAAAACCAACAAGGTCTCACCTCGAGGTGCCATAACCAATAGGGCAACTACACTTCCGGGGGATGGTGTTGCGACTAAACCTGTTCCTGTAATGACAAAGGTCAAAACGCCGGATGCTCCTCCTGCTATGACTGCCAAAATTAATTTAGGCTGCATAAGTATATAGGGAAAATATATTTCATGAATTCCACCTAAAAAATGTATGATCATTGCTCCTGGTGCGGATTGTTTTATCATACCTTTTGAAAATACAAAGTATGCACATAAAATACCTAGTCCCGGTCCTGGATTTGTCTCCAAAAGGAAAAAAATAGATTGGCCAAACTCTGCAGCTTCATCAATTCCTAACGGTCCAAGTACTCCATGATTTATTGCATTATTCAAGAATAAAACTTTGGCCGGTTCAATAAACACAGATGCAAGTGGCAATGCATTAGCCTGAACAACAGCTTCTACAGCCGATCCTAATCCTTGACTTAATCGTTCAACAATTGGTCCTACTCCTATAAATGCTAATAGTGATAAAAAAGCGCCGACAATCCCTGCCGAAAAATTTGAAAACAACATTTCAAATCCAAGAGGAATTTTATCTTCAAACAATTGATCTGTCTTTTTTATGCACCAGCCTGCTAGCGGTCCCATAATCATGCCACCGATAAACATGGGTATTGTTGTCCCAATGATAATTCCCATCGTAGCAATAGCACCTAGAACGCCTCCACGGACATCTGCGACCATTTTTCCACCTGTATATCCAATTAAAAGTGGCAACAAATATATAATCATCGGTCCGACGACTGTGGCTAGCTTTTCATTTGGCAACCATCCCGTAGGTATAAATAATGCAGTTATTAATCCCCAAGCTATAAATGCGCCTATATTCGGCATAACCATGCCGCTTAAAAAGCGTCCGAATCTTTGAATTCTTTGGCTATAAGATGCCATCACAATCCTCCAATACACTAAAGATAATCATTCATAATGCACGTTCTACCGTGCATTATGAATCATCTTATGAATCTATTTTTTTAATTCTTCAACTAAGTTATCATATACATCTGTCATAATAAAGTCTTCAAGCGAAATATGTCGAGCGTTGGGTACCACAGTTCTCGCACGATCTGTTAATTGCTTATGTGTAATAACAATATCAACGTCTTGTGGCAGTTCATCAATTGACGTATTGAGAACTTCAATATCTAAACCTGCTTTTTTCACTTTATTACGTAATTTACTTGCTCCCATTGCTGAGGATCCCATACCTGCATCGCATGCAACAATTATTTTCTTAACATTTTCAGCCTTAATTTCTTCTGTTTTAATGACTGAAGATTTTTTACCTTTGTATTTTACTGTTTCTTCTTTTGCCTTTGCAAAAGAGTCATCATTCACTTCTTTTTTCCTCTTAATAAGTGGTGCTGCAACCAAGAAAGATACTGTCGTAGAAATAACTACACCAAGTAATACTGGAAGCAATCCACCTCTTGGGGCCATTGCTGATAAAGCGAAAATACTTCCCGGTGATGGCGTTGCAACAAGACCTGCACCAGTAACAACAAATGTAAACACACCTGATGCTCCACCGGCAATTGCTGCCAACAATAAAGATGGCTGCATTAAAATATATGGGAAATATATTTCATGAATTCCACCTAAGAAATGGATAATAATCGCACCTGGTGCAGATTGTTTTACCATTCCTTTGGAAAATACCCAATACGCTAACAAGATTCCAAGTCCCGGACCGGGATTTGTTTCAAGTAGGAAAAATATAGATTTTCCAAGCTCTGCTGCCTGATCAATTCCTAAAGGACTCAATACGCCATGATTAATGGCATTGTTTAAGAAAAGAATTTTTGCAGGCTCAATAAATACAGAAGCTATTGGTAATAATCCTGCGCTTACAATAGATTCAACGGCTGTACCTAAAAAGTTACTTAAGCCTTCTACAACCGGACCAATTCCTAAGTAAGCAAAAATTGTTAAAATTGCACCGATGATTCCGGCTGAAAAGTTATTGACCAACATTTCAAATCCTGTCGGAACTTTTCCTTCAACGGCTTGATCAAATTTCTTGATACACCATCCGGCAAATGGTCCCATAATCATACCACCAATAAACATTGGTATACTTGTTCCGATTATGACACCCATTGTTGCTATTGCTCCAAGTACTCCACCACGTATATCTGCAACCATTTTACCACCTGTAAAACCAATAAGAAGTGGTAATAAATATGTAATCATCGGCCCAACTAAAGTCGATAAGTTTTCATTCGGTGTCCATCCTGTTGGAATAAATAGTGCTGTAATTAACCCCCATGCAATAAATGCTCCTATATTCGGCATAACCATACCGCTTAAAAAACGTCCAAATTTTTGAATCTTTTCTCTTGAACCAACGTTACCTTTAACTGCCTGATCCATAACATACCTCCATTATCTAATATAGAATTAAGTTGTCCACTGATCAATGGTATGATTTTATTATGCACCTATATGCACAAAAAATAAAGCTTTAGACCCTCAAGTTTGTCTGTTATGATAAGTGACATAATTTAAGCCTAAAATTTGGCAAAAAAAAGAAGACCTTAGTCTCCTAAAACCTTCTTTTGATAAAATTTATCTAACAGTTGATATAAGTGAGTTTGAATCAATTCCCGGTCACCATGTTGGATGGCATCAGAGATCTCTGTTGATATAATTCCATGGGTTATTTCTGAAAGCACCTCCAAAATTTTCTCATCATATTTGAGGGGTCCCACCATAACCACTACCGTTTGAATGTTAATATGTTTAATGGGTTCTTTTAATCTTACAATATTGACACAGATCTTTTTTGTGATATCCGCTCGACAATGTAGAAGAATCATACCTTTTTTACTTAGTATCGTCGATCCTTTTTCTTCTCTTTCTCGAAAAGCTTTTTCAAGAATCATAATTTCTAGATCATTGGATGCTATTTGATGACTTACATAGCGGATTAACTCCGGATAGGTATCAATTTCTACCGAATCATTGCATGCATAATGATTGATAAGATCTAGGATAATCGATGCATAACGCTTAAGATTGGAATATTTTTCTCGAATATTCAACACCCTATCCATCGGCTCTTTCGTGGGTTTTGGTTTTGTTTGACGTAGTGCACGACTAATTTTTTGAATATCTTCGTCTTGTAGGATGGAGCCAACCACGACATAAGGTGTTTTTGCACCCTTTGGCTCAATGGTGGTTACCAATAAATCAACTCCATCTGCTTGCATTCGTTCATCTATATTATCAAAAACACTCACGACATCAATGATAACAATATTAGGAAAGTTTTTTTCCAATTGGGAAATAAGTAAATGAGATGCACCTATGCCATACATACAGGCAACAATTACTTTGTATTTTTTGACAATATCACGGTTTCCCTTTTGAATTGCGGCTCCAATGTGTGTGGCTAAATATGCAATTTCATCTTCAGGAACTTTATTTTTTTCTTTTTCCTCAATAACGGCGACACTTTTTTTCACACTGTCGTATAATTTAGGATACATAAGATGAATCTCTGAAAGCAGAGGATTAATAATATCTAGATTCATTTTCATACGGTATAGAGCCGGACGCAAATGTTTTATTAGTCCAAATAATAATTGATCATTATCCGACAGATAGATTCCCGTTTCTATTTCTACTGATTTTATAAATTCTTTGGCCAATTGAATGACTTTAAAGTCATCAATCATACTCATTTTAAATTCGGCACCTGTCTCTCGAAGCTTACTTCCTTTGATGTGCATGACCAAATACAAACGTTCATCTATAGGTAACTTCGCAAAGGGATTATTCGGTGACGCATTAATCCAGTCTTCTAATAAGAGTTTGACCGGATCTTTTTCGAGAGATTTTTTCAGCGTAGCCTCTAAACTATCTTCTTTCCAAAAAGGTTCTCTTTTCAGCGTAATACTAAATCGAATAAAGAGTGCAATATATGCATTATCCGCAAAATAGTAAGATAATTCTTTTTCTAAACGAGTAATCAATTCCTTAATATAAACCAAGCTATCCAAATGTAACAAGTCGAGAATTGAACGATTGATATATTTTTTAAAAACACTAATACTAAGCTGTTTCTGACGACTTTCAGTCATTAATTCAAATAAATCCACAACGTGAAAATGCTCATAGATTAAATTCACTATAGCTTTTCTCTTTGCCTTTTCATCCCCTTCAAGGGTAATACCTAAACCGGGACGTTTTATAAGTTGAAGATCATATTGTTGAAACCAAGGTTCAATTTGTTGCAAATCGTTACTTATGGTTCCTTCTGTAACATCTAACATTGTTGTCAGCGAATAAATTTTTGTAACATCGGACATTTTTAGCAATTCTGCGCGTAATATGGTTTGTCGTTCCTCCGGTGTATAGATCACATCACTTTTTTCAGAATACAATTTCTCTAACAATGCTTCTTTTTCAACCATATTCGCATCAACTAACAATCCTCTTCCTTTCTTTTTCCGGAAAAGAACGTCCTCTTGATGGAACCACGCTTCAACTGTATCTAGTTCTCGCAATACAGTACGTGAACTGACCTTGATTGCATCTGCAATATTTTGAATCGTAATATAATCTTTGGCTTCAAGTATTTGTGCAATAATCTCTTTCGTTCGTGATGTTATCATGCTTTTCACCTCATGGTTTATATTTACCCAAATCACCCATTTTTTATTATATCACTTTTTTATTCTTTCTTGAAATAAATTTATAAAGAAAAAAGGCACTTACAAGAAGTAACCTTTAAATCAATGTTAATACCATAAAATAATGACATATACTTCCGCCCATTACAAACAAATGAAATACCTCATGGAATCCAAACCATTTTCCCTTTAACCTCGGCCACTTCGTTCCATAAATTAATCCGCCTAATGTATAGATGATTCCACCGGCAATAAGAAGTATAAATCCGGCTCGCGTCATGGTATTAAACAATGGATATATGGCAAAAATTGCAATCCATCCCATTAAAATATATTGTAATGTTGACAACCACCTCGGTGCATTAATCCAAAATAATTTTAAGAAAACCCCTAATATGGCTGCTATCCACACAACAACTAAGACTGTCAGTCCTGTTTGTCCTCCATTCGTTGCTTGGAGAGGAATAAGACAAACCGGGGTATATGTCCCTGCAATCAGGACAAAAATCATCATGTGATCAATACGTTTCATAATCCGACTCATCTTTTTCGGTTGTTCCATAATATGATATGTTGTACTTGCAGAATACAAGAAAACTAAGCTTAACCCAAAAATACCGAAGCCAATCACATGTAATGGACTTCCTAGATAATAGGCTTTTATTACTAAATACGTGACTGCAACTAAAGAAAGTAGTGCCCCTAAAAAATGCGTCAATGCGCTAATGGGGTCTTGAATTTTAATCGTCATATTAACACCTCTGTTTCTAATCGTTATGTATATTTGTTTATATAGTTTACAATACTACTTCTTGTAATATGATAGCACATCCTCTAAAAAAAAACAATAAAAAAAGTTGTCATCGACAACTTTTTACATCATATATGGGGCAATTGTTCCAATAACAAGGGCCATAATAATAACCGCTGAAACAACAACTGCTGTTCTCTTTATTAACTTTCTATTTGTAAAAAACACATAATCACTCCATTTCATTACAAAGTATGCTTGGTGGGCAAATCTAGTTGTTGAAAATCTATATACATAGTATAATATACTCTACATATATTATCAAGCTTGATCTGCATCTTAAGGAGGTAAAAAAATGGCTTTTCCATCCATTTTTATTATATTCGTAATATTCGTTGTTCTATTTCAATATCATTTACGAAAAAATATGCGTCAGGAAAACATCAATCGGGAACAATTTTGGAACAATGAGGAGAAATCCCTATCCACTCGGCGAAAAGAGTTTCATGAAGACGATTATATCAATCCGAATTTATCAAAGCTATCTTTTCCAACAGTTCCTTCACTAAATCCGGGGCAAACATTGCATTACCAGCAAGTCAAAAATAGTCTCCATGAATTATCATCAATGGATTTAATGAATTTTTCAAACTTAACCAATACGGAACTTCGGATTCGTTTCGGAACAGCTAATCAAACGGTTATTAGTCAAAACGAAGCCAATTATAACAGCTTCTTAAAATCCTTAGCTAACTACGGGCACTTAATGATTGAATTTGAAGAAATTAATGAAGCCATTGTCGCTTTTGAAGAATGTATTCGCCTTGGAAGTGATTATAGCGATCACTTCATAACCTTAGCCCAATTATATCTACAAAAAAACCAAAGATATAAAGTGACTGATTTAATCGATAAAGCCGAATCTTTAAAATCCTTAAATCGATCTATTATCCTCAAGAAGCTAGCATCCTTTTAAAAAACGTATACGGTCTATATAACGGCTGGCTTCACTTTTTGTCAAATAGTTGACTTCAATGTCTTCAAACACTTTATGTTTTTTTATCAGTGCTTTTAAATATTCTTTTTGCCGCGGGGTAATCGGCGAACTCTTTTTCGGTCGCCAGTGTAAGGGTTTTTCTGAAAAAAGCAAGCTATTATTTTCCTGAAAGCTCCTTTTAAGAATTTCATACAGTTCATATGTAGCCAGCGCATCGTGATAGGCACGATGTGCTTTTTCACGTTGAATGTCAAAATATTTAATAAGATATGTTAAACTTCGACTTTGAATTGTCGGCAAGCATGTTTTAGCTATGGCTAAGGTGTCAATACCATTACGCTCAAATGCAAAACCAGATTGTTGGCAATGATATTTCAAGAAAGAATAGTCAAACAAAACATTGTGTCCGATAATCGGAAAATCTTCTAAAAAATCAATAAAGCTTGCAATAACTTGATCAAATGTTGGCGCATTGGTAACCATACCATTGTCAATTCCGGTAATCCTAGTTATTTGCTCAGAGATTTGAACTTGAGGATTAATCAGCTGGCTATACTGATCAACAACTTGACCCTCTACAATTTTAACTGCACCGATTTCTGTAATATAGTGACTGGTTGGTTCTATTCCTGTCGTTTCAATATCTACGACGACATATTTTGGGGGTCCGACGGTCATAATATCTCCTAATTTTGGTATCCTTTATAAATTAAATAGTTCCAACACACTCTTTTCTTGATTTTCAATATGTTGCAAAGCTATTACTGAAGCATCAAGGCCACGGCGTTCTTTCATTGCATTAACGATTTCATCATGCTCTTGAACAAGCTGATTATAATCATCCATTTTATAAATATATTCTACACGAAAACGATAAATTTGCTCACGCAAATTATTAATGATTTGAATAAGTTTTTCATTATCCGATGAGTGAAAAATTATATCATGAAATTCAACATCTTTATTTATAATTGTCTCTACATCTTTTTGAGCCGCTGCTATTCGGAATTCTTCATTGACTTCAACGAGCTCATTCAATTCTGCATCGGACATTTTTTTACACGCCAATCGAACTGCTAAGGCTTCTAAGGTCGCTCGAACCTCAAGAACATCAATAATGTCCTTATTCGTAACTTTAGCAACTTCTGCCCCTTTACGAGGAACCATAATAACGAGACCTTCAAGTTCTAGCTTACGTATAGCTTCTCTAATCGGTGTTCTACTGACACCCATTCGCTCTGCAAGTTGTTTTTCCATCAATCGTTCTCCGGGAGCAAAATCCCCTTTTAGAATTGCTTCTCTAAGCGTGTTAAAAACAATATCTCTTAATGGCAAGTATTCATTTAAATTTACTTTCAATTTTTGTTCCATGACTAATCCCTCTTTCGATTATATATTGTTGTTAGATAGACAAACTGCAATTTATGTTCCTTACGTAGCTTTTTCTTTGCCTGTTCCGCTTTCTTTTTATCTGTAAACAAGCCATATACAGTCGGTCCGCTTCCACTCATTAGAGAACCTTCTGCTCCAAGTTCTAGCATTTTATCTTTGATTTGCTCAATTTCCGGATACATATCAATCGTTACAGCTTCTAATACATTGCCTAGATTTTGGCAAATCCCTTTTATATCTTGGTCTTTGATGTAATCTAAAAGCGCTTCTGTATCTGGATGTTCACTGGTAGATATCTGGTCATACCGTTGATATACCGCCGGTGTAGAAACACTAAAGCGTGGTTTTGCAATAAGTACATGTGCTTTGGGAAAAGGGTCTAATATCTCTAGTTCCTCACCTAAACCAGATGCCAGTACTGTTCCCTGCAAGATACAATATGGAATATCTGCGCCAAATTGCTCACCAATCTTTAACATCTCATCCAATGATAACTTTAATTGAAAAAGCTTATTCATTCCGATAATCGTTTGGGCTGCATCCGAGCTACCACCTGCCATACCTGCAGCCACAGGAATCATCTTATAAAGATCGACATAGACACCATCTTCAATTTGATAAGTCACCTTAAAATAACGGATAATTTTATATACTAAATTTCGCTCATCTGTTGGCAAATAGTGTAGATTCGTATGAATTGTGATTCGATTTTCTTTTTGCTTTCGTAGCATTAACTTATCATACAAGTTAATCGTTTGCATAATCATCAAGACATCATGATATCCATTATCTCTTCGACCAGTGACGTCTAGGGAAATATTAATCTTTGCTCTAGCCTTCAACCTTATTTCTTTCATTATCGTCTCCAATGTATTTTGTATACTTTATATTATATACAAAAAAGAAACACTACGCAATAAAAAAAGCGTCCTATTGGCGCTTTTTCACAAATCTTATAAACTTTTTATGATAATATCTCTTTACACAAGGATAATTCAACTGTGTGTGTCAAAACATCTGTATAACTATAGGATACAACACGTTCCGAACGATGCACTGTATCATATACTTTAACAACAAAAATACTTGGATATGTGTCTTGAATAACTCCTTCTTTAACTACAATTTTCTTTCTACCCTTATTCGCTCGAATCTTAACTCGACTTCCTACGTGATTATTGATTTCTTGTTTGACTTGAAAAATATCATCTCTTCCTATCATATCACACCTCACCTTTGTTAAGCATTTGTTTTTATCTGCATTGTATACATTATACCACAAAACTCAACTCAAGTCAATTTAACTGCTTATGATAACAAATTCGCTCCTATATGTCAACCATTTTTCGTAGTTTTTTTCAAAGAAAAAACCCCTATTTTCTAGGGGTTTCAAAATTCTATAGAATTCTATCATATATTATTAATGGGTCTAATTAACTATTTAGACTGAATAATTTGATCTATGTACTGCATAACCTCAGATTCCAATTGATCTCTTAATTGTTTTGCTTCTTTTTCTGTATCCCCTTTGACCCCAAAATAGAATTTCACCTTGGGCTCAGTTCCCGATGGGCGGACACAGAACCAAACATCATCTTCAAGTTCATAATATAATACATTAGATGTGGGCAATCCTGTTGATAAAGTTTCGCCTGATTTTTTATGGTCAATGGTCCCCGCCTTATAATCCCTTGCTGCAAGAAGGCGTTTCCCTGCAAAACTGTCAGGCATTTTTTCTCGCAATTGAGAAAGGATGTACTGAATTGTCTCCACACCTTCGACACCTTTTAAAGTGATGCTTTGGAGTGACTCCATATAAAAACCATATTTTTCGTACAGTTCTACCAATGCTTCATAAAGGGTTAATCCTTTTGATTTATAATAGGCTGCTAATTCTGCGACACCCATGACAGCAACAACTGCATCTTTGTCTCTTGCATGTGTTCCGATTAAACAGCCATAGCTTTCTTCATATCCAAACAAATATTCATGACTACCTGTCTGTTCAAATTCTTTGATTTTTTCACCGATATATTTAAATCCGGTCAGAACTTCCATAAGATCAACATTATAATCTTTGGCAATTGGATGAGACATATTTGTTGATACAATCGTTCCGATTACCGCCCCGTTATCCGGTAAAATGCCTTTTTCTTTTTTACGCTTTAATATATATTCCATTAAAAGTATTCCAATATTATTTCCGGATAAAGGAATATAACTACCATCTTTAGCTTTTGCAAGCACACCTAGACGGTCCGCGTCCGGGTCTGTCGCCATGATCACATCTGCATCTTTTTCTTTTCCTAGCTTAAGCGCCAATTCAAAAGCCTTAATGTCTTCAGGATTAGGATAACTCACGGTTGGAAATTCGCTGTCCGGAAGTTCTTGTTCCTTAACAACGTAAACTTTTTTAAAACCTATTTCATCTAAGATTCGTCGTACCGGTACATTTCCTGTTCCGTGAAGAGGCGTATAGACAATGGTAAAATCATCCGCTTCTTGCTTAATAACGTCTTTATCAATAATGAGTTTTTTTAGTTCCTCGATATAGGTATCATCAATTTCTTTTCCTATCACATGATATAAATTTGCATCTTGCGCTTCTTCACGGCTCATTGTTGCAATGATTTGATAATCAGTAATCGTATTGACCTCTTTAATGATCTCTTCATCTTTCGGCGATGTGATTTGCGCACCATCTTCCCAATAAACCTTATATCCATTGTATTCCGGCGGATTATGACTCGCTGTAATAACAATCCCTGATATTGCATTTAATTGCCGCACCGCATAGGACAATATTGGGGTCGCTCTTAGCGACTCAAAAACATATGCCGTAATATTATTGGCAGCTAAAACACGCGCTGCTTCATCTGCAAATTCCGGAGAAAAACGTCTTGAATCAAAGGCAATGACAACACCACGTTTCATTGCTTCCTGACCTTCTCTTTTTATATAATTTGCTAATCCTTGAGTGGCCTTACGAATCGTATATATGTTGATACGATTTGTTCCCGCACCAATAACACCTCTTAATCCACCTGTTCCGAATTCGAGTTCTTTGTAAAAACGATCCTCTATTTCTTTTTCATCGCCTTGTATTTGTCGAAGTTCTTCTTTTGTAGTTTCATCAATACTTGGGTTTTCTAACCATTCTTGATACTTATCCATATAACTCATCCGTATTCCTCCTTTGATTGAAATATTTAGCGATTAATCCCCGTAGACATCCTCCACAGGATCTTGAATGTTTGTCTCATCTTCTGGGGGGTCGCTAGGTTCTGCTTCATCAGTGTCTTGATTTGGTTGCGGTACAGGAACAACAGGTATCTCTGTCATTGATGATACTGTATAATAATAGTCTTCTCCTGTATCCTCTATAAACACATTTCTTTCCCATGTATTATAGTTTGTTTTTCGAAGTTGTAGTGTGTGTCCTCCGGGAGTAATAGGAACGCCTAACGGTGTATTCGCTTCAAGTTCACCTTTGAATACATTGTCGATATAAAAACTTGCACCTGCCGGTCCACTAATATAAATATATAACGGTTCGACTTCCATGTCAATGCGATGGACAATATATGCTTGATCCACTACGACAATTCCTTCCCATGGTACATATCCGGGACTTTCAACACGAACAGAATATTCTCCGTAATTTAGTTGACGCTCTTGTTCAGGATTTTCAAGCATTTCTCCATCAAGATATACCGTCACATCCTCTTGAACAATTTCTAATCGAACTTTAGAAATACGTGGCGCAAGATCAACCAGATCAATAACAAACTCTTTTCCTTCTTCAATAAACACTGAGGAAGAATAAGGTGTCATTTGATCATTAGAAACAACCACCTGATGTACACCTGCTTTAACAGGTATCCTCATATCTTGAACAACCGTGTGTGATTCACGATTGCCGATTTCCAAACGTCCGTCAATATATGCCTCATGGTTTTTCAGTACTAAAAATCCATGTCCGCTTTCTACCAAAATTGACCAAATTTTTCCTTGATGAGCACGTACGACAATCTCATCAGCCACGCTAATTTGTGACAGTTCCACAGGCCCTTCGGAGTTTTTGACAAGTACATTTTGATCATATGCAAAAATATCGCTTCCAATTTGAATCGTAGAAAGTTCTTCATTGACAAGAAAATTGTCAATATTTCGAATGGTTTGAACTTGAGCAGCAATTTTTATTGACTCGGTTTCATAATTATTTGTATCATATTTCACATTAACTAAATGTCCCGGGATAATTTTATCAAGGACAATGAGTGTTCCGTATTCATCTTCAATTGTTGTTGCTCCAACAACTTTCAAGGTGATTGAAAGATTACTATCTACATCAACAATCTCAAGCTCTTTATTCATTTTATCTACATCTTTCACTAAGCCCAATCCACGAGCATACTCTTTGTCCTCTTCTTCAATTAGTGTCTCCTCATCCGTTTCTTGGTCTAGACCTGTTGACGTTTGAGTATTGTTTACATTTTGGCCCCCCTGATTTAGGGATGTTGCAAGAATAATACTTCCGATTATAATAACAGCAATACCGGCAAGACCGGCAATAATCATTTTTGTCAGTATATTTTTCTCAATATTTAGTTTCATCGCATCTCCAAACTTATTTCATGGCAAAATCATATAATTGATATGCCATGCTAATCCTTCTTGTCATCTTTGGTGTTAAGCTAAACTGAGCTTTATGCCGTATGTTATAGCTATTTGCACGTTCCTTTTTTAGCTTTTCTAATTCACTTTGCATTGTAAATAATTCATAGAACAAGTGATCATTGATTGATAACACACCTGCTTCATAACGTCCATGTAATATGGCATAGGCGATTTCAACATGGCGTTCATGGTTTTTAATCCACAAGGGAGCTAACTCCTTGCAACGATATGAATAAAATAAGCTCTTTTCTAAATCTCCACTATTATAATAGTATTCTCTTAAAAATGCAAATCCTTCATAGTAATATTCATTTTGACGAACAAACCGCTCTAAAGGTTCAATTAAATCTTTCGGATATTTTTTTGCTTCATCTATTCGCCCCGTCATTGCTTTTGTATAGTAAGGATACACCTCTAATGCTTTCTCATTATTACCTTGATATTCATAGACTGAAGGAATGAGAAAATACACAAACACGCCAAGAAGCACATATGCTATATATGGACTCAATCTCCAAGTTTTAACAACTGAAATCTCCTCCTCTTCCTCAATAATCAAAAAAAGCAAAACTAAAAAAATCACATAGGCAATAAATTGAAAATCAAAATCCACAAATGAATGCAGGAAATATCCGCTAATTGCTATCCATACTAAGGTCGTTTGACCCTTTCTCATTTGTAAACTTCGGATTACTTTTTTTAACAAAACGATGAATAATGCAATGAGGAGTCCTCCTGCGAGAATTCCATAATCTAAACTTGCCTGTAAAATCGAAGAGTGGATAAAACGAACACGATAGCTTGCTCCTGTTTGAAAAAAACGTTGTACATAATAATAGCCCATGTAGCCATAGCCACTTAATTTATGACTTATCATTTTTATGCCGTCTTCAAAATACAATAATCGTGATTGAAACTCTCCCGCACCCAAGCCTAGGTCAAATGATCGAAAAGTTTGAAAATCCGGCAATAAAAATCGAATGAAAATTTGTCCGACAAGTATCCCGAAAAGAATACCTAAACTATTTTTCCGATTCTCCTTGGAGCTAATTATAAGAATGGCCGTGTAGACAATAAGAATGACAAAAACTGTTCGACTTTGACTCAATATAATGACTGAACTTAAAAGGACAAGAAGGCCATATTTAGCTTTCTGCTCTATTTTCATATATACTGTAAGGGAGAGAATTCCAAACATAAATATTCCAAAAGTGTTTGCATATTGAAAAAATCCACCCATACGATTATTTTGAATAAAAAATGAAATTATAGGATGACTACTTGGAAAAATAACAAGCGCCAACAAGATGAATAGAGACATTAATACTCCGACAAGAACAAATATGTATGTCATGTGTATATGTAACTTTTCCGGATACACCTGGCGAAAACTATCATAAAGGATAATCGTTAACAGGGGGGTGAGCATGCGCAAGATTCCAAATGGATGCATACCGATATCAACAGGTCTACTTAAAGATATGACACTGAGTATAAACATACCAATAACGATGATACGAACTCCATCAAGTCGCAATACTATGTGTTGATTGAAGGCAAGAACAATAATAAGAATGCTTTGAACCAGGCCGAGTAGCATTACCGCATAATTAAAATAGCCACCTTGAAGGAATGGGAAAATAAATAGACTGCTTAACCACACCCCATAATTAATTCGAATGATTTTACACATTTTCCTACCTACTTCATTTTATTTTGAATGATATCTTCCAAAATATTTTTTTTATTGTCTTTCGGATACTTCAGAACATGTTCTAGGAGTTCTTGCAAAATCTGGCCGACACGCTGCCCTTGTTGTATCCCCATCTCAATCAAGTCTTTTCCACTAATATCAAGGGCTTTTATCGATAAGCAGTCATTATCTCGAATGATCTCATCGAGTAATTCACGAATTTTCAAAAATTCAGATGATGTAATATATCCTTTTGCTTCTTTAAACATTAACAAATCATAGAGCATTAATGGACCAATTAAACTCGCTTGTTTTCGAATGGAGACTTTATCCACAGCAATTTCATTTTTCGCATGGCTTATCAACACATTCACCTTGTGACTTGTTTTATTATCAAAACGTAATTCTTTCAAAATATGTCTAATCATATCGCTTTGTTTCGGATGATGTTCATAGGCAGATAGAATGGCTGATAAATATACCGCCCATCTCAAATGTAAAGTGTCAGGAACACGAGTTAATTGCTCATATACAGATGAATCTTCAAGAGTAATAATCCACTCCGGCAAAATATGCTGAATCAAACCGCAATTAGCCAGTTCTTCTATTCGCCAAGGTTCCTTTGACAATAAGGTCTTAGTCATCTCCGTATAAATTCTTTCAGCACTAACATATTCAATAAGATATGCATATTTTTTCATTGCTGCATAGGTCGCCTCTTCAATATCAAAATCCAACTTGGCGCTAAATCGAATAGCTCGTAACATACGAAGTGCATCTTCATTAAAACGATCTTCAGGATGTCCTACACAACGTAACAATTTTCTTTTTATGTCTTCTTGGCCATTGTATAAGTCAATAATACCTTCAAACTGATTATAGGCCATAGCATTAATCGTAAAATCTCGCCGTAACAAATCTTCAGCTAACATACGGGTAAACTTTACTTCGGTTGGTCGGCGATAATCTTCATATTTTCCTTCAATTCGATATGTTGTCACTTCATATCCTTCACCACCCAATAATATCGTAACCGTTCCATGCTCCAGTCCGGTATCAATCGTTTTACGAAAAAGGCTTTTTATATGTTCTGGTTGTCCGGATGTTGTAATGTCATAATCCTCAGGTTTCATTCCCATTATCGCATCACGGACACAACCACCTACAATATATGCCTCTTCACCACTTTCGTGAATTTTTTCCAAAATATATTCAACATTTTTCGGTAAATTAAACTGTATCATTCTAAGCCTTCTCTTCTATATATGTACGTACGAGTTTCCCATGACCTTTCAGATAATAATCCTGTAATTTTGCAGGTATGATGAATACATCACCTTTTACCACCGGTAATTTTCCATCCATATAGGTCAAATGCATGGCACCGTCTACACACATAAATATTTCAAAATAGTTGCCACGTCCCTCTGATGTAAACATATCTTGGACTTCAATCTCATCCAATATAAAATACGAATTACGCACAAACTCCTTGATTGTATATCCTTCAGATTTACGTATTAAAGGCTTTGCAAGCTCTGTAGAATGCATACCTGTAAAATCAATAACATCAATTGATGACTGAATATGTAAGTCTCTAGGCTTTCCATCTAAGCCAACACGCCCCCAGTCATATACCCGATATGTTGTATCTGAGTTTTGCTGTACTTCTGCTAACAAAATACCATCACCGATTGCATGGATTAAACCTGCCGGTATATCTAGAACGTCTCCTGCTTTGACTTCAATCTCATTTAATACTTCTTCTAATCGATTCATATTCAGCTTTTCTATAAACTCTTCTTTGCTAACACCTGATTTCAGTCCCGCAATCAGTTTCGAACCCGGATCTGCCTGTAAAACATACCAAGCTTCGCTTTTTCCATATTCTCCGTTTTCATGCTCCCACGCATATGCATCATCTGGATGCACTTGAACGGATAATTTTTCCTTTGCATCGATAAATTTAATAAGAAGGGGAAATTTGTCCCCGTCTACAAAGGGTTTTCCTAGAATTTTTTCACCGTCTTGAATCAATAGTTCTTCCAATGTCAATCCGGTATATTGACCAAACCGTACTTTTGATTGGCCGTTCTTGTGACAAGCAACTTCCCAACTTTCGCCCGTATGTTTAAAGGGAACGGATTTATTGAGTACAGTGGCAAGTTTCTCGCCTCCCCATACACGTTCTTTAAAATCCGGATTAAAAAATATCGGTTCCATAGTTTACCTCCAGTAAGTCCAGCTAGTTCAACATTATTTTTTCATTATTAAACGCAAGGGTAATGAACTTTAATAAAATTAATATTAAGGTTATTGAAATTCCTACCGTTACTCCAAATTCCATATAAGATAGTTCTCTAAGTAATAATTCTTTGATTGCGAAGACATTTCCCAGTACCGGTATAAAATAATTAAACATTTTCACTTCGCCGGATGTAAATACCGTTGCAAAAGCTGAAATCATCACCAATATATATATAGGCGATATGTATGTCCCTGCTTCTTTTACACTCTTGGCAATAACAGATATTAAGCAGATTAATCCAACAAAAATACCGACTTGAATAATTAAAATAACCAAAAGCATGATATAATCCATCGGCGAAAAAGCAAGTCCTGCCAATGAAACTTCATTGCCTGCTGCTAATAGATTCGCTGCATTGGGCAGTGATGCAATAATCGCTCCAAAGGTGCATAATGCACTGATTACAGCAACTATTCCTAGGCTCAAAACTTTTCCCATGGCAATCGTTTCACGATTAACCGGTGTTAGTAGCATGGTCGCCATCGTTCCACGCTCTTTTTCTCCTGCAATCACGTCAATTCCAATTCCCATTGCTCCAGCAAACAGCATAATATTCAAAAGCATGGGCATCATAAAGGACAGACCAAAGCCTACCTCTTTGCCAGCTTCAACAATTTTAGCTTCTTGATTTTCTTGATTGATTGTAAAGGCTGTAAATGCAGCAATTCCACCAAATCTCTCCATCAATAAAATCTCTTCATACTCAGGTAAAATCGTATATTCAAACAAACTTTTTGCGGATTGGGAATATTCCTCCGACGGATTATAAAACAAATCAAGATCCGGTTTTGTTGCTACTTCATAGGCATTAATATTGGCTTCAAATGTATCCGGAAAAACAAGGAGTAATTCTGTATCTCCTTCTAAAATTTCATCCTTTGTCGTATCCATCGCTGTAGAATCAATATACTCTACTTGAACGATTTCAGACTCAATATATGTTTTGAAGGATTCCGGAACATTGGCGACTTTGACCAAAGGTACATGCTCGTCAATAGATTCCGCCATATTTCCAATCATTTTTCCCATCAAAGAATATAGGATAAAAATACTAAGTGCCGGCAATATAAAGGCTGAAAAAACAAGCCTACGATCAGTAAAAACGCGTAAGAGTTCTTTTTTTATAACCACGCGCAACATTTATATGCCCCCTTTCATTACATCTGTATGATGGATTTGATATAATTTAAAAAAGGCATCTTCCAAATTGGATGCTTCAAGTTCAGTACATATTTCTTCAATATGGCCTTTTGCCACAATCTTTCCTTCAATAATAATACCAATACGATCACAGAGCTTTTCTGCAACGTTCATGATATGCGTCGAAATAATGATAAGTTTTCCACTTGCTTTTAAGTGTTGAAGATAATCTGTCACAGCTTTTGCCGTAATAATATCCAATCCATTGGTGGGTTCATCAAAAATGACTACTTCCGGATCGTGGATCAAACTTACTACAAGCGAAAGTTTTTGGGTCATTCCGGTTGATAATTCAGCAATCTTCTTTTGTTGAAATTTGGTGATATCAAAATAATCAAAAAGTTCTTGACGTCGTTGCTTAATCATTTCCTTTTTCATTCCATGAAGTTGTCCAAAATATTCCACCGTATAGGCGGGAGTAAAATGTTTATCCAACTTTAATTCGTTTGTTAAAAACCCAATTTTTCGCCGAACTTCTTTTTCATCTTTGGTAACATCGATCCCTTGAACCATCAAGGTACCTTTTGTTGGCTTGATTAAGGTTGATAGGGTTCTTAGCGTTGTTGTCTTACCTGCTCCATTGGGTCCTAACAAGCCAAAAATTTCTCCATCATGTGCTTTAAAACTAATATGATCCACTGCTTTTTTTGTTTTATCTTGTGTTTTAAGTTCATTACGTTGTTTTTTTCCTAATTGATAGACTTTAGAAAAATCAACTACTTCAATCATCAAGCCCCTCCTTTGCTAAGATACGCGCTACATGAATACCACTTGCCGCAGCTTGAGATAAGGAGTGCGTTACTCCTGAGCAATCACCCAAAACATATAAACCTTTTACAGACGTTTCTAAATCTTGGTTTACCTGTACATTCGAATTGTAAAACTTCACTTCAACACCATATAATAAGGTATCTTCATTTGCCGTTCCCGGTGCAATCTTATCTAAGGCGTAGATCATCTCGATGATATCATCTAATTGACGCTTAGGAATAACCAAACTTAAATCTCCCGGTGTTGCATCCATGGTAGGTCGTGTAAAGCACTTTCGCATACGTCGTTCACTACTGCGACGACCTTTTATTAGGTCTCCAAATCTTTGCATAAGCACACCGCCACCCAGCATATTACTTAATCGTGCTATCGACTCTCCATACTCATTACTGTTCTTAAAGGGCTCCGTAAATCGATTGGTAACCAGTAACGCGAAGTTCGTATTCTCCGTATGAAGTTTCGGATCTGCATAACTGTGACCATTTACTGTGACGATATCCCCATAGTTTTCCGTAACAACTTCTCCATATGGGTTCATACAAAAAGTTCGCACCAAGTCATTATATTTTTCTGTTTTATATACAATTTTACTTTCATAAACGTCATCCGTAATATGTTTAAAAATCAAGGCCGGTAATTCAACCCTAACCCCAATATCAACACGATTATTTGTTGTCGGTATATTGAACTTTTCGCAAAGTTTTCCAATCCAACTAGAACCAGTTCGTCCAGTTGCTACAATCAGTTTTTTACCCTTAAATGTATCTTGATTAGTCTCTACGATGAAGTGATCATCTATCTTTTCCAGATTAACAACTTCGTTGTTAAATCGAATATCCATTTTATCTTTAATGTAATCATACATATTCGATGCAATCACTAAGTTTCTGTCTGTTCCTAAGTGACGTACTTTTGCATCCAATAAGTGTAAATCATGTCTTAAGGCTTTACGCTTTAGGTCCCCATTCGTTGTTGAATAGAGTTTTGCATCTTCTCCGCCCATACTTAAATTAATGCGGTCCACTTCCCACATAAGTTCGAGTGCTTCATCCGCTCCAATATACTCATATAAATCACCACCAAAATTATTCGTGATATTATACTTTCCATCTGAAAAACCACCCGCACCATAGAATCCTTCCATGATTGAACATGTCTTACACTTACATTCTTTGACTCCATGTGTTTTTTTGGGACAACTTCTTTGATCGAGTGGACGCCCTTTTTCTAACATCAATATTTTCTTATCTGGTGAATTTTTAACTAACTCATGTGAACAGAACACTCCTGCAGCTCCTGCTCCAACAATTATAATATCATACATCATTCTAGTCCCTTTCTCGCTTCTTGTTTGTATTCGCTTTTATTTGCATACATTCTTTCATCGGCTGCACGTGTTACTGAATCTACGTCCACACCATCTTCAGGATACAATCCATAGCCTATGGCTGGAGAAATCCGAATAGATTGTTGACCAAACATAAATTCATCTTCAAAAGAATCTTCAATGCGCTTAATAAATTCTTTGATTACCTTATGTGATGCAATATTTGGTAAAATGATTAAGAATTCATCGCCACCAATTCGAAAAACAACATCTTTACTTCTACAATGTTCATTAAGTACACGTGCTGTTTTTTTCAACACTTCATCGCCAATCAAATGACCATATGTATCATTAATCGCTTTGAAATTATTTAAGTCCATAATAACAAAACCAATGTCTTCTTTTGTCCGTCGTGCTTCTCCAATAACAATACTAATATATTCGTCAAAAAAATGTCGATTATACATGCCTGTAAGAAAATCTCTATTGGCCATCTTCTCAAGTTTTTTAGTTGCTTGAAGATTATACCAAATGCCAACACCTATAGCAACGCTTACCAGCAAACTAATAACAAAACCTGCTAGTAAGGTCAGTGTGTTATCGTTCCACCCGTTCATGGGAACAACATAAATATCTAAATTCATCCGATCCGTTTCCAATTCAAAGACTAAAGGTTTTTCTTCCAATACGGATAAGTCTTCATAGACAATAGTACGATCTAACTTAGAAACAATGTGAATGCGTATATTGCTTTTCATCGCAATGCGTTGAATCTGATTCATGTATTCCTCTCGGTCAATGACAAGACTTAGTTGGCCCCCGTAGGATTGGTCTTCATGTAAGATAGGCAATCGTATAATATATCCTTGGCCACCTTGAACCAAATTCACAGGTCCTTGAAAATAGTTTACACGATTTTCTTTTACTGTTAGGACACCTCGTTTTTGACCATCAACCGTTGCCAAATCAATACCAATGGCTCCTCGTTCTGATTCCACCGGATATGCCCAACGAATTGTTGTATCTTCTAAGATACTTATATTTCGAATAAGTTTTTGTTGTTCTGTGATAAGGGAATCAATATATCCATATATCTCTTCATCTGAGATTTGCATTTTCTTAAAACTTAGTAATGTAATGATTCCTTTCATCAAGGTGACTTCACGATCAAGTATACTCGTCAGCTCATACTGAAAGGCTGAGTATCGACCTGCTACTTTTAGCCGTTCTGAGTCTTGATTCTTTGCTATTTGACTATCCGCTACCATGCTTAGTATTAAAAATATGATAACGCCAATAATATATGGTAATGATTTTCGTATCAATTTATTATTCGTCATATAACCACCAACTTTTCAGTTTATTATGAATCTGCTGAATCTTCTTATGAGATTAATTATAGCATTGCTGTATCACTTGAACAAGTAAAACTCTCTATAAGAAATTGACAAATCAATCTAAAACAAGTATCATATAATAGTTAAAAAAAACAATGACTGCGAAGGAGTTTTTATATGATGGAAGATCAAATCAAATTAGCACTTGAAGATGTACGTCCTGCCCTACAACGTGATGGTGGTGATGTCGAGTTTGTTAGTGTTGATAATACAGGTATTGTATCCTTACGATTATTAGGTGCTTGTGGCGGATGCCCAATGTCAACAATGACTTTAAAAAACTTTATTGAAACTGTATTAATTGAACAAGTTCCCGGTGTTAACGGCGTTATTCAAGTACAATAAAGGTTTACGCATAATAGCAACAAAACGATTAAGAAAAAGATGCTCAAAGCGAGCATCTTTTTTATGCATTTATACATATATTTATTTAATAAGCTTTTCCCCAATAAACCATTGTATTTGCCGGTTTTCCACAGCATACACACGTATCCGAAATATGTTCTTGTTCAAAAGGCATACATCGTGATGTCGCTCCAGTTTCTTCCTTGATTTGAACCTCACAGGCTTCATCTTCACACCACATAGCTTTGATAAAACCCGGATTTTCTTCGAGTATCTTTCGCATTTCATCCATGGTCGTTGCAGTATAGGTGTGCGTATCGCGATGCGTTTTTGCCTTTTCAAACATACTTTTTTGAACATCTTCCAAAACCTTACCGATTTCTTCTGATAAGCTATCTAATGCAACAAACATTTTTTCCCGATTATCTCGACGTACAATAACCGCTTGATTGTTTTCAATATCTTTAGGGCCTAGCTCAACACGAACAGGAACACCTTTCATTTCATATTCACTGAACTTCCATCCCGGACTCTTATTGGATTCATCTAGTTTTACCCGATAATCCTTGGCGAGTATTTGCTCAACTTCTCTCGCTTTTTCTAAGACGCCTTCTTTTCTTTGCATAATTGGTATTAATGCAACTTGAATTGGTGCAACCTTTGGAGGTAAAACCAAACCATTATCATCACCATGAACCATAATAAGACCACCAATTAATCGTGTTGACATCCCCCATGATGTTTGATGTACATATTGTAATTGATTGTTCTCATCTGTATATTGGATGCCAAAAGCTTTTGCAAATCCATCTCCGAAGTTATGTGTTGTACCTGACTGAAGCCCTTTTCCATCGTGCATCAAGCTTTCAATCGTATATGTCGCGTTTGCACCTGCAAATTTTTCTTTGTCGGTTTTACGCCCTTTAATCATAGGTATTGCTAATACATTTTCACAAAATTCCGCATAGACATTTAACATTTTAATTGTCTCTTCTTGAGCTTCCTCAGCCGTAGCATGTGCAGTATGTCCCTCTTGCCATAAGAATTCTAAAGAACGTAAGAAGGGACGTGTTGTCTTTTCCCATCGTACAACTGAACACCATTGATTATAAAGACGAGGCAAATCTCGATAAGACTCAATATCCTTTGAATAAAATTCACAAAATAAGGTCTCGGAGGTCGGACGCACACACAATCTTTCTTGTAATTTTTCATTTCCACCATGGGTAACCCATGCAACTTCCGGCGCAAATCCTTCGACGTGATCTTTTTCCTTCTGCAAGAGACTTTCAGGAATAAACATAGGCATATATACATTTTCATGTCCTGTTGCTTTAAAACGACCATCGAGTTCTTGCTGAATCAATTCCCAAATACGATATCCATAAGGTTTAATAACCATACATCCTCGTACACTTGAATAATCAACTAACTCCGACTTTTTAACAACATCCGTATACCACTTAGCAAAGTCTTCACCCATTGACGTTATTGCTTCAACCATTTTTTTCTCTTTTGCCATTATTATCACCTTTCTTTTTACGAACTTTCCTTTTAAAATCACAAAAAGACTCCACCCCCTAAGGGACGAAGTCATATCATCGTGGTACCACCCTAATTCATGCAATACGTGCATCTTTAGACCTTGATAACGTAAGGCACACGTCATGTTTTCACATGAGACTCCTAGATAGGTTCCATAAGGGTTACTCTAAGAATCTTACAGCCAAAGGATTCTCTCTCTGAAAAAGACCGATTATGTACTGGTTCTAATCAACGTCGTTTGCTTTTATTCGATTTTATCCGATTCAACATCACTTGTCAAGTCTAAGTCAATTCCTTTTTAAGAATCCGCCCAAACAAGACGAGTAGTCCTGTTAACAGGATGCTTATAAAAGGGACACCAAAAGCTAATGAGTAGTTAATTCCGAATTGTACATCAAGTAAGTTCTTCACAAAGCCTAGATTAATGGTTGTACAGTAGGCAAGTATAAATGAAACAAAACTAAAACTTAAGGCAAACCAAATCAACTCTCTCAGATAACGTTCTTTTTTCATTCGCAATATCACCAATAAAAGGAGAAGAAAATAAAGTACGATAAGTCCTATTCGAATGGGTAGTGATAAGGTTGTAAAACTTATATCCACCTGAGCCATACTCATCAATGTTGTTAACTGTTCTCCAAATTGTACTGAAATTCCCATCAAGGTAAACATAATATACACTGCCAAGTTGGGTAGCAAAACAATAATTGCTCCAATCATCAAAAGTATATTTCCAGTATATCTACCCATTAGTACAACCATGCCGATAAGTCCAATAGCAATACTAAACCCAAGCAGTACACGTAACAATAAACGTGCGCTTTTAAATCCGGGTGAAAACGTTTTGTTATAATTCAAACTAATGAAGAATTGAATACATATGATAATAACTCCGGTCATTATGAAGTTTCTAAATGAAGCAAACTGATACTCAAGACCAAGAATCTCTCCACGTGTAATCATTGAATAAATCATTAACAGTGTTGCAAATACTATAGCCGAACAAATATAGACGATAAACTCAACAAAGCTAAAGGATTTGATTTTATTTTCGCGTCGGTCTGCTAGCCAAAACGCTATAATGGGAATGATGGCGAATAGTAATACGCCAACATGAAATTCACCGCCGTTTTGTATGGTACCTCCGCCATTAAACACGCTAATATTCATAACAAAGCTAATTGTTCGAATAAACGTTGGAAAGGAAAATCCCACATGTTCACTTAGTGATCCGTTAATCCATTGATTGAGTTGACTCAAAAACATTGTATTAACGATAATCGATATAACAAGGCCAAAGATAAAGTCAATCAAAAATGCTAGGAGCCCTATCCGTATACCTTCTTTTGCTTTATTCAGCACAATATTATTCTTCATACTCTACTCCTGTCCTATAAATCAAGGATTTTCATTATTTTATCTTCCTTAATTGTGTATGTCGCTTTGGAGTCTTTAATAGGCTCTTGATCTTTTTCAACAATATGTACGGAATCGATCCCCAAAGCACTTGCGCCTTTAATGTTTTCGTCATAATTTTTTCCAATGATTAATGTCTTTTTATCTTTTAATCCTTGGCTTTCTATAAAAGATTCAAGCGCTTTTTCTGTTATTTTTTTTATACGTGTATTTGAGCTCATTACGATCGCATCAAAATAAGTATATATTCCAACCGCACGAAGCTCATTTTTTGCAAATGTCGCTTGTCCGTCTGCAAAAATATAAATATTTTTGTCTTGCTCTTTTAATTGTTCAATCAAGTTTTTAATATATGGTTTAATCTCTAATTTTTCTGTGATGAGCAATAAGAAAACCCGTGAAGCTTCACGGACAAGCTTATTTTTCGGCTTGACATTTTTCTTTTTAAACAATTGAAAAAAGATATCTTCAATATCAATGTCTAATTGATTCGTATCCTTATCTGTCTCTTGCATTTTCCCTAAATATTTTTCAAACTTTTCCTTAAACTCATCGGGATCATAGCAAGCTCCATAAAAGCAATAAAGTTGACTCATTTTTTCCCAAAGATAGTCATGGTCCCAATTTTTCTCCACATCAATTAACGTTCCATACAAATCAAAAACATAATTTTTATACATACACAACACCTTTCTTCATATCATTCATTACTTTTCAGTATTACACATTCTTATTTAGAATGCAATAGATTTAATGTGAAAACACTTTTTCCTTACGTCCTTTAAAAAAATATGCAATAACATAAGATACTACAGAAACAATAATGATGGTTGCTCCTGAAGGAATATCAAAATAGTAGGAAAATACAAGACCTAAAATACTCACAACAGTCCCTACTAGAATTGATACTAACATAATACGCTCCAGACGATTTGAGAACAATTTGGCAATTGCCGGAGGAATGGTTAACAAAGCAATGACCAAAATAATACCTACCACTTTAATCATGATAACAACAGCCATAGCAATCATTATAAATAAAATGTATTCATAGAAGCGAACATTAATTCCAAGGACAACTAAATACTCTTCATCAAACAAATAGCCTTTAATGATTTTGAATTTTCCGGTAATGACCAATATGATGACTAAGGCTAATATCATAATCAAATAAAGATAGGTACTTGATACCGTCAATATATCACCAAATAAATAGGACGTCATATCCGGAGGATAGCCCGGTGTCAAGGTTATAAATAGAATTCCCAAGGCCATTCCAACCGACCAGAACATACCGATTAAGGTGTCTGTGTAAGTATTTGCCCGTCTGCGAATCGTGACAATAGCAATGGCGGCCATTACTGCAAAAGCAAATCCTCCGATAATCGGTTCAATGCCTAGCAAATATCCCAAACCTATTCCACCAAAGGATGTATGTGCGATTCCACCACTCATTGAAACCAACTGCTTTTCAATAATAATCGTTCCCATAATTCCACATACAATACTTGACAAGAGGGCTGCTATAAGAGCATTTTGCATAAAACTATAATTAATTATGGCATTCCACATAATCGTCTCCTTATGATTTTTCTACGGTTTCATGTTCTTTGAATATTTTCACGGGACATCCCGGATATAATTCATCATGTAAATTCTGCATATCATCCGTCAAATGCTTGGCTAAGTGCGTCTCATCGCGATGGTAATAGTGGGCCGTTGTATTTACACAAAATACGCTATCTAGGTAAGGCATGAGTGATTCAACTTCATGGCTGACAATAACAATCGTTTTTTCTTCATTCAGCTCATGCAAAAGATTGTAAATCTCCATCTTTGTTTGTGCATCAATACTTGCTGTCGGTTCATCCATTGCAATTAAGTCCGGATCATTCATTAATGCCCTTGCAATCAATACTTTTTGCATCTGACCACCTGAAAGTTGACCGATTTGTCGATGCCTCAAATCATATATGTTTAGAAAACGCATTAACTCTTCGCTTTTTTTATAGGATGATTCATGGGTCCGATAAAACCAGCGTTGTTGTTTTTTGGCTTCTCCCATGAGAACAACATCTTCGACCGTCGTCGGAAACGACTTTTCAAAAGATGTAAATTGTGGCACATAGCCTAAGCGAAGTCCTTCTTTTATTTCGATGCTACCGTTTGTTGGCTCAATAAGTCCAACAATAGTCTTTAATAATGTTGATTTTCCACCACCATTTGGGCCAATTACTCCTAAGAACTCTTTATTCTCTATCGCCAAATTTACCTTGTGTAAAGCATTTACTTTTCCGTAATGCACACATAAATCTTTAACAACTACATCCACATCCATCCACCTCTATTCAAACTCAAAATCAACGTTTCCCCACTGTTCACCGTTTATCTCAACCGATGTATTCCGTCGCCATTCTTCATATACAAGATCAAAATGTTCGGATTTTAATGTATTAATTATCTTTTTTCGCAATTCTGCCTCAAATTCCATAAAATTCTCATCAAATTTCTTCAGCTCTTCTGTTGACGGCTCTAAAATCTCTATAAGTTTAAACAAATATGCTCCCTGGTCCACACGGATCACTTGGCTAATATCTCCCACTTCAAGATTTGTTAGTTCCTCTTCAAACGCTTCCGGTATTGTCGCTTTCGTATATGTAACGAGTGTTTCATCTCCTTGATGATACATATCAATAAGTTCTTCAAACGTTCTTCCATTAAGAACTTCTTCCGGTGCATCGATAGCATCTGACGGAATAAATATTTCCTGAACTTGAATTTGTGTCAACAAGTCTTTGGGACTTGTTTCAACCAGTTGTCGGTAGTCTTGATTCTCCAGCATGCGTTGACGAATAGTATCTTTATCCGGGGTTAAATCACTTGTCAAATCATTATACACAGCACTTGCTCTGGCAAATTCCAGAAAAACGTGATGAACACGTTCCTCTGTAATTCCATGTTCTTGTTTGAAGCTTTCCGGCAGCTGTTCATAATACTGGGTTCCTTGCCTTTTACTTACAGTGATTTGTTCTTCCGACAATTCAATCCTAAATTCATCCGCTTTTTTTTGAATCGTTTTTATACGAACAATATTTTTAAGGACTGCATCTCGAGCAACTTCAGTTGCACTTTTTCCTCCACTGAAATCTTCAAATTCCCAAACATTTTCTCCACCAATATTTATAAATTCATCATATACTTGATAGGCATATATCATAACTTCCGCCTGGCCAATCGCTAGATCGTCAATCTTAACCCAATAATCTTCTTCAACGACGTCTTGTTTTGAACACGACAAAAAACTACTTAACATAAGTAGCAAAACTAAAATACGTACTATATGTGCATATACTTGGTAGTTTCTGTCCATAAACTTTCTCTCCAGTCACTACCCCCATCAATTGCCATTATTCTTATTATACGCGTTCGCGCCTAGGACTTCAATTCTTTTAAGTCTTGTAATAAAGATTTAATATGAATAAACTTTTCTTTAAACTCTTCTTTATTAAGTACTAATGTAAAATAAGGTCTTTGATTTACCGTGAAGCGTCGATGTTTTTCATCTCTTGATATAATATCCGGAATTTTCGTAGGATCAATGGACGCATCTTGTTTTATCTCAAAAAGAATATTGGTATTCTTCTCTTCAATTGATGTAATATATAAATGATTAGCCAAGCCTTTAATCAGGGCAACTTCCAGTAGATTTTCAACAGCTTTCGGCAAATCTCCATACCGATCAATTAATTCATCTTGCATATCTTCATAGTCTTCCACTGTCGAAATAGACGCAATCTTTTTGTAGCTTTCAATTTTTTGCACTTCATTTTTAATATAATAGGGCGGAATAAATGCATCAACCGTTAATTCAATGACCGTCTCAAATCGTTCTTCATAATGGCCACCTTGTTGTTTTTTAACAGCATCTTCTAATAGTTTACAATATAAGTCATAACCAACTGCATCCATATGCCCATGTTGACTTTGTCCAAGAATGTTCCCGGCACCTCGAATCTCTAAATCACGCATGGCAATGCGAAATCCTGAACCAAACTCCGTAAATTCTTTGATTGCTTTCAATCGTTTTTCTGCAATCTCCTGAAGTACTTTATCCCGCTTATATGTTAGGTAGGCATATGCCAATCGACTCGATCGCCCCACCCGTCCTCGTAGCTGATACAATTGAGATAACCCCATATGATCCGCATTCTGTATAATAATCGTATTAACATTTTGTATATCCAGACCGGTTTCAATAATCGTCGTTGCAACTAAGACATCGATTTCACCATTGATAAAATCAACCATAATATCCTCGAGTTCACGTTCACTCATTTGTCCATGGGCAAATGCAACCGTTGCTTCAGGAACCATTGCGCTGATTTTCAAGGCGACTTCATCAATATCTTTGACGCGATTATGCACAAAATAGACTTGTCCTTCTCGTGAAAGTTCACGGTAAATCGCATCTTTAATCAGTTCATCATTATGTTCCAATACATAGGTTTGTATCGGCTGTCGCTCTTCCGGTGGTTCTTCTAATACGCTCATATCACGTATTCCGATTAAACTCATATGTAGTGTTCTCGGTATTGGTGTCGCCGTTAAGGTTAAGACATCAATATCCTCTTTGAGATGTTTAATCTTTTCTTTATGAGCCACTCCAAAACGCTGTTCTTCATCCACAATTAATAAGCCTAAATCCTTAAACTGAATATCTTTAGATACTAATCGATGGGTTCCGATGACAATATCCACAAGGCCTTTTTTCAAACCTTCAATAGTAATCTGCTGTTCTTTTTTTGTCCGAAAACGGGACATCATGTCAACACGAACAGGGAAGTCTTTCATGCGTTGCACAAAATTATTGTAGTGCTGTTGTGCCAGAATTGTTGTCGGAACAAGATATACGACTTGTTTCCCATCTTGAACTGCTTTAAATGCAGCTCGTATAGCAACTTCCGTTTTTCCATAACCAACATCACCACAGATTAATCGATCCATAATCTTTGTGCTTTCCATGTCATTTTTAGTATCTTCAATGGCATTTAATTGGTCATCTGTTTCATCATAAGGAAACATTTCTTCAAATTCTTGTTGCCACAATGTATCTTTACTATAAATGAACCCTTTGGTTTCTTGACGTTTTGCATATAGGGCGATTAACTCTGTCGCTAATTCCTCAACCGCACCTTTAACTTTAGATTTTGTTTTTTTCCATTCGGCTGTTCCCAGCTTATTAAGTTTTGGCGCTTTTCCTTCTGCTCCAATATATTTTTGAATGGCATCTAGTTGACTCGTCGCGATATATAAGCTCCCATTATCTCGATAGTCAATTTTAATAAAATCTTTGCTGACATTGTCGATTTCAATGGTCTCTAGCCCTCGAAAAACACCGACTCCATGATGTTCGTGAACAATATAGTCTCCGACTTTTAGATCTGTAAAGCGATCGATTTTGCTTCCACCGGAATATTTGCGTTTTTTGGCTTTTTTCTTAACACCCGCCATGTCTGTTTCTGCCAAAATAGCATACTTGACATCCGGATAGTCAAATCCTCTATGAATTTGGCCGACTCCTATATTTATAATACCTTTTGGTAATTCGTGATCAAAATCTTTTAACACACGACTTGGGATATCATGTTCTAGGAATAATTCGTGTAAACGTTGACTGCGTGTTCTTGACGCTGTCACTAAAAGCATCGTATAATCCAAATTCAAATAATAATTTATATCTTTAATCATTAAATCAAAGTTTTGATGATAAACATTAATGGATTTAACATTAAATTGCAGATTTTCTTTATAATCCAATGCTTTTTTCGTCGAAAAAAGACTACTCATCATTATCGTTTGATACCTATCTATTTCATCTATGATATGATTAAAACGATGTCCTAATTCTAATTGCTTGGGTAATAATTGTCCTTTTTCAAACCGAGTTTGCATACTATCCGTATATTCATGGGTCATACCTTTTATACGCTCTAAAATATGCGTCGGTTCAACAAGGACGATTTTAGGGTTAGTTAAATAATCCAATACACTATAAATTTGATCATAGTAATAAAACACATAACTTTCAATGCCATTAAAATTACCATGTTGACTAATCTTATCTGTTAAGACTTCATATGTTCTCTTGAGTTCACCAATCTCATCCAGTAGATTTTTCTTTTTCAGCTTCTTATAATGCTGTTCAAAATCCTTTGTCGACGTTTCAATAGCTCGTTGAATAGCTTCTTCATCCACAACAATCTCTCGCGCCGGTAAAATCATCGCATTATCAAGCATCGATATCGAACGTTGCGTCTCATGGTTCACAAGACGGATTGAATCCACTTCATCCCCAAAAAACTCAATACGAACAAGATCCTCCATATTCATAGGAAAAACATCAATGAGTCCTCCTCGAAGCGCAAATTGACCGCGACTTTCAACGATATCCACACGCTCATATCCTAAAAACACCAGTTCTTTTGCTAATTGAGTTACTGATTTTTCCAATCCTACTTCGAAATTTAATATCTTGGATTGAATTTTTTCAAAAGAAATTAATGGATCCACTAATGCTTCTACTGACATCACAAGCGTTATATCATTCCCTTGAACAAGCTGCTCTAGAATCAGCATTCTCGCTCGGGTAATGTCATTACTATGTACGTCCGCACTATAAAAAATCAAGTCTTTTGACGGATAAAATAATACACGGTCTCCTTCAAAAAACTTCATATCATCAACAATTTCTTTTGCTTTTTTCTCATCTGGCGTTATGATGACTTTTGTTCCCACAGGCAATAGACCACTCACTAAGTGACTGACCTGGGAATCCGATACACCGGAAATATTCAAATGGGTTTTCTTGTATTTTAGATGTCGTAAAGCTGCCTCAAATACCTCAAGGGACTTTAAAGGTTCTATGATATTTTGCACATGATCACGCTTTCATAGGTTAAATTTATTTTTTGTTATAATTATTCATAGCATAATTTACACCTTGTTCAAGAATCGATTCGATTGCATTTACCGTATGTTCAATGCTATCAGTCATTTTTTCAATTTCACTTTTGTTGAATCGATCTAAGACAAAGTGTTCCGCCTTTACATTCGGAGGTTGAGGTCCAACGCCGACTTTTAGTCGAAGGAAGGCGTCTTGGCCTAGATGACTAATGATATTTTTAATACCATTATGCCCCCCTGCACTTCCTTTGTCTCGAATACGTAGTGCACCTAAATCCATACTGAGGTCGTCATAAATAACAATAATATCCTCTGCACTTAATTTATAAAAATCTAATACTTCACGGACACATTCCCCACTTAAGTTCATATACGTCAAAGGCATCACTAACAAGACTTTTTCTCCTGCAATGACACCTTGACCGACAATACCTTTAAACTTACGTTGATTCATGGGAATGTTATGTCGATGTGCCAATAACTCAATCACTTCAAAGCCTATGTTATGACGGGTTTGAGCATATTTTAGCCCTTTGTTGCCTAGGCCTATAATTATCTTCATAGTCATTCCTTCCTAAATACTTGAATAGAGTCAATTTTGACACTACTATTTTACATAAATGTTTTGGTCTCGATTCGGTCCGACACCAACCATAGATACCTTTGCACCACAAAGCTCTTCAACACGTTTCACATACGTTTTAGCCGCCTCAGGTAGGTCCTCATAATCTTTAATATGGTCAATGGGTCCCCAACCTTCTAATTCCTCGTATACAGGCTCACACAATGCTAATTCTTCCAAGCTAGCCGGGAACTCATGAATTATTTCCTCGTCTTTTTTGTAAGCCACACATATTTTTAGTGTATCTATATTTGCTAACACATCAATCTTATTGAGTGCAATACTCGTCAACCCACTTGTTCGTACAGCAAATTTTCCTATCACTGCATCAAACCATCCACAACGCCTTGCTCGTCCCGTTGTTGTTCCGAATTCATGTCCAATATCACGAATCTGTTCTCCAACTTCATCAAATAATTCTGTCGGGAAAGGTCCTTTTCCCACACGTGTAACATAACCTTTCATAACTCCGATGCATTCGTCAATCATGGTTGGTCCAATCCCCGAACCGACACACACACCACCGGTGATCGGATGAGAACTTGTGACATAAGGATAGGTTCCCAGGTCAAGATCTAATAAGGTACCTTGTGCTCCTTCAAAAAGAACTTTTTTCCCCGACTTAATGGCTTCATATGCTAAAACTGTCGTATCATCCACATATGGCTTCAAGCGCTTTGCATATTCTTTATATTCAGCAATAATTTCTTCCGGATCAAACTGAATATCTTGTTCATACACATATTTAATTATTTTATTTTTTATGATTACATTTTCTCGAACTTTATTAGCAAAAACTTCTTCATTATACAAATCGCAAATACGGATACCTGATCGTTCCGCTTTATCCATGTAACAGGGTCCAATCCCCTTTTTTGTTGTACCGATATCATTAAGCCCTCTGGCCTCTTCTTTAATACCATCTAAAACTTTATGATAAGGCATAACCACATGTGCTCGCTTGCTGATTTTTAGACGTTCAAAAGAAATACCTCGTTTTGCTAATCCATCCATCTCTTCTAAAATCCCTTGAGGATCGATAACAACACCATTTGCAACAATACAATCTGTTCCCGGATATAATACGCCGGAAGGAATCAAATGAAATTTATATACATCGTTATTAACGGCTACTGTATGGCCCGCATTATTTCCACCTTGTGATCTTATGACAACCTCTGCCTCTTCAGACAAAATATCGATGATCTTCGCCTTACCTTCATCTCCCCATTGTGCACCTATTATAACTTTTGTCGCCATAAAAAAACTCCTTCCAAAACACATTTTTATTGACAGGATAGTATCCCATTGATATAATATCCGTTACATTCTATTATATATTATGACTCGGCTTTTGAATATAAGCACAGTCCTTTAATATATTATCAAAATAATTCATGAAAATCAAGCGTTTCCGAATATTAATAGCTTTTTCTTTGAAAATGTTCGGTAAAATTGTGTGACAAAGCTATTAAATTTTTGTGAATTTTTAGAAAAAGCTCATTATTTGGGATGTTTTTACCGAAAATTATAACACAAATAACTTTACAGAACACTGTAAAATCAGTTATACTATAGTTAGAAGAGATACATTATTTGTCTTCTAACATTTGTATGGAAGGAAGTGATCCTATGAAAATCGAAAAGATCAATAACAATCAAATCAAATGCGTTCTTAGTAAAAACGATTTAACTTCCCGACAGATCAAAGTAAGCGAGCTTGCATATGGCACTGATAAGGCTCAAGAACTATTTAAGGATATGATGTTGCAGGCAAGCGACCAATTTGGTTTCGAGGCTAACGATGCCCCATTAATGATTGAAGCTGTCCCTTTATCTTCAGACAGCATTATGCTTATTATTACAAAGGTAGACAATCCAGATGACATCGAAGATAAGTTTGCCAATCTACCTGTGCCGACGACAAGGACTTTCAAGAAGAAGACATTACCTGAAGAAAGCTTCGTCCAAGAATCCGCTCTTGAAAAAGAACGCATTAAAGATGAGCTTATTGATGTCTTTTATGTATATATTTTCAACTCATTAGATGAAGTTTCGCACGCAGCGAACAAAGTTAGTGATTTTGATTTTACACGTAGTTCATTATTCAAGAACGTTGTTACCAACCAATACTATCTAGCTATTGTTGCCGATAACATTCCGCGCTGGGCAAACCGAGTAATCCGAGGCACCTTATCTGAGTATGGTGAATCTGCAGTACATCGACATACGGCCCTAAGTTATTTCGAAGAGCATTTTGATACGCTTATTAAAGATAATGCGGTCAATATTATGAGTCAATTTTGATTTGATCCAAGCAAAAAAGGTTGTGTACTTTCGTACACAACCTTTTTTATTATCTGTCTTCCAAAAATGTATTCATCTGATCCAATAAAGGATCTATTTCCATTCCGTGAACATAACAAGCTTCTTCTAATGTTTCACCTTGTGATGACGGACAACCGACACAGTGCATGCCGTTTTCCATTAATATCGGAATGAGTTCCTGATCGACACGAATAATATCTGCAATAATCATATCTCCGGTTATTTTAGCCATATTTAAAGCCTCCTATCATTTATATCTCCATTATATGATAAAACCTTATCATATATAAGACATTATAATACATATATTTAAATATGGCAAGCTAATTGATAAAGATTATCATTTCGTTGCTTTCTTCCTTTGCTTAAGCTTGAAAAAATTCTTTCAAACTATCCGCAACTTTCACTTCATCTTCACCCTCAACAACAACTTCAATCTCATCTCCATGCCCTGCACCAACTGTTAATACACCGAGAATACTCTTAGGATTCACTGATTTTCCATCCTTGACTAACTGAACGTCAGAAGCTACATTTTTAATGAGATTTACGAGTTGTGTTGCCGGTCTAGCATGCAGACCTTCTTCAAATGGTACCTTTGCATTAAAACGAATCATAACATCACTCCTTAATTTTTTTTATTCTGTTTTTTTCTTCAAAAAGCCAACCATAAATGCGGATACTATTGCCCCAATGATTATGGCTAACAAATACATTATAACATTTTCTACAGCAAAGAAAACAAAAATTCCTCCATGTGGTACAGATAATGTTGCATTAAATGCCATCGACAAGGCACCAGTCACTGCACTACCGACCATAATTGAGGGAATAACGCGCAATGGATCTGCCGCTGCAAAAGGAATAGCACCTTCAGTAATAAAGGCCAAGCCAAGAACTACGGCTGCTTTTCCAGCTTCTTTTTCACTATTGGTAAATTTATTTCTAAACAAAATCGTTGCTAAGGCAAGACCAAGTGGCGGAACCATTCCTGCCGCCATAACTGCTGCCATAATCGGCGAACCAGTTCCTGCTACAAGTGTTCCTGCTCCAAAGGCATAGGCCGCTTTATTGACAGGACCACCCATATCAAAGGCCATCATTAAACCAATAATCAAACCAAGTAATACTGCATTCGTTCCACTCATTCCTTCTAGGAAATTGTTCATTGCTGTATTAATCGCGGCAACAGGCGTTCCTATAACATAGAAAAATATAAGTCCAACAATTAAAGAACCTAAAACCGGGATAATCAAAACAGGCATAATACCTTGTAATGTTTTCGGAAGTTTAATAGTTTTTTTGATAAGTAATACAACATAACCAGCCAAAAATCCGGCTAATATCGCTCCTAAGAATCCGGCATTCAACTGTGTTGCCACTGCTCCGCCTATCATACCTGGAGCTAAACCGGGGCGATCTGCAATTGAATAAGCAATATATCCGGCTAAAATAGGGATCATTAGTCCAAATGCTCCTGAACCTCCACCGATGCTCATTAAAAAGGCTGCTAATGTGCCTTCTGATTCAAATGCATCATATCCAAAAAGGAAACTTAAGGCAATGGCAATACCACCTGCTACAACAAATGGAATCATAAACGATACTCCATTCATCAAATGCTTATAAACACCTTTGCGTTCTTCGCTACGCTTGGCCTTAATCTCTGCTACATCATCTGTCAAATCTTTATTCACACTGTATTTCGGAGCTTTTAAAGCTCTTTCAATCAATGCACCTGTGTCTTTTAGCGCTTCGCTCACAGATACGGATATCATTTTTTTACCTGCAAAACGTTCCATCGGAACCGATGTATCACAAGCCAAAATAATAGCATCTGCACTATCGATTTCTTCTTGTGTCAGTTCATTCTCTACGCCAACCGAACCTCTTGTTTCAACTTTAACTTCATAGCCTTTTTCTTTTGCCGCCTCTTCAATGGCTTCTGCCGCCATATACGTGTGTGCAATCCCTGTCGGACAAGCTGTTACTCCTAAAATTTTCATACATAATCCTCCTATAAATAGATAAATTTAATTGTTAACACCCCAAGTTTGTTACCGTTACTTGATTACTCCTTTCTAATAATTTTTCTCTTGAAAAGCCCACATGATCTTGCGTCTCAATGGCAATAGCACTGCTTCCTGTTCCGCATTGTAAAGCTTTTCTTAATTTTATTAATTCATCTTCTTTCGAAAATGCCTTTAACCCAAATATGAATCCTGCAAGCATAGAGTCTCCTGCCCCAACAGTACTGACAACATTTACTTTTAGGATGTCCGCTTTTATGCAATAATCTTCACTGACAAGAAGGCTACCTTCTTCTCCCATGGAAACCAAAATATATGTAATTCCATATTGATCAATGAGCTTACGACACTCGACCATTAGATCTTCCAATGAGTCAAATGTTTTCCCCACAGCTGATTCCAATTCATGAATATTCGGTTTAATTAGAAACGGTCCCTCTTTAATGCTTTTCATAAGAACATCTTTGTCTGCATCAACAACAATATTGGTTCTTGTTTTTAATTGTTTGACAATTTCAGCATAGTAAGACTCGCCAACTCCTTTAGGTAAACTTCCGCTTAATACGATAAACTCACTATCTCCATAGTCCTTAACAATCTTAGTCGTCATTGCTTCTAATTGTTCTTTTGAAATCATAAAACCAGGTTCATTCAAATCCGTGGTCTGATAGCCATTGTCCGGTTCAACTACCTTCACATTGGTTCGCGTACTCCCTTTTACTCGAATCATATCTAAGTTAATCTGATCCGTTTGAGCATACATTTCAACTTCATGACTATTATCATCACCCACAAAGCATAAAGCTCTGTTCTCAACTTCAAGTCCTGATAAAATTCTAGATACGTTAATACTTTTTCCACCTAATGTTTTTACCATCTTCGATATCCGATGCACTTTTCCAAGCGACATCTCATTAATCTCAACAATTTTATCAATTGCCGGGTTCAACGTGACTGTTGCAATCATTTTATCCCTCCCAGTCTCTTAAAACTTCAACAAGCGTTATACCTTCTTTTTCACATTCCGATCGGATAGATTCATCCTCAATCGTTGATGTGATAATCATATCAACATAACTTAAAGGCGCGATTTCACACATTGCGACTTTACTGAATTTGCTACTATCAGCTAAAATAAATCGTTCCCGTCCATTATCAAGAGCATGCCGTTTCAACTCCGCTTCTTCAAAATCCGGCGTAGTCAGTCCAAATTCCGGTGATATGGCATTGACCCCAATAAAGACCTTATTCATATTTAATCGGCGAATCATATCCACCGCTGCAGCTCCGACGACACTTAAGGTATTATTCCGAATTTTTCCACCGACAACAAATTGTTCCACATTGGGATTATTGGCTAAATACATAGAAAAATGTGGTGCATTTGTGGCCACAAACACATGAATTCGACTTCGACCTATCAATTTTGCAAGTTCTAATGTTGTTGTCCCTGCATCAAGAAAAATCGAATCATGATCTCTTAAATGCTTAAATGCCTCCTTAGCAATACGTTGTTTTTCTCGAATATATGCACCTTCTTTTTCACCAAAGGTCTCTTCTTTTTCCACCGGCGTATTCGACCGCATAATGGCTCCACCTCGAACACGTTCTAATTTATTCTCATCATCTAAAATGGCAAGATCCCTTCGAATTGTTGCTTCTGAAGCCTTTAATTCATTACACAAGTAAGTTACTGTTGCACTTTTATTCATATGCAAAATAGATAGAATTTTGGTCCTTCTTTCTTCAGGCAACATATAATCACCTACATTATTTCATTTTCTTTAAGTAATTCTAATAAGTTTTCTGAAGAATCAGCATCATTTAATGCAGCTCGGAACTCTTTTTTCATTAATTTTCTTGATAATTTCGCCAATATTTGAAGATGTGTATTCCCCGAAGCTTCTTCCGGAACGCCAATCAAAAAAACATTATAGACTGGCTCATCATCAAGTGCTTGCCAATCAACACCATCAACACGTCCATATGCCAAAAAGGCTTCTGCGACAGCATTGGTTTTACCATGGGGGATCGCCACTCCAAATCCTACCGCAGTAGAATACTCCGATTCTCGATGCATAACTGCTTCTACATACGTTCCCAAGTCAGAAACACGTCCTAATTCTTTTGCTTTTTCTGCTAATGCTTTTACAACCTCTTCTTTTGAGCTTTGGGTCATTTTAAGATCAATTAATTCTTTTGTTATTAACATATTCATTCCTCCTATCGAATCTTATCGAATGCACTTTTTTCAAGACTTTTAAACTCACTTTTTAATATACTTTCTTTAATGATCGGGATCATTGAGGCACTTACCGATAATTCGTCAACACCTAATCCGATTAAAACCATTGATGATTCAAGTTCTCCTGCAAGCTCTCCACAAACGCCTACCATAACGTCTGCTTGATGACACGCTTCAACAACATGGCGAATCATTCTTAAAATGCTCATATTCATTCCGTCATAAATATAGGACACTGCAGGATTCAACCGATCAACCGCCAAAGTGTATTGGCATAAATCGTTGGTTCCAATACTTACAAAGTCAATATGTTCGACAAACTTATCCATAACATACACAACGGAAGGGATTTCAACCATGATTCCAAGCTGAATTTTTTTATTATAAGCCATTTTCTCTGCATCCATTTCCTGCATAACTTCATCAAGAATCTCTTTAGCTTTTAAAAATTCATCGACACCACTAATCATTGGAAACATAATTTTAACCGGATATTTTGCACTTGTTCGAAGTATTGCACGCAGCTGAGTTTTAAATATCCCATGATTTTTCAAGCAAAACCGTATCGCTCTGAGTCCCAAGAAGGGGTTGTCTTCTTTGGGAAACGAGTAATAGGGTAAGGTCTTATCACCACCAATATCAAGGGTACGAATAATAACATCGCCTCCGGCTTTTCGAGCAATTGCACTGTAGGCTTTGAACTGTTCTTCTTCTGTTGGCCAGTGGCGGGAATCCATATAGATAAACTCCGTTCTTAATAAACCAACACCAAATCCGCCATTCTCTACAACTGCTTCTGCCTCAAGTTCAGAACCTACATTACCCACTAAGTGTATTTTATGACCATCTTTTGTAATTGCTTCTTTATCGCGTATTTTTTTCAGTTCGATATTTCTCTGAATTTCTTTGTCCCGTTTCTTTTTATATTCTTTAAGCAAAAGCTCTTCCGGCAGTATAAAAATACGGGCTGTATGCCCATCTAAAACAACAATTTCTCCGTCGTCAGGTCGCTCTTTTGTATAACCGACAAGTGTTGGAATTCCTTTTGCTTTTGCAACAATTGCCGTATGACTTGTCACACTTCCATCTTCTAATACAATGCCTTGAACATATTCACCTAATTGAATCGTTTCTGACGGATTTAAATCTTTTGCAAAAATCACGGTATCTTCGTTGATTTTGGATAGTTGGTCTTCTTCAACTCCCAATAATGCATTAATCATTCCATTCGTTACATCTTCAATGTCTTTTGATCGTTCTTTTATATATGGATCATCGAGTTGAGCAAAAAGCGCAACAAATTGATTGCGTGTCTGGTCAATGGCTTGGACCAAATTCATCTGATCATTTTTAATCAAATTGACAATCTGATCATTTAACTCCGGATCATTGAGTATCTCTATATGGGCTTCAAAAATAAGACTCTCTTCTTCTCCAACCGTTTTTGCCACATGTTTTTTTTGTTCTTCAAGCTTCATAATACGTTGTAACTTCGCTTGTCGAAATTCTTCTAGCACTGCGTCTACTTCACTTGCTGTGATTTTTTCTGTAGATATGTTAACTTCAGCTTTTTTATGATTATACGCTTTACCAATTCCGATTCCTTTAAATACTGCTACACCATCCAAATCGTCAAATCCTTTCTTAACATGTTTAAATCAATCTCTTTTTGATTGGTTTCATAATAACATTATAGCATTCCAATCAATTTCAATCAATATCAATCATACATTTTGGTAATCATGATGGTTTTCCAGATTTTGAATTAGTACTATTGATTAAATAACCGCTCATTCCACCACAAAAAAATCATGTTCAATCATCAAAAGTGATTGAACATGATTTTTTATTCTTTATTAACTTCGCAAGATATCCACATGATAATTATAAAGGTCTGAACGATAGACAGACTCTTCATAAAAAAGCTTTCGATCCGTCAAGTCAACCGTTACTCCTGTTACTTTTAGGAGTGCCGTTGCTTTGTTTAGATTAAATATTTTCGTGTAAATCGGATTCGCAATTTGTGCTTCGATTTTGTAAGAAACTTTTTTAATACGTATATCATAATACGTTTCTAGTAGATGATAAAGAGATGTACAAAGATTATGCTTTTCTAACTCCGGACAATACATCTTGGGTATATAAAGCGTTTCTAAGGCCATGGGGATCTCATCACCATAACGTAAGCGTTTGACTTTCAAAAAAATCGTGTCTGCAGGCAAGCTTAGTTGCTTGGCCACCGTGTTTAAGGAATATATGGTACTTAATTCCAACACTTCCGTTTTTGCTGTATAGCCCATATTTCCGATTGTTTCGGTGAAACTCCCCACATTATTTTGTTGAAAAGACGGCGTTTTGACGTAGGTACCGCTACCCCGTTCGCGAAAAACAATCTGATTTTCCTCAAGTAATTGCATTGCTTGTCTAGCCGTCATGCGACTGACTAAATATTGCTTTGCCAAATCACGTTCTGACGGCAATCGATCTCCTGCTTTATAGATCCCCTTCTTAATATCTTCTTCTAGTTCTTTTGCCAAATGTCGGTATGCCGGTTCTGCCATATAATCACCCTTACTCTCTTTTCTTCTTACATTTTTATTCTCATTATAGCATCCTCCCAAAATCATGTATAGTTTCCATTGCCACTTTCCATAGATTCCGTTATAATAAATGGCATCAATCGCGACAAAATAAAGGAGCACCTATGGATAATCAAGCAAGATATCATTACACATTTTTTTTAGACTCAGTTCCACCATTTTCTGATAAAATGGATCTTATAGGTATGTATAATTTACTTGAAGAGCTTGGCAATTTCCACGAAGAACTCTCGGTCATTCATATTGCAGGAACAAACGGCAAAGGTTCTTGTACCATAATGCTTGATTCTATATACCGCGCTAACGGATATACGTGTGCAACATATACCTCTCCATATATTGATGACTATCGAGAATGTATTCATATAAACGGTTCAATGATTTCTGTTGAGGCGATGAACGAAACAACACAAGAGATTCAAATCGCCTATGAACGTTTACAGTCTAAAGGAAAACAACTTCCAACCCAATACGAATGCCTCACCGTTATCGCCTTTTACTCTATGTACAAAGCTAATGTGAATTTAGGAATTATTGAAACCCTTATGGGTGGCAGAGATGATGCAACGAATGTATTTAAAAATATAGAAGCTGCGCTCATCACGTCTATTAGTTATGACCACACAGAATTTTTAGGTCCTTCTCTGATGGATATAACTATGCATAAAGCCGGAATTATTCAGGCAAATTGCCCCGTTTTCATTAATCCAAATAAGATTGAAGTTATTGAAGCAATTTGTTCTTATGCGACTACACTTAAGGCGCCTTGTTACGTTAGCAAGGACTACCTCAACACGTCTTCCATTGACCTAGTGGATTATTTACCACTTCCCCTTAATGGCACACATCAGATTGATAATTTTTTGGGCGTTTTAAGCATCATTACTTATTTGAACAAACGTTATCCTACTCTCTCCAAAAAAAACCGCATCGGACTAGGCAGGCTACATCATCCTTGCCGCATTGAAACCTTTAAACAAAACGGTCATAAGATTACTCTAGACGGTAGTCATAATGAAGACGGACTCACTGCATTATACCAACATCTTCTTGCCGATAAAACAAGCTCAAGTGCCCCAATCATTCTTGTCTTCGGGTCTTTAAAAGGCAAAAACTATCAAAGAGGACTTTCTTTGCTCGCTTCATTAGCATCCGAGATTATACTTACCACACCAAAAAGTCCACGTGCTTTGGAAACTAATGCGTATAATAGCCAAGATTATACCATGATTTCAAATCTAGATGAATGCATTTTGCACATTCAAAATAGACTCAAAAAAAGAACCACACCTTTGCATTTCGTCATTTGTGGTTCCCTTTATATCGCCTACCCATTCCGGACAGCTCTTATAAATCATTAAACACTTGATTGTTTTTATAGTAGTAACAGGTATTCGCATTCTCTTGATTACGAATACGAATAACTTCATTTTTTAATTTGAGATCGACATTTGGATAAATTGTTTTTTGGGCTCGAATCTCTCCTTCACCTCTTGTCTGGAGATACGAACGATAGTTTTTCTTCCGTTGAACATAGATTTTTAACGTTTTTTGACATCGCTCATATTCCGTTTCTAACTTTTCCAAGGCCTCTGCTTCATCCGCTTCAAGTCCGACTTTTCCACTGCTTGTATAAATCGTCATCTTCTGTTTCAACAGCTGCCCCATTTTCATTAGTTTCTCAACGGTCGCATCGATAGAATCATATTCTTCACGCATTGCTTGCCGATTAAATCCTCGAACACAAATTTCTGTCGCTGTTTCTGCACGGCTGCCAATCTCTCCTGCATACACGCGCACATCTGCATCAATCTTACCTCCAATAATACGGCTATTAAAACCTTCAAGAATCACTTCTTTTGCTTTTATTTTTGCATTAATCGCGTAGTAACCAATATGTACAGTTCCTTGGCAGATAATCTCACAATCTGCAACAAATTTTGTGAATAAATCCCCTTCACAAACAATAACCGCTTTATTCTGACCTGCAATCCCCCCGCGAATATAAATACTACCTTCACGGCTTTCAATGTGTTCAACAGCACCAACACCAAGATCACCCATAATCTGTATATCATTATCCGCTTTCACCGAAAAATTATCTTCAACAGAATCTTTTATGTCGACATATCCGTCAAAATCAACATTTCCCGTTTTAAAGGATACTTTACCATCAATTTCAAGGTAATTACAGACACTCAGAACACCGTTTTCATAAACAACCGCACCAATTCGCCTCGCATGCAAAACGGTTTTTTTGTGGTCCGGATCCAAAATTGCCTGTATGGATTTCCGATCATAGATCAACTTTTCTTGATGTCCCGGAAGCGCCGGTACAATCTCGCCAAATACTGTTCTTCCCGGTATCCCGTCTTTGGGTTCGATTCTTTCGCCAACCCATTCACCTTCATCCACTTTATTAATCAAATTGAGTTCGTAATGATTCACCTTACCGTCTTGATATATTTGCGGTTTGGCATCCTCAATTTCGTATAGTCGAATAATTGCATCTTCACCTTGCACTGGGTGCATACCGTGTGCAATCACAAAAGGATGCATGGGTTGCATATTATCCATAACCTCCGACATATCCATACCATATTCAATACCTTCTTGACTTGAGATTTTAATAATCTCATCAATCAATGCATCTTTATCTGCTTGGTCATATTCTTCTTGTGTCATATTAATAATTGCATATGCAGTAAATCGATCTTTTGATACTTGGATTTCGATAAGTGGTTTATATTCACCAATAACAATATACTTATCAATGCCGTGAACAATTGCACTTCTAAGATGGCTAAATTGGGTTACTTTAATTCTGGGAATGTTTTGAATAAAAGATTTAAAATCATTGATTTCATAGCCCTTTGATTTTACTTTAACATATATTAATTTTTCCTCTTCAACTAAAGAAAAAAATTCATTTGAATACAAGATATGATCAAACATTCCTTCACCTCATCATTTCTATTGACTCGTCTTGTGTCTATTATAACGGGTCTTTAGTCCTATGACAAGGTAAATTTAGGCAAATTCACTTATCAGAACACCTTCCCAATCGTTTTATCCTATGATATAATACTTTAAATACATAGATTATGTTTTAATACATTCAGAAAGAGGTTATGTTGTGAAAATATTTGATTTAGACGGACCATTTCAACATTATGGAACGATTGTATTTGATGTGCTGGTCCTAAACATTGTATGGCTATTACTTACTGTCTTTAGTGCAGGAATCTTAAGTGGCCCGGCTTTGACCGGTTTATATGCAGGCATGTATGCAGGTGTTGTCTCCGGTAAAGGATATCCATTTAAGCAATTTTTTAAGCGTTTTAAAAAACGTTTTTTAACATCGCTACTTGTCGGTTTATTTACCATGTTTTTTGTTGTTGTCAGCTTGTTTAATATCTTTCTTATTTGGACCAATCAATTTGGTAGCGTGTACATTCTTCCCTTTTACTTATTTATTTTTATCGAGATTTCTTTCATCTCAACCTATGCCTTCCCACTATTGGCACATTCTGATTTAAAATTCCTCGATATTATCAAGAATTCATTTTTACTGGCAAACAAGCATTTACCTTGGACCGTTTTAGCGTCTTTATTCAATACGGTTGCTGTTATTATAATCATATTAATATCCTTAGGCGCTGTTGAATTGTTTGTTTTCATGTTTTTTGGAATGGGTATCATTACATGGTTAAACAGTACTATTATAACAAAAAAAATACTTACTCAATATGATCATTTCATCAGCGTTGAGTAAGTACAAAATTCGAGAATTAAAATTATAATTTGGCTGCATTCATTAATTTAGGAACGATTTGTTTCTTTCGGCTAAAGACTCCTGGTAAGAAAATGCTTTGATCATCTTCTTCAAGATGGAAAGCATTTTCTGCAATCCAGCGAGCATCTCCTATGGCAATCAATTCTGTGCCTTCCACAACCACATCTGTAACGAGAAGGACAACTAGATTGAGTCCATCTTTATCTGCCATCGCTTCCATTTCTTCTATAATGTCATCATATACTTCAAACAAGCCTTCATAATCACCTGTATTAATCTGAGAAATTGAAACCTTATATTCACCAAACATAAATCGTTTGCGGTCATAACTTAAAATATGTTCCGGCGATTCTTCTTGCATGCTTGAACCGGCACGAATCATCTCCATACCATAAAGCTGCATATCGACTCCGGTGATATCACTTAAGCGCTCAGCCATCTCACGATCAAAGTCCGTACATGTCGGTGAATGAAACAACAATGTATCCGATATAATCGCGCTTAACATTAAGCCGGCAATCTCTTTTGGAATCTCTATCCCTTGTTCTTCATATATTCTGCAAATAATTGAACACGTACAGCCCACCGGTTCGACACGAAAATACAGTGGTGTTACCGTTGAAATATCCGAAACACGGTGGTGGTCGATAATTTCAAGAATATCAATGTCTTCGATACCTTCAATGGATTGGCCACGTTCGTTGTGATCGACTAGAATAGCTTTTTTCTTGTTAATATCAATAAGATCACTCCGGGAAATCATTCCAATTACTTCGCCTTTTTCGGTCACAACCGGGAAACGTCTGAACCGCGAAGACAACATATTATTCTTTACATCGTCAATAGTCTCATAAGTTACGAAATATTCAAGATCCCCTTTAACAACAACATCACGAATAGGTGCGGTTTGCGCAAGGGGTTTAACCAGTTCAAATGTGCTCTTATCCGATACAAAACATCGTGTTTCTATCGATCGATCTTGCATTGCTTTTTGATAACTTTCAATAAGGTCTTCTTTGTGTTGCTTCGTTTCAACACCACTGACTATAATGACAGAGGCTCGTCCTAAATATGACGCAAACTCAAAACGATTACACAAAACAAGGTCTTGCTTTTGCAGTTTTTTCAACTGTTTTTCGTCCTGTAAATCTGTCGAAATATGAACCGAACCTTTTATATATTTATTGGATTGATTTTCAGAAATTTCTTCAAGTCTTAAATCATCAACAATATTACCAATGGGTGTTTTTGATAACTTAAGCACATCTCGATTCCCTAAATTTAGCATACGAGGAATTAGATCCGAAATTGAAACCACACCGATTAATCGGCCTTTTTTATCGGTTACCGGAGCCACACGACCCGTTTGACTACTAATTAAAAGTAATGCTTTTCTTATGGAATCCGTCTCATATAATAATAAAAAACCAGGCAAATTAATATCAAGTACTTGCGGTTTCAAACTCGATACAATACGAGGTTCATCAACACCAAAATGATTCAAGACATATTGTGTTTCTTTGTTCACATTTTTCAATGCAACCGGCTCATAAATATGGCTGTCATCCAACCGATTTTTAAGATAACTATAGCTAATAGCCGCACAAATCGAGTCTGTATCCGGATTTTGATGACCAAAAACATAAACCTTTTCTTTCATTCTATCCCCTACCTTCTAACGCAACAGAGTTCTAATCTGCTCAACAAGCATATTAACAGCGACTTGATTGTGTCCACCCTCCGGTATAATAACATCTGCTTTTCGTTTGCTTGGTTCAACAAATTCATCATGCATATGTTTGACCGTTGTTAAGTATTGTGCAATCACTGAATCCAAGCTACGTCCACGCTCTTTGACGTCACGAATGATGCGCCGAATAATTCGAACATCAGCATCGGTATCAACAAACACTTTGATATCAAGTTCATCAACCAATTCTTTATTTTCAAAAATAAGAATCCCTTCTACTATAATGACGCGTTTAGGCTTTATTTCTAAACATTCTTTCTTCCTTGTATAAGCTACAAAATCATAGATCGGACAATGAATGGTTTGCCCTTCTTTTAAGTGTTTTAGATGCTCTGTCATCAGTTCGGTTTCAAAGGCATTTGGGTGATCATAATTTTGCAGTTTACGTTCTTCAATCGGCATATCCGCATTGGCTTTGTAATAATAATCATGACAAATCGTCACGACTTGATCATCTAATACAGATTTTAATCGATTGACAAGTGTCGTTTTTCCAGACCCGGTTCCTCCGGCTATACCAATCACGATAGGCTTATTCATTTTCTTCCTCCAAATCTTCACAGCGTTTTTTCAACCCCCACGGGCACTGTGCTAATAAAAAGCATTCTTCACAGTTTGGATTTCTAGCCATGCAAATCTGGCGTCCATGAGCGATTATTTGAGTATTATACCTCAACCAATGCTCTTTGGGTAGTACCTCCATTAAATCATATTCGATTTTCACCGGATCATCTAGCGACGTAAAGCCTAGTTTTTTCGAAATTCGCTTAACATGAGTATCGACAACAACACTCGGAGAATCATAGATATGTCCACGAACAACATTGGCTGTCTTTCGGCCGACTCCGGATAAACTCACCAACAACTCAATGTCTTCGGGTACAATTCCATTATGTCGTTCTAACAACTCATTTGCACACGCTTTAATATTTTTCGCTTTATTGCGATAAAAACCTGTCGAATGGATATCTTTTTCCAATTCTTTAATTTCAACACCAGCAAAAGCTTCTAAAGATGTATACTTTTTAAACAGCTTCTCTGTCACTATGTTTACACGTTCATCGGTGCATTGAGCACTTAACATCGTTGCAATTAAAAGCTCATACGGTTTTTGATGATTCAAGTAACAAATATATTCCACACCATAATGTTCATCCAACATTCCTAATATTTTCTCTTTTCTCTTTTTATTCATCTTCATCCCTTCCTAATATCATCCGAGGTTGATGCTTACCATCTCCCCATTATTATGAATAAAGTCACGTCGACCATAGTTAATTAAAATATAAGTGCCTTGCTCGCCTTCTCTTGCTCTCGCATCAATCCGATGGGCCAAGGGCAATGCTTCTAATAGATTTTTGTTGTCAATTTTGTCAATATGATACATCCGTGATAGTTGCTTCGTTGTATATTCACCGGATTCTTCTTGCCAGACATGATGTTCTTGTAAAACTTCAAGTAAGTAACGCTGAAGCGTCGACTCCACAAAATTCATAGTCATCCATTCAGCTTGTTTTTTTGGTTTTTCATTGAGGGCATAATCCATCTGCAGCCAATCAATATATTCCTCTTTCATCCTATCTGAAACATTCAATCGAAGAATACATTCATATACAAAATTATATAAATCCAATTTATTATGCTTTACATGATGCATTCCAAAATCTATCCATTGACGACCTAATGCCTCATATAAATTATAGGGACGTTCGTAAACATTGACAAGTCGACGCATGGTTTGATTAAACAGTCCGCTATTATAAAAATTTTCAACCATCTCTTCCACAACTTTTAACTCCATCACATCTTCAAATGGCAAGGCATGTGTTGATAGCACTTCATATGGAGGATAATCTCGATATTTGATTCCATAGTCTTTAGCTACATAAAAAAGTCCTGCCCCTTTTAATATTTTTAAAAACCCTAATTGGAATTGATCGGGTTCCATAGCATAAACGTAGTCGAATGAATTTTTGAATGCCGATAGATTTTCCTCCGGCAATCCGGCAATGAGATCTAAGTGTATATGTGTGTTATTCAAGGTCTTGATTTTTTCAACAACCTGCGGGATTTGTTCCAAATCATTTTTGCGTTGTATAATCGATAATGTCTTCGTATTGGAGGATTGAACACCAATTTCGAGTTGAAATAGTCCTTGTCTAGCTTTAGAAAGACACACTAAGAAATCATCATCAATTAATTCCGGGGCCACTTCAAAGTGAAAATTGGTTAACCCTTGATCTTTTTTTATGATATACTCCATAATTGCTATGGCATGTTCTCGTCTAGCATTAAAGGTTCTATCCACGAGCTTAACTTGCGGAACTTTAGCATCTAAGAAAAACTGCAGTTCTTTTTGCACCATCTCTATCGGCCTAAATCGCACACCTTTTTCAACCGATGACAAACAGTACTGACAATTAAACGGACACCCTCTACTGGTCTCATAATAGATGATACGATGCTCTAAATGGTCCAGGTTCGGTTCATAGGGAAAAACAACATCAGAAAAATCAATCCCCATACCATTGGCTTGGTCAATGACCTTATCTTGATGACGATATGTAATACCCTTGACCTTTTCTAAATGGTCCAAATGGGTTAAGATATCGGCAAAGATTTTTTCGCCTTCACCTTTGACAATGATATCTACATATGTATTACTTTCAATTTCCTGAACTGATGTATATGTCACTTCCGGCCCACCATAGACTATGATTACATTCGGACGAATCATTTTTATATTTCGACTGAGGCGCCGAATCATTTCTATATTCCACAAATAACACGAAAAACCGATAATATCGGCTGAAGTTTTCATGATTTCTTCTAAAATATATTCTATATCTTGATTAATACTGAATTCTTTGAAAAGAATAGAGTTTTTTTCTTTATTCTGATTTTGTTGTACGTATTTTTGTATATAACGAATGGCCAAATTAGAATGTATGTATTTTGCATTAACGCCCACTAGAAGAGACTTTTTCATGTAAACCACCTTACTTTTATACTTATGATTAGGGGTCAAATTCATTTATGTCAGCTTAGAAAAAAGCTGTAATCCTGTAGATTACAGCTATAACTGGGCATGCTGGATTCGAACCAGCGAATGCAGGAGTCAAAGTCCTGTGCCTTACCGCTTGGCGAATGCCCATTATGATTTTTTTGAAAAACTTTTGAATACGTTTTCGCTTTTAATAGTATACACAACTTTAGTCAGTATTTCAAGTACAATATGTTATTTTACCCACTAAAGCCATATATAGAATTATCCGATATACCTTTTAAGATAATTTTTATCCCTATTACAAGGAGATGTTTATATGAAAAATTTAAAAATTCGCAACAAATTATTGATTCTCGTTCTACTACCAACCATTTTAGTTATTAGTATAGTCATCAGCAGTATTTTTATTCTTAGCTCTACCCATCAAAATATGCAAACGATATTATATGACGAGATGTTTGCCAGCTCTGCACTTATTCTAAATGCAGATCGAGATTTTTACCAAGCGTATGTTGCTGAGCAACAACTTCTCTTTCAAGACAATTTAAGTGAAGATCTTAAAAATACGCTCGTAAGTGATTATCAAGAAAATTCGCAACAAACACGTGAGCGAATTGATGAAGCAATGCAAATTATTGGAAAAGACTCGTTTTTCTTTTTGACTTTCACTTCTGAAACCGGAGAGAAATTAAATACAAACTATAATGAATTTATAACGAATCTGTCTGCATGGGAATCTTCTCTTAACATAAGTACTTTTGATGGGAATTATAGCAACCATTTAAATGCATTCGAAGCTACGCGTCATAATATTGACGTTATGGGTGCGTTAGTTGAAGAATACGGTTTATACCAAGTTCAGGAACTTGAAAACCTTCTGAATACCATTGTTGCTATTATTATTGCTGGGTCTGCTCTTCTTCTTCTCATTGTTTTCTCACTTGCATTACGAATGAGTATTTATATCAACCAATCTATACGAACGTCAACAAACATTGCTACACAACTCGGGCAAAAAGATTTGCGTAATTATAATCTATTCAAAGCAGTCGATAGCAAAGATGAACTCGGACATATGTCTAAACAAATGTATATACTGTTTGGTAATCTCATTGAAATTGTAAATCACTTAAAAACCGAGTCACAAAATTTAAAAGAAACTGCAAATGTTATGAATATTAACTCTGAAGAGGTCGGCTCTGCAACCAACGAAATCGCCACAACAATTGCTGAAGTTGCTGAAGGCGCATCCGCTCAAGCATCGGATACTCAGAATGTTGCCAATTCTATTGAACATCTTGGTGCTATGATTATCCAAAATGCAGATAATACTGAATTTTTAAAAAGTGCAAGTAACAGTATTAACACTTTGACAAAAGAAGGGCAAAAAACTGTAAATCATTTAATTGAGCAAACCACATTGACACAAACTTCATTTAACGAAATATCCAATATTATTTCAGAAACAAATGAAAGCGCTTCACAAATCGGTAATGCCAGCAAGTTAATTGCAGATATTGCAAATCAGACAAACTTACTCGCCTTAAACGCTGCCATAGAAGCCGCAAGAGCAGGTGAGGCCGGAAAAGGATTTGCCGTCGTGGCTGATGAGATTCGAAAGCTTGCAGAGCAATCGACTCAATCGACTCAAACCATTGATAATATGCTTAATCAATTAAAAAATAATATTGAAGCTGCAAGCAAAAAAAGTAATGAAACAGGCTTGGTCTTTAATGAACAAGTATCCAGCGTTAATGAAACTAAAAATCGATATAAAACAATCTCCGAACGCATTCTAGACATCAACGGCACCATTGATAAGCTCTCCTCAAGTTCTCATGAGATGGAGAATCGCCGATTAAACGTCGTTGAAGTTGTAGAGTCTTTATCCGCAACCGCTTCCGAAAATGCTGCAAGCGCGGAAGAAACCCTTGCTGCAACCGAAGAAATATTAGCTGCTGTTGAAGATATCAAAGAACTTAGCCGACAAGTCACTCAACTATCAAGCGAATTAACAAACATTGTTCACGAATTCAAAGAGTAAATAATAAAAAGCATCAGAGAAATCTGATGCTTTTTATTATCATTTATTGTTGGGATAACAGGATTCGAACCTGCGACCTCATACTCCCGAAGCATGCGCTCTACCAAACTGAGCTATATCCCATTGCTTGAAAAATTAAATCACGCAAGAAATATTTTATCATTTTATCGATACACATGCAAGTATATTTTATTAAAAACATCGACCATTTTCTTTTTTTTCACATTTTGTGGGTCCTTCGGGACAGTGATAACACACTTCATTAACGAGTGGTCTCCCTTCTTGGTATGCTTTGACATTTTCTAATGTTGTTTGTGCAATATTACTTAACGCTTCTTTTGTCAAAAATGCTTGGTGGGATGTCACAAGAACATTGCTAAAGGACAAAAGTCTCGCAAGGTTGTCATCATCAATACTTTCCGATGAAAAATCTTCAAAAAAGTATTCACTTTCTTCTTCATAGACATCTAATCCCGCCGATCCGATTTTTTTGGATTTTAATCCATCAATAAGATGTTCTGTCTGCACCAATGCGCCTCGGGATGTATTAATGAGCATAACACCTTCCTTCATCTGCTGAATTGCATCTTCATCAATCATATAATGTGTTTCTTGAGTCAAAGGGCAATGCAAGGAAATAACATCCGACTTTTGATAAAGACTTGTAAGGTTTACAAACTCAACATCTTCAATCTCTGATGGATACATATCATAGGCAAGAATTTTCATCCCCAAGCCTTTACATATATCAATAAATATACGTCCGATTTTTCCTGTTCCAATAACACCAACTGTTTTTCCATGAAAATCAAATCCGGTAAGTCCGTTAATATTAAAGTTATTATCTCGTGTCCGAACATATGCTCGATGCGTTTTTCTATTCAAAGAAAACATCAGTGCGATAGCATGTTCTGCTACTGCATAAGGTGAATAGGCCGGAACTCTAACAATATGTACCTTATCATATGCCGCTTCAAAATCAACATGATTATATCCTGCACAACGTAGTGCTAATAAACCAATCCCCATATCAACTAAGGTATCAAGAACTGCTTCATTTAAGGTATCATTTACAAAGGCACACACGACATCTGCATGTGCCGCTAATGCCACTGTATCTTCATTTAATTTAGCTTCAAAGTATTTAATCTCAATGTCATATTGATCAATATATTGATCAAAGGATTGACGATCGTATGGTTTTGTATCAAAAAAAGCTATCTTCATAAACTCACTCTCCTATAATGCAATTATACAACAAAGAAAAAAAATGGCAAATATTACTTGCCATTTTTTTCATCATCGTGTATAATAAGTTTTGCTGCGGGTGTAGTTCAATGGTAGAACACCAGCCTTCCAAGCTGGATACGTGGGTTCGATTCCCATCACCCGCTTTTTTGCTACAGTTTTTCAACTCTTATACCAACGTTTCAATGCCTCATACAATCTTTGGAATTTCTGATATTTTTTCTCATAATATTCTTTTTTATCCAAATTCGGCTCCACTTTATTCGTCACTTTAATCATTGCTTGACAGCCTTCTTCTACATTAGAAAAATGGCCTGCTCCAACTGCGCCTAAAATTGCTGCTCCTAAGGCACCACCTTGGTTTGTATTGATTTCTTGAATCGGCATACCAAGCATATCTGCCAAAATCTGTTTCCACAATAAGCTTCTACTTCCTCCACCTATTATACGAACTTCATTAATGGGCACATTGATGTCTTTTAGAATTTCTACAGAATCCTTTAAACCAAAAGAAACTCCTTCTAGCACAGCTTTTGTCATATGTCCACGTTTTGTCATCATTGTCATACCAACAAAAGCGCCTTTTGCATCTGGATCTGCATAAGGGGTGCGTTCGCCCATCAGATATGGTAAGAAGACCAAATTATTATCTTCTGACTCAAGCTGAATTGCTTCTTCCAATAGCGCTTCAAACCCCATCCCCTTTTGAATATCATCAACCCACCATTTAAGACATGAAGCAGCTGACAACATAACTCCCATTGAATGATATTTTCCATTTGCATGACAAAATGCATGTAGTCGATTCGCCTTGTCATATGCATAGTGTTCATGCGCTGCAAAAACAACTCCTGACGTTCCCAATGTTATCGATACTATCCCTTCACTAACCGTTCCAGTCCCAACGGCTCCAGCAGCTTGGTCGCCTGCTCCTGCTATAACCAAGATGTCACCTTCTAGTCCAAGCTCTTCTAAAACACTTGCTGTAACTTTTCCACAAACTTCATAGGATTCATGCATCTTGGGAAGTATGGCTTCATCAATATTTAAATATTCCAACATTTCTTTCGACCACGTTCTATTCTTAACATCTAATAGTAACATTCCCGAAGCATCTGAAACATCCGTCGCATATGCCCCTGTCAATTTAAAACTAATATAGTCTTTAGGCAACATAATATGCTTAATTCGTTTAAATATATCCGGTAAATTCTTTTTTACCCAGAGTATTTTAGGCGCTGTAAATCCGGCAAGAGCTTTATTTCCAGTATATTCACTTAATTTTTCTTGTCCAAAATAATTTGTAATATCTTCACATTCTTCTTCTGTCCGATTATCACACCATAAAATCGCAGGTAGCAAGACTTCATTTTCTTCATTTAAAGCAACTAAACCGTGCATTTGCCCACTAAAACTGATTGCTCGGATAGCGTCCTTAGCAATATGACATTTGTTAACCACTTCTTTTATTGCCTCTTTTGTACCATTCCACCAGTCAAGAGGATCTTGTTCAGCCCATTTTTCTTGCGGATAGGATACGGGATATTCTTTGGAAGCATCACCAACAATTTCATTTTTATCATTTGTCACTAATACCTTCACAGAGGAAGTTCCTAAATCAATACCAATAAAATACATACTTTCTTTTCTCCTCTTCTTTTTTTAATATGTTATAGGGCAATTAATAGTTTTTACACTACCAATCGCCCTATTATTTTAGTCGATTTTTATTATCGCTTTGACAACATTTGCTGCATTTTCTGACACAAAGTCAAAAGCTTCTTTGGTTTGGTCAAAGGCGAATTGATGACTCACGATATCTTTTACTTTTATGGTGCCACTTGCAATTGCATTAATGGCAACCGGATAAAGATTTCTATATCTAAATATCGTTTTCACTACACCTTCTTTTCCCATTAATCTCATAAAATTAAACGAAACCTCATCTTTTGCCGTCATCCCTACAAGAACAATAGTTCCACCAATCTTCACTACATCTACAGTTTGTTTAACTGTTACATCAGCTCCGGCAGTCTCTATGACAACATCTGCCCCTTTGCCATCCGTCAGCTCATTGACTGTAGATATAAGGTCAACATCTTTTGCATTAATAACGTGATCTGCACCTAACTTTAGCGCTGTCTTCAGTCTGTTTTCAAGGACATCTACTACAATCACTTTTGAAGCTCCTCTGGCTTTTGCGGACATCAACGTAACTAATCCGATGCATCCAGACCCAAAGACAATGACCGTATCCCCCAAACCTACTTCACCTAGTGATGTCGCATGGAGTCCAACAGCTAGTGGTTCAACCAAAGCGCCTTCCATGTTCGATACATTCTCAGGTAATTTAAAACACATATCCTCTGGGTGGGTTACATAATTAGTTAGAACACCATGAAAAGGCGGCGTAGCAAAAAATTCAACATCCGGGCATAAGTTATACTTACCTGATTTACAAAATTCACATTTTCCGCAGGTCTTGCCCGGCTCTAACGCGACCCGATCACCTACCCTTAGGTTTTTCACGTCTGTGCCTACTTGAACGACTTCTCCTGCACATTCATGCCCTAAGATAAAGTCTCCCTCGACAACAAAGTCACCAATATTTCCATGTTTATAATAATGAACATCCGAGCCACATATACCAACAACATCTACCTTGATTAAAACTTCATTTTCTTTTGGTGTCGGTACAGGTAACTCTTTTTTGACCATGTGATTTGTACCTTGCATATAAAAAGCGTTATTATTCATTATCGTCCTCCAATACTGTCATCACTTACTACTGAATTGCTCCTGCACGCTTGTGCATCTCAATATATTCATCCACATTTTTCTCTGTAATTAACGGACAATCAATATCAATATCAATTTGTTCTTCAGCTCCGGTCATCAATTGATGGCTGGTATGTAAAATTGCTTCTGCTAAAGCATAAGCACTCTGCAGACTCGTTGTTGTCATAAGTCCTTCTTTAATTAAAAGACACGCTTCAGCAGTTCCATCAACGCCATACGCCAAAATACTATCATATTGAGGATTATCTTTGATTGCCTCAATGCCACCAGCTGCCATATTGTCATTCATTGAAATAATTGCATCAATCTTATCATTTGCTTGAACCCAAGTTTCCATATAGTTTAAGGCTTCATCTTTATTCCAGTTTGCTATTTCTTCACCAACAATTGTTACATCCGGACGTTTTGCAAAAAATTCTTGCTCCCAACTCTTACGGCGTTCATCTGCATGAAAGTTCCCCGGAGGGCCTAAGAGTACAACAACATTGGCATTTTGTGGAATTTGTTCAACTGCTTTATCTGCATTCACTTTTGCTTGGGCATATGGATCTGCATCCACAGAAGACGCTCCTTCTATTCCAGAAATTCTAGCATTTGTTGTAATTGTCACAATACCTGCTGCTACTGCTTTTTCTGCATAAGGTCTCTGCGCCTCACCATTATTTGGTTGTATGACAATGGCATCATATTTGTTTGTGATTGCATTCTCAATCAATCCATTTTGTGTATCGTCTGACGCTTGTCCATCAAATATATCCACTTCAATATCCTCATATTTTTCAGCTTCTTCATTGACCGCATTTGCTAACCATGCAGCAAATGAATCCGCTTGAGCACGCGCAATATATGCTACACGATATACTTTACCTGCTTCCGCTTCTGTTTCTTGTGTCATTTCTTCTGATTCACTTGTCCCCATTTCTTCATTTTGTTCTGTTTCAGCTGACCCGGTATCTGATCCTGCTCCTGAATTGTCCTCAGCTCCACACCCTACAAATAATGCGCTCATTAATGTTACGATCAATAATAATGATATTACCTTTTTCATGTGTTTCCTCCTTTTATCTTCTTGAATGATAGTTATATGTTATCTTGGTTAAAACCAAGGAATAACCAAATACCTTACCTTTAATTTTGCTTACTTCTTCTTACCTTTTGATTGAATATCATAGATCACCGCAAAAGCTATAATGGCTCCCCGTATAATTTGCTGTAAATAGGAATTGACCCCCATAAGAACCATGATATTATCTAAAAATCCAACAATAAATGCACCAGCAACAGTTCCTGCTGCTGTACCTATACCACCTGTAAAACTCGTCCCACCAATAACAGCCGCTGTTAGAGCTTTAAATTCATATCCAATCGCACCATTTGGCATTCCTCCGTTATTTCGCGACATAAATAAAATACCTGCGACTCCAACAAAAACTCCATTGATTATAAAGGCTTTCATCTTAATCCAATTCACGTTGATACCGGACGCTGTCGCTGCCTCTTCGTTTCCACCAATGGCATATATTGAACGCCCAAAAACAGTATGTTTTAAAAGATACCATGTAACAATCAAAACGATAACCAAAAATATAATGGGCGTTGGAATGCCAAATGTATACCCTTGTCCAAAAGAAACATAATCTCCGATTTGATAAATGTTTTGCCCGTTTGTGTATAACAGGGCAGCCCCTCTTGCCATTGTCATCATAGCCAATGTCGCGATAAATGGAGGCGCTTTAAACTTCGTAATCATAATTCCATTGATTATGTTACATACAACTCCGGCTGATATTCCGACGATAAATGCAATTAGCAAGGAACCTGTTGCTAAATATGCATCCACAGACAGTACTCCTGCCAGCGCTAAAACTGATGCCGACGACAAATCAAGCATGCCGGATATAATAAGAATCGTTTCTCCAAATGCTAATATCGTTCCAACTGCAATTTGTCTTGAAATATTGGTCAAGTTGGTTACCGTTGCAAAATTTTCATTTGCCATCCAACACAAAGCAAAAAGAACGATTAATACAATATAGATGCTATATTTTTTCTTAACATTACCCCAGTTTATTTTATTTTCCATTTCCTTCTCCTTATTCATTTTATTGATGCGATACACCAATTGTTGCTAGTTTCATGATGTTTTCTTGAGTAAACTCATCTCGTGTTAACTCTCCGGTTATACGTCCTTGGGCCATTACATAGATTCGATCACACATGCCTATAAGTTCCGGCAATTCAGACGAAACCATGATGAGTCCTTTTCCTTCTTTGGCCAGTTCCGTCATTAATTTGTAGATTTCAAATTTTGCCCCTACATCAATGCCTCGTGTCGGCTCATCCATAATTAAAATATCCGGATTTGTTACCATCCATTTTGCTAAAATTACTTTTTGTTGATTGCCACCGCTTAAGGATTCAATACTTGTCTCATATGTTGGGGTTTTTACATTCATTTTTTTACAATAGTAGTCAACAACTTCATTTTCTTTCCCACTATGTAAGTGTCCATGAAAAATAAATGATTTTAAACTTGACAAAGATACGTTTTCCCTCACACTTCGTACCGGAATAATTCCAAACCGCCGTCGATCTTCAGATAGCATAACCATATTATGTGCAATCGATTGACGTGTGTTTTTTATCGAAACTATTTCTTCTCGTATTCGGATATCCCCTTTTTCATAATCATCAAGCCCAAAAACAGCTCGCATCACTTCGGTTCTTCCCGCACCCATTAGTCCTGCAAAACCAACAATTTCATTTTTTCTTAAATTAAAGCTAATATTTTCGAATGTTCTTCCCGATGTGAGTCCATTGACTTCTAAAAGCATCTCACCACAAGGTAACATTTCCTTTGGATATGTCTTTTCCATCTTTCGTCCAACCATCTGGGCGATAACTAAATCCATCGTATATTCAGAAACCGGACGCGAATCCACAACTTCACCATCCCGTAAGACGGTTATTTGATCTGCGATACGAAAGATCTCATCCATTTTATGGGAGATATAAATGATGCATGTTCCTCGATTTCTCAACTCATTAATTTTCCTAAAGAGGAACTCAACTTCTTTTTGTGTAATGGCCGATGTCGGTTCATCCATAATGATAATGTCCGATTCATAGGATATTGCCTTCACGATTTCTAATATTTGAATATCTGACACCGTTAAATCCTTTAATTGCATTGCCGGATTATAACGCAATCCTTCACTTTCTAAAAGTTCGATGGCTCTTTTTCGAATCAACTTCCAGTCAACCCGAATGGATGTCTTGGGCCAACTTCCGACAAATAGACTTTCTTCTACCGTCATTTCCGGAATATAGTTCAACTCTTGAAAAATCATGGATATTCCTAAATTTCGAGCTTCCATCGGATCTTTGATCTCTCGTTCTTTGCCATCAATAAGTATTTTTCCTTTATCCTTTTGATAAATCCCATTAATGATTTTCATTAGCGTTGATTTTCCTGCACCATTTTCTCCGCAAAGAACATGAACCGTACCTTTTTCAACTTCAAAGTTTATATTTGCTAATGCTTTTACACCTGGAAAGGATTTTTCTACATTTTCAACTTTAAGTTTAATTTTTCTTTCCATCATTAACCTCTTTCATGACTATTGCATAAATTATTTATCTTTCATGTACATTTTATATCTATTATCACTTGAATGTAAGAAACATCTTTATTCATTTTTTATAAATTATTGCTTACATAATCACCATTAACCGTTATTTTTTTATTTCTTTGTCTTTTTTTAATCTTTTTTTGTTCATTATTAATATTTCCACCAAAAAACGACAATAAAAAAAAGCTATTGTTCAAGCAATTTATATGCTCGCACAATAGCTCCGTCGAAACAATTATTTATCCCGTCGTTTTTCCTTATATTCCATTACTGTCATTCCTGTGATTCGTTTAAACATCTTACTGAAATACTGCTGATTGGAAAATCCGACCTTTTCCACAACATCTTGAATTCTATATTCCGGGTTCATTAGAAGCACCTTTGCCCGTTCGATTTTTTTACGGTTAATATAGGTCGTCATATTTTCTCCCGTTTCTTTCTTAAATAGGGTCGAGAGATAATGCTTCGATAAATTCATATACGATGCTACATTTTCCAAAGATACTCCTTCGACATAATGTTCTTCAATATAATCCAAAACTCTTTGAATTAAAAGCTTTGAATGCCCAATATTGCTTTTATTGACAACATTCATTAGCACAATCAAAAATTTTGTATAGCGTTGAATCAACTCATCTAATGTCTTGCTTTGCATCATTTCTTCATGATAGGTCTCGTGACGTTTCAATTGACTATCCTCGACAAGAGCTCCCTTAAAATGTTCGAACAACTCATTGATTAGATTTGAAAACACGATTCGTATACTTTTGGGCTTATATTTTTGTTCTTTGGCTTCTTCTTTAATTTCAGATAAAAAAAGTTTTGCTTCCTCTATATCGCCATCATTAACAACGGCAACAAATTCTTTCCGATATTTTTTCACGACGTCTGTAATCTCAATTTCTTTTATCTGAACCTCATCTGAACGTACGATATAAAAATGTGTCAACAATACATAGAAGAAAATGGATGTTGACTGACTGAAAGATTCATAATATTTTTTCAGCCCTTCCATTTCACCATAAACAGGTGTATATACAAATTGCAAGGCTTTATCAAAATATTGAATACTACTTTTATTTAGATTAAGCAACGCTTTTTTAATATCATCTTCTTCTAATGCATCTGATGAAAGCAACACACGATAGCCCAATTCTGTCTCACCAAATAGATAGTCAATCTTTTTTTCATCAAGATACTGAAAAAACAAGTTAAGAAGCACTTGAGTAAGATGGACAAAGGTACTCGGAATATTTATATATACAAAAGCTGCTTTCTTATTGTCCAATGTATATCCAATCTTCTGACGCATCTCAGACGTTTCACTGTTTTCACAAAAACCACACTGAATATAATAATCAAACAAATGGGTCCTAATACTCGTATGATTCACATTCATTTCGTATCCTTCGGTTCCGGTTCTTGTTGAATAATCTAATGAAATTTTTATTTTTTTCATAATCTCTACGAGCTCTTCGTCTTCAACCTCCGACTTCAATATATAGTCGTCCGCTCCGGCTTTTAAAGCTTCGCGTGCATATGAAAATTCATCATAGCATGTCAAAACTAAAATCTTCACTTCTGCATTATGCTCTTTAATTTTTTGAACAAGCCAGATTCCATCCTTTTTTGGCATTCTTATATCTGTAAATACAACATCCGGCTCGCTTTTAAGATATTCTTCAAACCCAAGCTCACCATTAGCCGCATCAGCTATAACCACAAAGCCTAAATTTTCCCAATCAATCGTCGTTTTTAATCCGGCTCTGACAAGTGCTTCATCATCCACTATTAAAACTTTATACATAACATACTCCTAACTTAACATTGGAATTCGAACGATTACTGTTGTCCCTTGTCCTATCAAGGTTTTTATTTCAAGGTGATAGTCACTTCCACAATATAATTTAATCCGTTGATTCACATTATTTAATCCCACTTTGCTAAATCGATGTCGGTCATTATTCGTTTTAAAGATCTGCTTGAGGACATCGTCTTCTATTCCCGGACCATCATCTTCTATACTTATTATTAAGTCTGATTCAATAGTTTCCGCTTTTATGGTTATGGTTATGTCCTGCTCATTTTCTACCGCACCATAAATAATGGCATTTTCTACAATCGGTTGTAATATAAGCTTTGGAATCAAATAATTATCAATCCCCTCTTGAAGTTGATAATTAATCTTGACACTGTCATTAAATCTCAACCGTTGAATCAACATATAGTTCTTAACATATTCGATTTCTTCGCCTAAGGTAATCATGTCCCTACCTAAGTTTGTACTTGTTCTTAGTAATTTTACCAAGGCTGTAATCGCCTTACTCACGCTAACGTTACCTTGTATCTTCGCCATCCATTTTATTGTATTTAAGGTATTATACAAAAAATGAGGATTAATCTGGGCATGAAGCGCTTCAAGCTCAACTTCTCTTTTATATTGTTCTTCTTTAATCAGTCTGTCAATGAGAAATTCCATTTCTTCAATCATATTATTCAGACTTTCACCAAGTTGTCCAACTTCATCACGACTCATGATTTCTGTTCGAACGCTAAAGTCCCCACGCTCAACGAGCTTCATGGTTCGCATCATTTTCATCATGGGCTCTGTATAACGAAAAGAGAAAAACATAATAAACATGATAATAGCAATGGCATAAACAAGTCCACCTAAAAGTAGATTCTTTTGAAGTTGATTTAATTCTTGATACAAATAATTCGTCGGAATAATATGAACGACTTTCCAATCATTGGTTTTTAGGGTCGAGTAAATGGCCATAATATCAACACCACGTTTATATTGAAGATAGCCACTAGTCAAAGAACTATCGATTATTTCATCCGCATAAGGGTTATGGCGAATTGTACTTCCTATTTTTTTCTTATCACTATGGCTAATCATTGTTCCGTCTCTAGCAATGACAAAAGTCTCACCAACATTATCTTCCTGTAAATTCGCGTATATTTCTTCAATATTGCTTTCTTCAAGATAGATGGTCATATATCCATAATCTTCTAATGTATTATAATCAATAATTCGTCTCGATAAGGAAAAATAATATTTGTGAAACTCGCCAGATAAAATTTCAATCGTATAATTTCTTGTTTGAATCCAATTCGGCTTTCCATTGCCCTTTTCAGCTATATGACCCTCTGTTGTTATAACTGCTTTTTTCTTAGCTCCAATTGAATACACTTGATTGCCAATCACCATATCAATAGCCTCGATATCATCCCTTGATGTAAGAAAGGTTCTCATGACATTCAAAAAATCATCCCGACTATATTGCTCTTTGTTTCTAAGCATGGTCAGTAATTCATTATTACTGATAATGACCGAAGAAAATTCTTCAACATCATTTAGTACAAAGCTTAGATTTTCACTTGTTTCATTCACCGATTGTATGGCTGTGTTTGTATATGTGTTTCTAATCACTTCTCTCACTGTCTTTGAATAGGTGATCGAAATCACTAGAAAGGGAATTAGTACTAGAAAGATTGCCATTAAGCCAAGCTTCATTCTTAAGGTAAAGCTACCTCTTTGGCTATTCATTATAACCACCTTCCTTCAATTTAATCAGTTGGAGTTGGTTATAAATATGGTAGCTAATGTATTCAGGATCCATATCATCTTCAATCATCCTATGCAATGCACTGTTTAAAACTGTTTCCACTTCATAAAAATTACGTAGTTTAGGTCTTAGATAAATGTTTTTATCCATCCAGGATTCTAAAACCGCATATACTTGTTCATCCCTTGAGCTAATATTTCTTTTCTTGGGCAGTAAAGCAAATGCGTTATTTTCCTCTTCTTTTGCATAACCCAAATCGTAATAGTGGGATTGTCGAACTGGTAAATTACCACCTTCTATATGTGTAAAAACTTTTTCTTGCATGCGTTTTGATGTTGCCCATGTGATAAAAAGCCATGCCGCTTCTTTTTCATCCTCAGAGATGTATTTATTGATACCAATACCTGATCCCCCATATATATTAGCACTTCCATTAGGACCCCACGGAAGAATAGAGTATCCCACATTACCTGCAACGCTTGAATTGTTAATGTCTTCTAAATAACTCGAGTTTTCATCCCAGTTAGGCATCATTGCAATCTCGCCATTACGAAATGCTTCTGCCGAATCCGTCCAATTCCAGTTTTTACTCTCTGGGGCCGATGCATTAACAATGTCTTTATATACCCTTAGGGCTTCAATAAATTTTGGATCTTTGACAGCTATATTTCGATAAGAATTTAATCCCGTTGTTGTAATCCCATCGTCTTCAAAATACTTGCCACCATAGGCTGATAGAACATTGGAAAAATCACAAAAAATCGAATTATGTTCTTGAGCCATATGACCACTTCCATGCTTGACAACTTCATCCGCTACATTTTCATCAATCCATTTTGATACTTCAATATATCGCTCCCATGTAAACTCCGGATTGCCCGGTGTCCAATCATATCCCATCTCTTCCAAAAATTGTTGGCCATAATTTTCAAAAACATCTTTTCGATAAAACAAAATCATTGTCGTTGTATCGAATGGAATCGCAAAGGTATTCTTCTCATCCGAAAATTGTGAAACCACTTCAACTTGAAAGTCAAAAAAGTCATCGGGAAAGCCTTCGACACTGGGATATTCATTTGAATAATTGTACTGATCAAGGGGTTCAAGATAATCTGAAAATCTATTCAATGTTTGATAGGGGTCCACATAAACGACCTGGTATTTACCACTTCGTGATATAAAATCAATATTCAATTTTTGGAACAAGGTGTCATAGTCTACATTTAGAATGTTAATATTTATACCTGTGACAGTTGAGAATTCATCAGATTCGTGTAACAGAATATTTGCATAGAGATTATTTTCAACAATAAAATTCATTGTCATACCATCAAACTTTTTTAAATCATAGCCCACAGGAAAGTCCAGTTCTTCAAAAGCCGTATCTTGAATAACCGTATTAATATCGACATCCGTTGAAACAATTTGCTTATTTTCATCACATCCTGAAATATTTAGGCTCATAATTACTAAAAGCAAGCACCATAGCAAATATCGATTCTTTGAATCCTGTCGCCTTTCTTTTCCAAAAGATTTCATCTTAGTCCTCTCTTTTGTCACTATCCAATATTTCTTTTTGCATCTTTTTACTTAAGCCACTAAAAATTAAATCATAGGATTGATCGATCATTGCTTTTACAAGGTCATTGGGAACATTTCCATCCAAATAGACTGAATTCCAATGCACTTTGTTCATGTAGTATCCTTCGACAATATCTTCGTATTGGGAACGCAGTTGTTCACCAAACAAGGGCTCGCATTTTATGGTAATAATGTCTTTATTTTCTTTGTCTTTACAAATAGCTGCAACCATCTTTTTATTCAGCAAATATCGATGCCAGTTCCATTCTTCTTTGTAATCTTTGACTATGCCGTTCTTTTCTAAAAGGTATTGATCAATCCACTGATATTGCATCTTCTTTTCTCCTCCTAAATCCAAAAAATATGACTAATGTAACAATTGCACCGATGATTGGCAAAACAGTAATCGGAATATAGCTTACTAAGGCTCCTGACAAAAGCAGCGCCATCGGAAGGACTAGCTTGACAGTACTCATGCTAACTCCAAAAACAACACCTCGTATATGCCAAGGTATTTCATTTTGCATAATGGTAATAATCGGGATATCTACATAGGATATTCCCATACCAATAAGCAAGCAAATAATCGAAAAATATATGGTATGCATTTGCTCATTCATATACGTCTGTAACACTACAGGTAGGCCTAAGAGCGATACTAATACAGCAATAGCAACCATTGTATATGCTAAGATTGTCATATAGGATATACGACGCATCAATTTTTCAACTGTAAGCGCTCCCACTATAAGCCCGATAGAAATCATTGCATTAATTATACCGTAGAGTTTTGATGGTAACAACAAAATTTCATTAACAATATATGGCAACGGGACATTCATGGAGAATCCCAGCAAAAAATTTAATATAAGAAACAATAAAAAAGCTTCTTTTAAGAGGCTTGAGGCATATATATAGTGTATACCTTCCTTCACATGTTGTACAAACATTTTTTTGTCATCATCTTCACGTCGATTATTTTCAAGATAAAATTCATAGTTAATAAACCCTTCCGATAGCGCGGACATAACAAAAGAAATACCATTCATCAAAATAAATAAGCGTATATCAACTAAGGCAATCATCACTCCCCCAAGAATGGGACCCAAAATCGCTGATGCGGAATCAATCAGCTTACTTAAGGAATTCACTTTTATTCTCGACTCCGGGTATGTAATATTGGGTTTAGCCGCTTCCATACTGATATCATAAAAACTTGTAAATACACTTAGAAAAAAACTCGAAACATAAATTTGCACTAAGCTTAAGGATTCGTAACGACTGATATAAAACAAGAATAAGAACAATAGCCCATTTGCTAAATCCATGCCGATAATAAAGAGCTTTTTAGGAAGTCGGTCTGCAAATACTCCTGCAATCGGGCTGATTATAATCAGTGGTAAAATATTGATCATAATAGTAATGGCATAATTTAATGCTGATCCGGTTATTGATAACACATATAGACTAATCGCAAAGCCGTAGACAGATGTTCCAAGCATGGAAACTGTTTTTCCCCATAAAAACAAAAATATATTCTTCATCTCCGCATTTCTTTTCTTCAGATTCATTGACACGTCACTCATATACATTCTCCTTTCAACTACTATAGAGAAAGTATACTATGTGGTGTCCACCCAACGACAAGAGTTATTTAAAGTTTTCCTATATATAAATAATTATATATTTGTTCACCTTTAACAAAAAAATCTTCTCTAGGCCCTCCTTCCGAAATGAGTTGAGTGTCATAGTCGCGCATACATTTAAAGCCCAACTTTGAAAGTTCGTCTTGAACGCCTTCCTTTTGAAACCATTTTCTCCTATCCTTTGGAATCAAGGTATTTAGAGAAAAGTTTTCAAACAGCAGGAAATGCCCTTGATATAGACATGTTTGTTTCAAAAGAGTTACAATTGAATCCATTAAAAAATCACTATGGTCGAAGGCATAGTTTGTACTTCCGGTTGCATCAATTAAGTAGTCAATCGAATATTCTTGCAATGGAATCTCGTTAAAATCACAACACAAGCAGAGAATCTTAAGATTCTCCCCAGCATTAGCCAAATCTTTCTTAAGCCACTGATGGGCGTTGGGGTTATGATCAACCGCAATATATACAGAATGCTTAGGTATCATTTCAATCATATTTCTCAGAAAAAAACCACGCCCAGAACCCAATTCTAAAACGCTTCCTTTATCTGCATTTTTAAAAATACTATGATTTCTAGCCCACTGTAATGTTAGATGTAAGTTTTTCAAGTAATCAATGTGGGTTGTCTGCACATAGTCCTCGATAAATGTATCATCAAAGACAAAAGCTTCACTTGAATTTAATGCCCCTTCTCCATAAACAATACCTTCATGTATGATTAATCGTTCACCACAAGAACAGGTCATTATTCCATTAAGAACTTCACCTTGATCCACATGGCCATCAATCAACCTATAGGCTTGTTGACATTTTTTGCAAAACAACATAGACAAGGCATCTAATGGCGCCCCAGCCACACGTGAATCTTCTTCATTATTCTCAGGCATGGCATCAATGGCATCTTCTAATTTTTCTTGCATTGTCTTCAAACGATTTAACTCATCATGAATCCATTGTAATTTATTCTTGTAAAAAGCCTTATAGGTTTTACGTTGATTATACCCGGTATACTTGCCAATGCGCTCAAATAGCATCAAGGTTTGTATTTCACTTATGGAAAATCCTAGTTGCTTTAAAGCGATAATCGTTTCGTAATCCTTCTGGGCATGGTCATCAAAATCATAATAGGTCCCATTTTTATCCGGATTAAGAATAGACATGTCCATGTAATGCCTAATTGTATCAATGGTCGTCTTGTTGATCTTTGCAAATTCGCCAATTTTCAATGTATGCCCCCCCTTGTTACTTTACATTGTTTTATTCAATCGCTTCAAAATAAATTTCCATCATTGCCTCTAATTGCTCTTGGGCCTCATTTAATTGTGCGTTAATGTTTATGACTTTTTCATAATTGGCTCCAACATTTTCTAAGGTCTGTTTTAGTTTGTCGATTTCTTCCTCTTTATCTACAATATTTTCTTCAAGCTCTTTAATTTTCCACGGATTTCCTTTTTGTTTTTTGGGTTGGTCATGCATTTCTTTTTTGGGGCTACTTTTTAATTCAATTCTTTGATTTTCCGTATTCGTCTTAGCGATTTTTTCTTTTTGGCGCTCTTGCTTATAATACTCATAGTTGCCAACATATGAGATGAGTTTTTGTTCTCGAATCTCAACGATTCTATCTGCCAATTGATTTAAAAAATACCGATCATGACTAATAAACATCAAGGTTCCTTCAAAATCGGATAAGGCTTTTTCTAAGACTTCTTTTGTCTTAATATCAATGTGGTTGGTCGGTTCATCGAGCAACATAAAATTCACCTTTGAAAGAACAAGAATGCATAGCATCAATCGAACCCTTTCACCACCCGATAATGTCGCGACACGTTTAAAGACATCTTCACCTTTAAACTCGTACTTGGCTAATGTTCTGCGAAGTGCTGTCTCCTCCATGGGATGGTAGTGTCGTAATGTATCTAATGTCGTCATTTCTTCGGTTTCAAAGGTAATATTTTGCTCAAGATATCCGATTTTTGCACTTGGATTGACCCGATCTGAATCGATGAGTCCCTTAATCAAAGTTGTCTTTCCACAGCCATTATCTCCGATAAGTCCTATACGTTCACCGGCAGTGATTTGCAAGTTTCCGTCTTGGATTAAGACACGTTCCCCTATTTTTACAGTATAGTCTTCAAGATTTAGCATTCGTTTACCTGCTCTAACACCCTTATCAAAGGCCAATTTCATGTGATTGGTATCTTCAACAGGCTTATCTATCTTATCCATGCGCTCAATACGTTTTTCCATGGCCTGTGCCCTTTTGTACATCTTTTCATTATCCCCTTGATTTGCCCATATTCGCATCTGCTTTGCCGCATCTTCAAGTTGTTTCTTTTTCTTTTGATGCACTTCATAGTGCTTTAACTGATTGTCATAGCGTTCTTTTCGCTCCACAAGATAATCCGAGTAGTTCCCATAATACACCTCTGTTTTCCCACTCTTAATCTCATAGGCTTTTTCCATAACTTGATCTAAAAAATACCGGTCATGAGAGACAATAAGTATGGCCCCTTTGTATGCTTTTAAATATGCTTCAAGCCATTGACTGGTTTCAATATCAAGATGGTTGGTCGGCTCATCCAATAACAAAACATCTGGATTTTCCAATAGTAACTTGGCTAATGCCACACGCATTTGTTCACCACCACTTAAAGTATTATAGTCCTGTTCAAGCAAGTCTTCCAATTTCATACCTACTTTGATTTTGGACATTTTTTCATCCATATCGTAGCCATTCATTGCTTCATATTGAACTTGTAAACGACCTAATTTTTGAATGTTTTCTTCAATATTCTGTTCCTTTTCCAGTTGCTGTTGAATACCATGCATGGCGACTTGAATAGCCAATACATCTTCAAACGCCTCATACAAAACCCCCATAACCGTTTTGTTATGGTAGGTCACAACTTGCTGCCGAAAATAGCCAATCTTAAGCCCACTGCGAATAAATATATCCCCATAATCTTGTTTTTCTTCCCCGATAATCATTTTAAAAATTGTTGTTTTGCCGGTTCCGTTATCACCGAGCAAGCCAACACATTCACCTTCTTTTACTTCTAATGAAACATCTGTGAAAACAGGATTACCAAAGTATGTTTTTCCAATTGAATTTATCGTAATATCGATCATTATAATACCTCTTTCTTCAAATAATTATATTATTTTGCGTACAAAAAAACAGCCTGCCCATTCTTAGGAAACAGTCTGCCTTACGCTCACTTGAGTACTATGATCGCGAAGAAAAATGGACAGACTACTCCCGTAAGTTTGCATAGCCATGTACAATTCCGGCTGCTGCAAGAGGGCTTCTGTCTAATTGTATACTTCTTCTACGCTCTATTTGCATTGTTTTCTCCTGTTTTCATTTTTTATAATTTTAGCATTTTAATGAATATATGTCAATAATCATCCTATTGTTAGGACACCATTCTTACCCGAATTTTTGATTTGATACATATATTCATCTGCTTTACAAAACAAATCTCTTTTTGATTCTCCTTGCCATTTTGCAACTCCACAGCTAAATGTAAGTTTATCTCTTTTAAACTCCACTTTATTTAGTTCGATTAATACATTTTCCATTATTTCACTGACTTCATCTGTCTCAATACCTTTAAACATAAGAAGAAATTCATCGCCACCATAGCGTCCCAAGAACTCCGCTTTTGTCATATTTTCTTGAATTATGTTTGCAATACAACACAACACTTTATCTCCATACGCATGTCCGTAATTATCATTGATTTTTTTGAATCCATCTAAATCAATAACTCCTAAAAACAGATTTTCTCCCGATAACTCAACTTCTTCTATATATTTTTCTATATAATGATTGATCATACGCTGATTATAAAGGCCTGTTAAGTCATCCCTCTCAGATAAGCATTTTAGCTCTTCGTTCTTTTTTTCAATTTCTGCTTTATCATAAACATATGCAACTGCATAACGATATAGCATCCGTGAGATAAAAAATGCAATAATATTAATTATCAGTCCGTTAATAATATGAGGCACAAGAAACGATGTATTTAATTGAAAGAAAGGCATTCCCACAAAAAATATACCATAACTTGTTACAAGAATAATACTAATAGTTTTTGGACGAATCCTAACTGCACCAATGACTGAAAATAAAACCAAAATATAAATACTAATGTCTGAACTAATATCTTGTGCAAAAAACGTATTTATAATGGACATACTTAAAATCACAAAAATAATTCCACCTATGTAAACTTCTGAATATTTCTTAAAAAAAGAACTTGTTGTCTTTATCTTAGCAAAAGAAAACAACAATAGTCCTCCCAAGAAAATAAGGGCTATTTTTACTCCAATAATATCTATGCCAAATGAAATTTGCGCAAAACTTAAATAAACAATCGTTTGAATTGTCACAACGACCAAAATCACAATAACAATCGTTCTTAGCGCAGATATATTGTCTTCATTTATCTTATAATCCAAACGACTCGGTTTAGCTTTTTCCATTTTCCGCACAGTCCTAACCACACTCTCTCAACAGATTACAAGGCTTCAAAATCTATTATAAAGCATGTGCCGGAACAGTACAATAGTCCTACTGTTTTTTCTATTCATTATATACCTTTATATTGGCGCTTAACTTCGCTATGAATAAGCACTGTAATAGAGCCCTTTGGACACCGGTTAACACAACGATAACAGAGTGTACATTGGCCTTTTTGTTGAATACCTTCCGGAGTTAACGTCAAATTGTTCATTGGACAGATCTTAACACAAAGACCGCATTGAATGCAGGTCTCACGAACACGCACATCCTTTTGCGCTTTTTCTTCTAACGGTCCTAGATAGGAACGCTGCGTCAAAAAGCCTAAATATTTAGAAATCGGATTAAACCCTTGGCGCCGAATATGTTTTGTACGTATTGCTTGTACGTCTTTCTCAATCACTCGCTTTACTTTTTCGATTTGTTTATCTATATGCGGATGATTTTTAACCGGCAGAAAGGACAGGTTACAGATATTATTAGGCATATTCAAATGTCTTGCATAGATTACTTGAACATCTATTCCCTTCAGTAAATCAGTAAACACCCGTGCTCCATCACCAGAAAAAATCATTTGCGTACAAAACAAAAACAATTGTTTTCCAGATAATTGTTTTCGATATTTTTCTACGAATCGACGCATAATCATCGGAACATTTGAACAGTATACAGGATAAAAAAAAGCAAGCGTGTGATTCGATGCCATTATAGCATCAAAATCAAGCTCTTGCTCAATACTGTAACAATCGCACTCCATAGATTTAGCAAAATAATTCGCAGCGAAACAACTATTGCCTGTTCCTGAAAAATAAATGACAACCATTGACTACCTCCACGTATTATAAGTAGGAAATATCTTTTCTTAAAGCCTGTTCATACCCTAATAGTAATAACATTCCAACAAAATAACTTATAATATCTCGAAATTCAAACACACTACCCAAAATTGTTGCAACAAAGATATTTTCTTGCAAGCCAAGTAAATTAGTGAGTTGAAATAGTTGTAATAACTCAACAATAACCGCAAATGCAAAAAGATAATAGGGTAACCTTCGTGTCGGTCTGCCCGTAAAAGCTTTAATAAAACTGTACATTAAAAACATAATCAATACATCGCCCACATAGGGCCTAATGAAGTCATCATGTACAAAAAGTGCTATGAAGATCTCAAGACCCAGAAGTCCTATTGCGATGATAAAATATTTCCACGAAAAACGAAAAGTTTCCATTACTTATGCCCCTTCTTGATGAAACGTTTGATAATTCCTTTAATGTCTTTTCCTAAGATTAAACTCAGATCATGATAATATCCATGTAGCTTTGTAATCTGTTGCACATCTCCCGGCCAATGGTTTCGAAGCATTTCTTTGGAAATCTCTGAATCAAAAAGAACGGAAATGCAGATATGCAATGCTAGATAAACATCATCAACATAGCCAAGGGGTCCCATAAGTCCTTCAGGCAATACATCAAAAGGAACCACAATATACATGATTGCTGCAAGAAGCTTGGTTTTTGTCTTAATGGATACTTGTTCTGATGCAACAAACTTGATGAGATATACCAAAAGATCCGGAAGCAAAAGAAGCAATTCAATCAACTTAGGCGAATAGTGTTCACCCAACTTAAGAATATCACTTCGCATATTCAAATAGACTTGATCAATATTTTTAACGGTATGCTTAATTGAACCAATCGTTAGACGCTTAATGCGTTTTTTATGGGTTTGATTTTTTATCCACGCATTTAACTGCTTAAAAAGTGAACGCATTTTTTTCTTAAAACTTTGAGGTTCATAGTGTCCTGCACTTAAAGCGATTAGCATTAATGGTGCATTTTTATCATCAATATAAACTCGCCCAAGATCATCCTCTAAATAGTATTGCTTGTGACCATCTAGTTTTAGCGAAGTGTCCTCCATAGACATATCTAATAATTCTAAAAGTTCGGGAGACTGGATAAGGGCTTGACGGACTTCTTCATAATCCAGTTCTGTTGTGGTTATATCATCACTTTTCATGGAACGAACTGCACGTATGAATTTTTTGATTTCATTATTCGACAACATTTTTGCCATACGGCTTCATCTCCTCTTATGAGATACGCTGAATATATTCACGCATTTGGTCTGTAGACTTTTTAAACGCTTCTTGTTCCTCTTCATTCATATGAATTTCAAGGATATCACTGGCACCGGATTTGTTCAATATACAGGGAACTCCTGCATACACATCCGTTTCACCATATTCACCTTCCAATAGGGCCGAGACAGGAATGATCCGGTTTTCATCATATAATACACACTTTATAATTCGCACACACGCTGATGCCACACCATAATATGTCGTTCCCTTTCGGTTATAAATCTCCCATCCTTCTCGAGTTGTTTGGTAAACAAGGTCTTGTAAATCTAAGTCTTGCAACATATCCGGATTGTCTTGTATGACATCATGAAATGCCTTGCCGGCTATCGTTACCGACGACCAAGGAACCATTAACGAATCCCCATGTTCTCCCATAGCATAGGCTTGGACATTGCGCGGGTCAATACCAATCCGTTCCGCTATAAAGTTTGTCAGTCTTGCCGTATCAATAGATGTTCCGGTTCCTATAACCTGATTCTTTGGCAATCCTGAAAGTTGATAAACAAGATATGCCATAATGTCCACAGGATTAGACACCACGATGAAAACACCATCAAATCCGCTGCCCATAACCTCCGGTACAATTGAACGCATAATCGATGCACTGATCTCAGTCATATCTAATCGTGTCTGCCCGGGTTTAGGTGGAGCTCCCGCCGTAATAACAACAATATCGACGTCTTTACAGTCACTGTATTTACCAACCTTCACCTTAACATTTCTATCTAAATAACTGATTGTATCATTCAAATCCATCACTTCTCCAAGCGCTCGTTCCGGACTAAGATCAATCATAATAATCTCATCACAGACACCTTGGGTTACAAGGCAAAACGCTGTCGACGAGCCTACCAGGCCACAACCAATAATAGCCACACTTGATTTTTTTATATTCATGCGCATCTCCTTTTCAATATAATATGTATGTAATACTTATATTATACACTAGGTAATTGTTAAATGCGAC
>DDQW01000054.1:51737-93933 GCA_002342805.1 Clostridiales bacterium UBA2432 | reverse complement strand
AAATTACAGTCTTTTTCACGTTATAAATCGAAATTATGATATAATGATGGATATCTATGGTAACTTATTCTAAGTAAGGAGTATAAAAAAATGATGAATAAATATGTTGCGCTTATAATAACAATTGGTATCGTATATATGCTAACAGGCTGTGATAAAAGCTCTGAACATAAAAATCCTTTGAATCCGGAAGAGCCGACAACGGTTGTCGTTTGGCACTATTATAATGGAAATATTAAAAACAAGTTTGATGCATTAATAACTGAATTTAATGAAACAGTTGGCATGGAGAAGGGAATTGTTGTGGATGCCCAAAGTCAAGGTGATGTGAATCAGTTAGCGACAGCAGTTTATGAATCGGCAAATGCCACGATTGGAGCTGCTCCTATGCCGGATATTTTTGCAGCGTATCCTGACAATGCGATTCGTATCCATGAAGTGAGCGAATTAGTTCCTTTGGATACCTATTTTACTTTAGAAGAGTTACAAGAATTTCGACAAGAATTTCTTGAAGAAGGACGTTTTTTATCCGATGAACGTTTATACATTATGCCAGTTGCAAAATCTTCCGAAAGCCTTTATGTGAATAAAACCTACTGGGATAAATTTGCTCTAGACAATGGTTTTGAACAAGAAGATTTAAAGACTTGGGAAAAACTAACAGACGTAGCAAAAAGTTATTATGAGAAAACAAGCCAAGGTTTTTTTGGTATTGATTCAAATGCCAACTATATTTTGTTAGCAGCCATGCAATTAGGTACAGAGATATTTACATATACAGAAGATAATGATGTAAAGTTTAATCTGGATAAAACAGTTGCACGAAAGATCTGGGATTATTTTTATGTTCCTTATATACATGGTTATTTTGTTAAGACAGGAAGATTTAGCTCAGATGATGCTAAAACGGGAACTGTTTTGGCCTACACCGGTTCTACAGCGGGGGCAACATACTTTCCTTCTGAAGTCACATTCAGTCAAAATCATGTCGAGTCTATTGAACCGTTAATAATGCCATACCCCTACTTTCAAGAAGGACAAGCTTTTGCGATTCAACAAGGTGCGGGAATGTGTATGATAAAAAGTAATTATACGCATGAGTACGCGGCTGCAGAATTTTTGCGATGGTTTACCGACACACAACAAAATATTCGTTTTGCAATCTCAACAGGATATATTCCGGTAAAAGAAGAGGCTCTTAATGAAGACCTTATGATCAAAACAATGCAAGAGGAAGAGATTAATAATCCTACCATTGAAGCTTCCATTCGTTCAACCGTTAAAATGTTTGAAGCCTTTAAATTTTACAATAATAAACCGTTTGAAGGTAGTTATGAAATTCGGCTTTTATTAGAGTCCCATTTGTCGAATAAAGTACAACGTGATTTAGAACGTATGAAATCAGAAGGATTAAAAGGACAGGCGCGAGAAGAACGGATTAAGGAGCTGGTCTCAGAAGAAGCGTTTTTGCAATGGTATCAGCAATTGGTAGAAGAAGCAGATCGTATATTAGAATAGTGAAAGAAGGCAGTATATGAAAAATGGATTTAGACAAAAAAATTCAATAATTATAAAATTGCCGGCTTTTGCTGTGAGTATAATTATTATTCAATCAATTTTTATATTAGCTGCATTGATATTCGGTGGGGTTATAAAACATGCCCGCCTCAATGCGTACGAAACATTTCAAAATAAAGTTGACAGTAGAAAAGCATATCTTGAATTGGAAATGAAAAATCGATGGACGAATTTAGATCCTTTTTTACGACAAATATCCGATGAACTTTCCCAACCATCGAAATCAAATCAAGAACAAATACAAAATCTTTCGCAGAATGTAATGGATATGCTCCGGGCATCAAAAGGAACAGGTGCATTCTTGGTGTTGATTGACCAACCGCTAGAAGTTTCTAATCAGAGCTTTTCAGCGATTCACATCAGAGACTATGATCCTTTAGCAAATGATTATGATAACAAAGACCTATATATGATTGTAGGACCATCTGAAATCGCCAAAGAGTATAAAATTCCATTAGACCAAACATGGAGTTATGATCTTGTGTTAAATGAAGAAAATAGTGATTATATAACTAAGCCCTATGCTCAGGCAGATCTTAGCTATGACTCGACTTTGTTAGGATATTGGAGTCAACCCTTTAATTTATCCGAAAAAGACTTAGAGATTATAACCTATTCCATGCCGATTTTTGATTCAAATGGAGAATTAAGAGGGGTTGTAGGGATAGAAATAACACTGAATTATTTAACACAGCTTTTACCGGCAACAGATATTAAGTTGAAAAATTCATTAGGATACATGCTTGTTTACCAAGCGGATGAAGCGTCTAAATATCAGCCAATGGTAATGACAGGAGCTTTACAAAAACGATATATTAAAGCGGATGAAGCGCTTATTATTGAAGAAGAAAATGACGAAGCTCAGATTTTTCAGCTAATAAATCAAGAAGGAAGAGAAAAAATATATTTGAGTCTTAAAAAAATCAATCTTTACCGTCCCAATACACCGTTTGAAGAAGAATCATGGTTTTTAGCTGGGATGATGCATGAAGATGATCTGTTTTCTTATGTCTACCGAATTCAAAAAATATTAGCTTATGCCTTTATATTTTCCTTAATTGTAGGTATTCTAGGTGGTTTTATTTTTAGTTATCGATTTGCAAAGCCAATAGTGAAGCTGTCGAAAAGCGTACGTGAAAATCGTCGAGAAGAAAAACTGAATATTGAAAAAACAGGTTTAGCAGAGGTGGATGATTTAGCTCTTGCTATGGAAGAGGTCAGCCGGGAACGCATTGATTCAGCATCAAGACTATCACGTATTATTAGTTTGCTGGACATGCCAATCGGTGCATTTGAAATTCGAGAAAGTAGCGATCAAGTATTTTTAACAGAACAATTTCTGCGAATTGTTGGTGAGTCCCATACAGATAAAACAAAATTCAAAGAATTTTTAGAAGAAATCACACAAAACCCAATAGATGAAGAAGATGATATATTTCATATTGAAGGTAAAGATGAGAAATGGATTAAATTAAAAAAAATAGAAATGGATTATGTTCTTATTGGTATTATTCAAGATGTCACAGAGGAAGTGCGACAAAAGCATGAAATTCGACAAGAACGAGATTTAGACGGGCTGACAAATGTTTTAAATCATCGAGCATTTAAAATCTATATGAATAAAATATTAGGAAACAAAGCCATAAAAACGGCGGCGCTTCTTATGTTTGATTTGGATAATTTAAAACATATTAATGATACATATGGACATAAATGGGGAGATTATTACATCCGTGAAAGTGTCAACCGTCTTCAAATAATCGCAGATAGAGATCAAATGCTTTTAGGACGCCGGTCAGGCGATGAGTTTGTTTTACTCTTGCATGGATTTGACAATAAAGTCATGATTCGTGAAACGATAGATCGTTTTTATGAGTATTTACAAAAATCACCCCTCATTTTTCCTGATCAAATCGTACGTCAAATATATATTTCTGGTGGCTTGACCTGGATTAAAGAATGGCCGACCGACTATGACGAATTATTGCATAATGCTGATGAAGTTTTATATAAGTCCAAGTTTGAAAGTAAGGGGACTTGGTCTGAGTATACTTCAGACTAATTAAAGGAGTTCTTTCCTTGATATGGATGTTTTGACTTGAATGTTAGGTAGTTTTCCTAGTTTGCCTGTGAGACTATTAATTTCATTAAGTTCTCCAACGACTGTGATACAAATAACCGAAAGATCTTCGTCGACAAGTGGTAACCCCATGCGTCCACGAATGAGATGTTTGTAACTGGCAACGGTTTTGTTGAAAATAATTTGAGTATCTTCGGGTTTTTCTAGAATAGCACTAATAACTGCGACACGTTTCATAATTAGAGTCTCCTTTAAATAAAAACATATTGAACGAGCAACATATATAGAATTGTACCTGTTCCAATACTAAGCAAAACATTTTCTTTCCAGGAATGGATGAAGATAATATAAGCAATGGCAATAAGCTCTGGAATCCAATGACTGACTTGGTCAAAGCGAAGATGCTTTAAACAATAAACAACAAGGAGCCCGATGGCTGCATAGGGTAAAACTTGACCTAAGTAACGAACATAGGCATTCTTTGATTTTGGATTGGAAAAAAGTATAAAAGGCAAAAAGCGGGTGATCATTGTTCCAAGTGCCACCATGAGTATAATGATGAGAGTTTGAAGTGAAGTTAATGTCATAATGCCCTCTCCTTTTTGGTCATGGATAAAGTGATTAAGATAAGAAGCATGGACGGAAGGATAAAATGATCGGGACCAAAAATATATAAGCAAAGAACAGAGCTTATGATTCCGATGAGAGCTGGTTTGCGATTGCTTGCTTTTTTCCATTGACTAACAAAAATGACGACGAAGAGTGCCGTTAATACAAAATCAAGCCCTGTTGTGTTTATTAAAAGCATATTTCCAATGAGTCCACCTATAACTGAACCCATAACCCAATAACTATGATCAAGTAAGGTGACATAAAAATAAAACCATTTTCTATCAACACTTTCCGGTGGATCAATAGCGCATAGAATTGAAAAAGTCTCATCGCAAAGGCCGAAAATGAGATAGGGCTTTAATCGTCCGGTGTTTTCATATTTATCTAAAAAGGAAAGTCCATAAAAGATATGTCTAGCATTGACCATGAGCGTTACAAGCAAGGCATAAATCGGATTAAAAACGCTCGTTAAAAAAAATATGGCAACATACTGTGCTGAACCGGCAAAAGCTATAAAACTCATCAAAAATATCCATCCGATACCATAACCTTTGGAATTCATTAAAATTCCATAGGCAATACCTAAAAAACTAAAACCAGTCAAGACCGGAATTGTATGGGGGAATGCAGTTTTTATAACTTGGAAGTGGTTTTTCATGAGGTCACCTAAGTTTCTTCGATTTATTTAGCTACATAATAAGTATGTTAATAAAAAGTGTTCTCTTTGTCAATCTATATAGTTAGAAGATAATATATTTCTTGTTGGATAACACAAAATGTGATATTATAAAGAGGGAAAGAAGAAATAGTAACTATTATTCAATACCTGATACTGAATATAACGGAGGGTTGTTTATGGTGATTACAAGCAGGCAAGTTTTGGATTTATTTCTGCATGGAGCACATAAAGTTATTGATAATAAAGAAATGTTAAATCGAATTAATGTATTTCCGGTTCAAGATGGTGATACAGGAAGTAATTTAGCATCAATGATGCGAACGATTATTCATCAATCAGAGGAAAAAGAAACGGTCAAAGCCACATTAGAATCTGTTGCGGATGCAGCACTTTATGGCGCACGAGGAAATTCGGGCATTATTTTTGCGCAATACTTAACCGGTTTAAGTGAATCAGTTATAGATCGAGATACAATCTCTATTCAGGAGTATGCACAAGCAAGTAATTTGGCGGTTAAATATGCATACGAATCTATTGAAAATCCCGTTGAAGGAACGATGATATCTGTTATGCGTGAATGGGGAACAGCACTCATGCATGCGGCAACAAATAAGGATGTTATTTCGGAGATTTTTGAATATGCGTTTGAACACACCCAAAGTGCCTTAAAAAAGACAAAAGAACAATTAGAAGTTTTACGCAAAGCCGGTGTGGTGGATTCTGGAGCCCAAGGATTTACGTTTTTTGTTGAAGGCGCTTTGTATTTCCTCAAGAATGGGGCGAGTTTAGATCAATCAATCATTATTGATACAATCAATGATACACTTTTTACGCCTATAGAGATGAATCATACAGGCGAAGACGAATACAGATATTGTACGGAATGTCTTATTGAAGGTATAGGTATTGAACAGCATGTCCTTAAAGAGACTTTAAAAACTTTTGGTGATTCGGTAGTTGTTGCGGGCAATACAAGAAAGTCTCGGATTCACATACATACAAATGAACCGGCTCAAGTATTTGAATATCTATACCAGCAAGGAAGCATGGTTTTTCAAAAAATAGATGATATGTTTAAGCAAGAAACCGTTGTGAATCATCGAAAAAGTCAAATAGCGCTAGTAACCGATAGTATTGCAGACCTTCCACAAGAAATTATTGATGATGAACAGATTCATATTGTACATATAGATATTTTATATAAAAATATATCCTATAAGGATAAGTTGACGATTCGTGCAAAAACATTGCTTGATCTATCAAAGGAAGATAACGTCTTGCCAACGTCCTCCCAACCCGGACCCAAACAGATTGAAAACATACTGGATTATCTATCTTCTTACTATGATTCGGTTATCGTATTAACGGTTTCCAAAGTTTTAAGTGGAACCTATAATAATTTTTCCAAGGTTGCAGAAAAACTCAAAAAGCCAAATTTTAAAATTAGTATCGTTAATACAAAGCAAAATTCAGGGGCGCAAGGCTTATTAGTAAAAAAATGTGCAGAGTATATATCTAAGGGGATGACGCATGATGATATCGTTGATAAGATTCAAGCAGATACTGCGCGCAGTAAAATACTCGTTCAAGTGCTTACGCTAGATAATATGATTAAATCAGGTCGACTAAGTCTTCGTGCCGGAAAAATTGCAAAGTTCATCGGTATGACTCCAATTATTACACTCGATGAGGAAGGGCAAGGTGTTATTGATGGCATTGCTTTTTCGACTGAAGGAAGTAATAAGAAGTTAGTAAAACATATTCAAAAAATCATGAAAAATCATAAAATTGCGGAGTACAATATTGTCCATGTAAATAATGAAGATGGGGCTAAACGATTATCGGATAAGATGGAAACAATTATTGGAAAACCACCGGTATATATTACAGAAACATCGTCAGTTATTGCTGTCAGCGCAGGAGAAGGCGCAGTGGCATTATCCTATCTATTAACAGAGGAGGTTTCAAATGAATCATTTTGACATTTATGAAGACATTTATAAGGATCAATTCGATAAAACATATCGATTTACCATGGCAGGACTAACAGGAGATATCGAGGAAGATATTCATATATTAGAAACAACAATTCATACTTTGTTTGAATATCAAGGTCAGGATTGGGTTGGCCGTGGAGATGTTTTCCTAGCAAGAAATAATGCAACGATTGCAGCAACAGAGATGGTCTTAACCAAACTTAAGGATCAGTTAAAGGAGAATGCAAGTTGAAAAGAAAACCCTTAGTATTTTTAAGTAAATGTATTGAACATGGACATTGTCGCTATGATGGAAGTCAAACAAGTAGTATATTCATAAAAAAATTAGAAGATTATGTTGACTTTGTCATGGCTTGCCCGGAAGTAGAAATAGGGCTTCCTGTACCAAGAGAAGCAATACGCATCATTAAACCAAAAGATACTGAACTTCTTGTATCGTCCCAGACAGGGGTCGATGTAACGGAAAAAATGGAAGCCTATTCCAAAGAATATGTCAGTCAATTAAAAGAGCGAAATATTCATGGGTTTATTCTTAAAAGTCGTTCGCCATCATGTGGAATCAAAGATGTTAAGACCTATAAAACCTTTGGGAAAGCACCTTCAACAGGAGATAAAACAACAGGTTTTTTTGGTCGTGTTATTTTGGAGAATTACCAAGGATATCCGATTGAAGATGAAGGACGTTTGATGAATTATAATATTCGTGAACATTTTTTAACACAGATATATACCTTGATGGCCTTTGATGAGGTCCTTGAAAAGAATACTATGAAGGCACTCATTGATTTTCATAGCAAGAATAAATACTTGCTGATGGCATATCATCAAATGCGTCAAAGAGAACTAGGGAAAATTGTTGCGAATCATGAGAATAAAAAAGTGAAGGATGTCATTAATTCTTATGCAGATTTATTAAGACGAAGTTTAGAAAAACCCTTACGACGCGGTACGAATATTAATATGCTCATGCACCTATTTGGATATTTTAAAAAAGATTTATCAGCTAGTGAGAAGGCATACTTTTTAGATACTTTAGAAAAATATCACATGAAAAAAGTACCTTTTAGTGTTCCGATTGCTATTATTCATGCATGGGTTATTCGCTTTGACGAAAAATACCTTAAACAACAGACAATTTTTGAACCCTATCCATCGGAAATTTTAGATGTCAATGATTCGGGAAAAGGGATTGACTAGATAAATTTATGTAAAAACATATTAAAATCAACAAGATACACACTTTTTTGACTGTTTTTTTGCATCTTTTTTTATTAGAATAGAACAAGAAGCTCGTTTAAGAACTTTTGTTGAGTAGATAAAAAAGGATTAGATTATGAAAAAACAAGCCTTTATTTTAACCAGTAACACGCGCATCATAACAGATCTTGACGATAAAGTTATTTTGCGTAGTATAAAACGAATGTATCGAGACATACAATTTGTTCTTCATAAGACGGATGGAGCTTCATCAACCATTCGTCTTATTCTTGATGATAACATTAGCGAAGAAGGCTATGTTATAGTATTTTCGGAGCAGATGGAAATGCAAATCAAAGCAAGTGATGCATTAGGATTCACATATGCCCTTCTATTTATCAGCCAACACTTTCTAAAGATTACACCTTTTTGGTTTTGGAATGACCAAAAATTTCATAAAACGGAATCGGTTTTAATTCCCATTCAACCATACCAAAATCCGGACTACAAAGTAGATTTTCGAGGATGGTTTATTAATGATGAAGTGCTAATTAAACCATGGAAGGTGAATGGTGATGAAGATTATCCGTGGGAAATGGTTTTTGAGGCATTGCTTCGATGCGGAGGCAATATAACAATTCCCGGAACGGATAAAAGTTCAGCACAGTATCGACAACTTGCCTCGGATATGGGCTTATGGATTTCTCAGCATCATGCAGAACCTCTTGGAGGCCAAATGTTTTCTAGGGCCTTTCCTGATTTAAATCCTTCCTTTGATGAACATCCGGACCTTTTTCGCCAACTTTGGAAAGAGGCTATTTTGCTGCAAAAAGACATGAAGGTCGTATGGAGTTTAGGCTTTCGAGGTCAGGGCGATTGTCCGTTTTGGGTAAATGATCCTAGATATGCTAGTGATAAAGAACGTGGACAACTCTTAAGTCGCTTAATCAAAGAACAGTATGAATTGGTCAAAAGCGAACAGTCAGAAGGTAAATGCTGTGTCAATCTGTACGGAGAGACAATGGAGTTATATCGCGACGGATGGTTGGAGATTCCGGAGGATGTCATAAAGGTATGGGCAGATAATGGATACGGTAAGATGGTTTCAAGACGTCAGGACCTACATAATCCACGTGTCAACTCAGAGCCGATAAAGGGAATGGGCCAACAAGGTATTTACTATCATGTCTCTTTTTATGACCTACAGGGAGCCAATCATATTACTATGGCGACGAATTCGCCGGAGTTTTTTAAAGGTGAGTTAGAAAATATTTTAGCAAAGGATGGAAATACCTATTGGATGATTAATGCATCGAATATTAAACCTCATACCTACTATCTAGACTTTATTGCATATTTTTGGAAGTATGGAACAATTGATATTGACCAACATCGATTCGAGTATAGTCGAAGATATTATGGCAAATCGGCGGCTCCTATAATTGCTGATAGCTTGAGGCAATATGCCGCATCAGCTATTTCCTTTGGAAAACATGAAGATGAGCACATTGGCGAACAGTATATTAATCACAATACACGGATTTTAGCATCCGGGTGGTGGTCAGGTCAAGAGAGGGCGGCCAAATCCTTTGGGTGGGCCTCAAAAGAGAAAACGCTTGCAGGTCAAATAAGGGAATATAAACAAATTACTCAAAAAGGTGTGGATACTTACACAGCTTTTGAAAATTTGTGTGAACAAAATCGCCTTCTATTAACCCCTCATGCTCGACAATTATTTGAAGATAGTGTTAAACTTCATGGACACATTTATGCAAAGTGCTTTCAGGGTGCCAATCGTTTTTGCCAGGCATATGAAAAATATATGGAAAAGGCATATCAAGAAGCTTTTTACGGACTTGGTCAAGCGGCAGAATTTTATGAACAAGCTTATGAAAAGCTAAGTGCCAGTGAGCATGATAAATGGTTGGGATTCTATGATAATGAGTGTTTGACGGATATTCGACAAACAGTGTGGATCTTAAAAGAACTTATGGGATATGTACGAAATATCGGAGATGGTCCCCATTTTTATCAATGGAAACGGGATTTTATGTATTCAAAGCAAGATCGTAATATTATGCTGATACTCGTTCATGAAAATCATATTCAGAATAATGAACTATATAAATTAATGAAAGCAAGAGGAGGATTTATATGTTAAAGAAGAATTCTGGAAGTTTTACACTTCCCGGGGAAGCTGGTTATGAAAATCTAACATTGGAACTCGCAAAAAAATGGGGAGCAGATGTGATTCGTGATAGTGACGGAACTCAGCTATCAGATGAAATTATCAATGCAGGATATGGCATCTATTCGACAATTTGTATTATACGAAATCATAATGCATGGGCAAAGAAGAATCTAGATAAGTTACAACAGTGCTTTTTGATTACAGATCCTATTCTGGCGACAGAAAATCATATTCAAATTCGTCTGATGGATACTTTCTTTGAAGAACAATTCAAAGTCAATGATACGCCTGAAGCATTAAACTATTGGCAAGTCTACGACAGAACAACCAATGAAGAAGTAGATAGGCTGCAATGGACCTATGATTCAAAAAAAGGAGAAGTTACCATTGAAAATGCCATACCGTGGCATCGATATACTGTCAGTTTTATGGCATATAGAGTTTGGGAAGAGATTTCCATGTATAATCATACAACGAATAACTGGGATCAAGAACATCTTATGCAAATCGATCCCATGTATCCTGAGACACAGGCATATCTATTAGACTGGATGGAGCGTTGGTGTAAAGAACATCCGGAAACTACGGTTGTACGTTTTACATCTATGTTCTACAATTTTGTTTGGATCTGGGGAAATGATTTGAAAAATCGCCACCGATTTACAGACTGGGGATCTTATGATTTTACAGTGAGTGTTCGTGCATTAGAGCTTTTTGAAAAAAAATATGGATATACCATGTGTGCAGAAGATTTTGTCAATGGGGGTAAATTCCACGTTAGTCATATGCCATCGACAAAGCGAAAAAGTGATTGGATTGAATTTATTAATGATTTTGTCATTGATTTCGGTAAAAAACTTATTGATATGGTACATGACTATGACAAAGCAGCCTATATGTTTTACGATGATAGTTGGGTAGGAACTGAACCGTATAATGACCGATTTAAAGAATTTGGCTTTGACGGAATGATTAAATGTGTCTTCTCCGGATTCGAATCGAGACTTTGCGCAGGCGTTGATGTTCAAACTCATGAAATTCGTTTACATCCATATCTATTCCCGGTAGGACTGGGGGGAAAGCCAACCTTTATGGAAGGTGGGAATCCGACCCTAGATGCTAAAAACTATTGGATTAATATTCGACGTGCCTTATTAAGAGAAAAAATTGACCGTATTGGTTTAGGAGGATATTTACATCTTGTAGAATCTTATCCGGATTTTTGTGACTATATTGAAAAGATATCCGATGAATTCAGAAGTATTAAGGATCTTCATCAAGCCGGAAAACCTTATACAATAAAAGCGAAAGTTGCTGTCTTGCACAGTTGGGGGAAAGAACGTTCATGGACATTATCCGGGCACTTTCATGAAACAGATATACATGATTTGATTCACATTAATGAAGCCTTATCCGGTCTTCCGGTTGATGTTAGATTTATCGACTTTAACGATATTAAAAAGGGTATGATTCATGATGTTGATGTTATTATTAATGCGGGTTATGCCGGTTCAGCATGGAGTGGTGGAGAACATTGGAGAGATGATGCTCTTGTGGAAACATTGACAGAGTGGACCTATAATGGCGGTGTCTTTATTGGAGTTAACGAACCATCGGCTCTTAGTGGATATGACAACTATTTTAGAATGGGTCATGTTTTAGGTGTGTATCCGGATTTAGGAGACTATGTCAGTCACGGTAAATGGCAATTTGAAGAAGAATCCATTGAAGGATTAATTCCGACAGGTGCTAGTATTAAAACAAAAGATAATATTTATTTAACCGATGGACAGGCACAAGTAGTAAAATCAGAAGAGGATCAATTACAATATACAATCAACAAATTTGGACAAGGTAAGGGAATCTATATGCCATCCTTTAGACATACGTTGGAAAACACACGCATGTTGCTAAATAGTATTCGACTGGCAAGTGGAGAATGGGATGAAGATGCCTACTTGACAGATAATCTTTATACAGAATGTGCCTATTATCCTGAAAGTCAAATATTAGTCACAATTAATAATAGTGACAAACCCCAAAAGACAAGGGTAAAAACAAGTCAAGGTCTTGAAGTCTTTGAACTTGAACCTTTTGATACAATTATTCGTAAGTTAAATTCGTAAAAAAAATAAAGTGAGGAGAATTGAAAATGAAGTTAGAAGCAGACCGACAACATATATTAAAACAAATTGATGCCATTGTAGATAAAACTTTTCAGATGGATATGGAATGGGATTGGCCATGTGGCGTAGCTTTTTACGGCGTGGCAAGAGCCTATGAGATCACAAAAAAACAATCCTATCTAGACCGATTAAAAGCTTGGTTTGATGAATATATTGATCTGGGAACGCCGGTTTGGACAGTAAACACCTGTGCCATGGGACATGCCTTGATTACCTTATATGAGGCGACGGGAGATCAACGTTACAAGGATATTATTCAAAGTAAAGTGGATTATTTGAGAAATGATGCTTTACGTTTTGGCGATCATGTTTTACAACATACTGTTTCTGCCAATAATGATTTTCCTGAGCAAGCATGGGCGGATACCTTATTTATGGCAGGATTTTTCTTGCTACGTGTAGGCATCATGACCAATAATCAAGAGTTAATCAATGATGCACTAAACCAATACTACTGGCATATAAAGTATCTCATGGATGATGTGGATGGATTATGGTACCATGGATATAACAATATTAATCAGGATCATATGTCCGGTTTTTATTGGGGACGGGCAAATGCATGGGCCGCATATACGATGTCACAAGTCTTAAAAAGACTTCCGGAGTGGTACTTATATCCCAAATGTATGGATGTTCAGTGTGCCGTCCGTGATCAGCTGGCAGCACTTAAACTGTACCAGACAGATAAGGGACTATGGAGAACGATTATTAATGATGAATCCTCCTATGAAGAGATTTCGGCATCTTGTGGTATTGCTGCCGCGATGCTGGATAACGGAAATCCATTACACATCAAATATGTGAATAAAGCCTTAAAGGGCATTCAAGAAAGCATTACAGAGGATGGCAGAGTCATCAATGTATCCGGTGGAACCGCGGTTATGCGGGATAGCGAAGGCTATCAATTAATTACAAAAGATTGGATTCAAGGTTGGGGACAAGGATTGGCATTAAGTTTTTTAACAGCTGTCTTAGAAAAATTGGATCAAAAGGAAGATGCTGTAGAAGAACAATTTGACCAAGAATAAAAAATAAAAAAACAGGAAGACATAATCGTTGTCTTCCTGTTTTTTTTATTCTTAAAAGCAAAGCGTATACATATTAATCGACAGATGAAACATGCTCATACATGTAATCAAAACATTCTTTGGCATCCTCTAAAGATAAGTTAACTAAAGGATCGTTTAAGAAAGCTTGAAAAGCAAGGTCTCGATTTCCGGTTAAGCCGGCCTCAACAATCATTTCTTGATTAGCAGAATGTTTTGCAATCATTGAAGTGACCGCCGGATTTAATGTTCCACCGCTAATAGATGAAATGCTATTGTGGCGAATGAGTGCATTGCTTTCAACAACTGCGTTAGAAGGAAGGTAAGGTACTTGACCTTGGTTTGGTAAGTTTACATTGGTAACTAAATCACCCAATCCGAGAAGAGCCTTCATTTGAAGTACGCCTTCTTCTCCGGTTTCTTTGATTTCAAAAGCGCTTTCGCCACTAACGAGTTGCTTGGATTTATTGATACGCTCTTGCTCGTTTTCTTTACGCCAAGAAACAGGTGTTAAACTGAATTTCCAAGATTTAATGGTTTCAAGATCTTTAAGATACCATTTACTTGGACAAAACTCAGCGAGATGTCGATCTCCAGCGGCAGCAATATAACCATAGCGTAAAAAGAGATCAAACTTAATTCGTTGAGCACTGGAGAAGAAGTCATTGAGCCAGTTGCCGCTTTTCTTACCTTCAAAACCACTCTCGTAATATTTTTCAGCAAATTCCTTATAGATCGGGTAAAGGTCCATATCTTTATAGGAAGCAGCTGTTAGCCAGGTGAAGTGATTAATACCTGTTACAGAGACTTTAATGTCTTCCCGGGCAACATCTTCGATACCTTTGATATCAGCAAGTGCTTCAACTAAAAGTTTTTGAGTACCGAATACTTCATGGCAATTACCAAAAGCCTTGATTTCAGGAAATACTTTATATAATGTACGTGTACAAATGGTCATAGGGTTAGTATAGTTTAGTACCCAAGCATCTGGACAATAGTCTTTGATTGCCTTAGCAATTGTTTCAAACATGGGAATTGTTCTTAGGGCGCGCATTAAGCCACCAGGACCTGCAGTATCACCGACTGATTGATAGATTCCATATTTTTCAGGGTGATGGACGTCAATTTCCATGTGGTCAAAGGTACCCGGAAGTATGGATATAATAACAAAATCAGCGCCGGTTAAAGCCTCTTGTAGGCTAGTTTCCATTGTATATTTCCACTTTGCCAGAGTGTCATCGGATGCTGTTAATTGATTACCTATGGTTTCATTAGCTTTTGCGGCGTCTTGATCGATATCATATAAACGCATCTGTCCACTTAATTGTTTTTCAGTGGCAAGGTCGCTCATAAGTCCCCAAGCCCAGCCTTTTGAACCGCCACCAATATATGCAATCTGAAGATCAGATACAGTCTTGTCTGTACGAATCATATAAATCCTCCTTGTAATTATAATAAATAGTTACTTTATTTACTTTTCTTTTGTATATAAATATCATATAATTAAATTATATCGAAAACAACAACATAAATTGCTATAATTAGGCTTTTTTCTACATTTTTTGCAAAAAGAAAGGGAATAAAATGAAACGTTATGATTACGTTGATAATCAAAGTTCGGTTCTTGTCGAATATACAAAAAAAGGACATGTTACCCAGAGTATGATTCGTCCCCATGTCCATAAAAGCTACGAAATATATTATTTACTTGAAGGAGAACGATATTATTTTATTCATAATACCACATACCATGTAAAAAAAGGAATGCTTGTCTTAATTGAGCCATCAGTCATTCATCGAACAATTTCCTCCGGGCGCCCAGAACACGAACGCTTATTGATAAATATTGAGGAAGAGGAACTTAAACGATTTGCTTCAGGTTTTGGTACTTATGACTGGTTTGAAGGATTTGTTACAAACCATCCGGTCATTAGCTTGGATATCACTAAACAAAGTGCCTTGCGAGAAATGATGTTTACTATTTATAACTGGTATCGGGACAACCCAATAGACAATAGGCAACGGATCATGTTAAAGATTATGGAAGTACTTATTTTTATCAATGACACCCAAAAGGAAATCGACGAAAAAAAGGAACCAAAGTTAGAAGTGGAAGATCCAATGTTTACCCGTATTAGCCAAGTCGTTCAATACATTAATGAGCATTATGGTGAGGTAATGTCATTAGAGTCCTTAGCAAAACAATTTTACTTTAGTTCCTATTATTTAAGCCGAAATTTCAAGAAGACAACAGGGTTTAACTTAAAAGAATATATAAACCAAGTTCGTATTCTTGAAGCAGAAAAAAAATTGGCACAAGAAAACCGGCCTATATCTGAGATTTCCAGGGAGGTGGGATTTGAAAGTCAGACGCATTTTGGCCGAGTGTTTAAGCAATATAAAGGCATCTCTCCAAGTGTGTATCGCAAGAAAATAATGTCATAAATCATAATTGAGAATTATTATCATCTATGATATAATATGCATATACTATTAGTGAAAATATTTATTTCGAGTTTTGATTGTGAGCAGGAGGTTTATCATATGAGAAAAAGTAATCAATTATTAATCGCATTATTTTTATTTGTTTTTATATTTGCAGCATGTGGAACATCTGATGAAACACCGAGTGAAACATCTACTGAAAGTGAAACAGAAGAACTTACCTTAACGTTAGAAGAGTTAGAGATGTATGACGGAACCAATGGTAATCCGGCATATGTTGCCGTTGATGGTGAGATTTATGATGTGTCAGACTCCTCATTTTGGAAGGAAGGCGCGCATAATGGATTCCAAGCAGGTCGGGATTTAACGGAGGCCATTAAAAACGAATCACCTCACGGTGTAAAAAACCTAGAGCGTGTACCGAAAGTTGGACGTATTGTTGACTAGCCTGAGATTTAATTGAAAAAAGGAGGGGGATTATTGTGGAAAAGATTTTTAGAAATGATTTTTTAAAATGGCATTTTAGTTTTTTGACCTTATATTTATTAACCTTTGTTGCGGGTTGGTTTAGAACGAGCCATTCATTTTTTTACACTATTCATCCTTTATTAGGGATATCAACGGTCCTTGTTCCTTTCATTGTATTTGTTTTTTCAAAGAACAAACGGCTCATACAACAAATGATTAAAAATAATTTTAATCTAAAAGGGAAACCTCTCGTAAAGGTTGCAAAAATATCAACACAAATTATTCTTGTCTACTATTTATTTAGCATCGTTTCAGGTCTTATTATTAATTATATTTGGAGTATATCAAGAACAATATATGACATATTACAGTTCATTCATGGATTAGCAATTTATATCGTTCCATTAGCGGTTGTGACTCATGTCACATCGCGGCTATTAATCAAACGACAGAAGAATAAAAAATAGTGTGTTTAAAGACAAAGGGTGACTGCATTAATTAATAAATCAAGGGATGCAATCCCCCTTTTTTGGTTGAGCTTTTGTTCAGAACGCGCTATAATATACCTACTATAGCAAGAGGAGAAAATCATGAATAACACCTTGATGGAACGTTTGTTTAGATCATATTTGTTCAACATAGAAAAAGAAAATAAACGTATGGATCATATATTAATTTTAGTTTTTTTATTAGTATATATATTCATCATGTTTCTTCAGGCCAGCCTTAGAATGGTGCACATTCAAGGCTTAATTGCACAAATACAAGTGATTAGTTCAGTCTTTATCGTTGCTCGGTTGCCTAGAATGGGTGCTCGTGCAGCCATAGCAGTTAATGGCGTTCAGACGGTTATGCTTTTTATTCGATTCATAGTGGTTCAAAATCTGTCGATTCTTCCGGGAATTGTTATATCCATAAGTACAATTGCTATTGTCATAACGATTTACTCCTTTCATTTAAAAATCGAAGAAAAGTATGAAGAAATAGAAAAGCAAAAAAATGCATATATGAATATTTACACGCGATTAATGGAACATCAAGAACAACTCAATGCATTAACATACTATGATAGCACAACCAATATCCCCAATCGCAATATGGTCTTTAATCACATGGAAAAACTTATCCGTGGCAATGCAATACCTGAACAAGGATTTGCAGTCCTCATATTTGATATCGATGATTTTAAGTTAATCAACAATCGTTATGGACATAGAATTGGTGATCAGGTATTAAAATTAATGGCTAACCGATTGAAAGAAAACATAGAAAAGGACGATTTTTTTGGACGATTTGGTGGTGATGAGTTTATACTCTTTGTTCAACATACAAATGATAGAGAAAGACTGGAAGCCTATGCAAGAAAGCTTCAAGAAGTCATTAAAAGTTCACTCTTGCTGGGTGATTTGACCTTTGCTATAAATTCGAGTGTGGGTGCGACCCTCTATCCAAATGATACGACAGACTATAATAAAATTTTTCAATATGCAGAGACGGCATTAATGACTGCGAAACGAGAAAAAAAGCATGGGCTTATGTTCTTTGACCAAGGAATGGAAAATATGCTTAAAGAAAAAATACGATTTTCTACAGCACTTAAAAATTCTATTGCGAACGGAGAGTTGTATGTTATGTATCAGCCCCAATTTGAGATTGATCCAAAACGGATTCGTGGATTTGAAGTGTTGGCACGGTGGGAATCTCCTGTTTTTGGGCAAGTGTCTCCGCTGAAGTTTATTGAAGAAGCAGAGGAATGTGATTTTATTCATGAGCTTGGAGAATGGGTATTGCGAGCTGCCTGTCAACGAATTGTCGATATAAAAAAATCCTATAATTGTCAGGAAGGTAGCTTAAGCATCAATATATCTCCATTGCAACTAAAAGAACCTTATTTTCTTAAAATGGTCAAGGATGTTATGCAAGAGTATGACATCGAAGGTAAAGAATTAGAATTTGAGATTACAGAATCCATTTTTATGAAACCGACGCAAAAAATATTAGATGTTCTACATATTTTAAGAAGTATGGGAATACGAATTGCTCTTGATGATTTTGGTACGGGATATTCATCCTTGAATTATTTGCAAAAGTTACCGGTAGACATATTAAAAATCGATAAAACATTTATTGATAGTATTGAATCCGATTCTGTGAAGTTAAAAATGGTCGGAAATATAGTGAAGATGGCCCATGATATGAATTATCGAGTTGTTGCAGAAGGGGTCGAACACATGCAACAAGTGAGCCTTTTAGATAACTATCGATGTGACTATATTCAAGGATATATATGGGGAAAACCATTACAGCTCAATGAAATGAATGCTGTAATGGCTGAGTATTGTAAATCCAAGAAAAAATAATTATTCAATATGTGCATGTTTGCCATATCGCAAAGGTATGGCAATTTTTATATTGAAGAAGGCAATAATAGGTCCCATAAAAAAAGCTGTTATAAGGGTTCCGATACCGACAGTTGCGCCAAGTACAAAGCCGGTGACCGTACAAAATAAATCTGTTCCGATTCTGCAATATTGAAATTTTGCGACTTTTTTTTCGGTCATTATGAGTGCAACAGCATCATAGGTTGATACGCCCATTTCTGCAGTGAAATAGAGGGCTGACCCAAAACACAGAAGGGTTAGACCAATAAGCAACAATAGGCTTCGATTGAATAATGTCGGGCTAGGAATAAGCGTTGTGAAAAGCCATGAAGAGAATTGAACCATGTATCCTAACAGAAAAATGTTGATTAAGGTGCCAAGACCGATTTTTGAACGGTCAATAGCAAAAATAAAAATAAGCATTAAGAGGTTTAGCAATGTATAGAATGTCCCAAATCCTAGAGGTAAATGATAGGATATTCCATGGGCAAAGACTTGGAATGGATCCATACCAAAAGTGGAAAAATTAAACATTCCAACGGAAAAACCCGTGGTTAATACACCAATAATAGTCATCCAAATTCGACGTTTGAATTCAGGGGTAGTGTTAATTTTTTTTATCATCGTCTGCTCCGTTTCTAATAGATTAGTTGTATTATACATGTGTTTTTTATAAAAGTATAGTTACTTATGTTGTCTTCATGAGGTAAAATGTGAGATGAACTTAAAATATGAAAGGAAATAATATGATTTATTTAGATTATGCTGCGAATACGCCAGCGTGTGAAGAAGTGATTCAAGGATTTGTTGAATGTGAGCATCGATTTCCGATGAACCCGAATTCAAATAATCCTTTAGCAAAACCAGCAAAAGATATGCTTGAAGATGCGAAAAATAGAATAGCAAGAGTTTTGAAGATTAAACCCAACGAGATGATCTTTACGTCATCAGGAACAGAGTCAAATAACCTTGCTATCAAAGGAATAGCCGCAGAACATGGTGCAAGAAAAAAACATATAATCACTAGTTTTTTAGAGCATTCTTCAACACTTGGTCCAATCGGTGAATTAGAAAAACAAGGGTTTGAGATTGATTATGTGCAGCTAGATCCTACAGGGAAAATAGATTTTGAGCATTTTCAATCATTGCTTCGAGAAGATACTCTTCTTGTTGCCTTGTGTGAAGTGGACAGTGAAGTAGGAATTTTGCAAGATATACATATGCTTTCAAAATATATTAAAGAGCATTCTGATGCACTTGTTCACATTGATGGAACACAGGCTGTGGGTAAAGTTCCGATTCATCTGGAATATGTGGATAGTTACACTTTTTCAGGACATAAAATTTATGGATTGAATGGAATTGCTTGTCTAGTCCTTAAGGAATCGGTTATTATTGAGCCCCTTCATCATGGTGGATTGAGTATATCACCCTATCGAAGCGGTACACCGTCACTTAGTTTGATTGACTCACTTGCAAGGGCCCTGTCCTTGCTTGAAACAAAACGTGAAGCAAATTATACTTATGTTGAAAGCTTGAGAAAGGAATTAATTGATTTTTTTGAAAACTATAATCAGGTACGTATAAATTCCACACAAGCAAGTATTCCTTTCATTACAAATATTACGCTGATAGATATAAAAGCAGAAGAGATGAAGAATCAATTGGCGGAAAAAGGATTTTTTCTATCAACAAAATCGGCATGTTCATCCCCATATGCCCCATCAAGAGCCGTATATGCATTGACAAAGGATAAAAAAGGAGCTAGATCAACCTTGCGAATTAGTTTAAGCCATTTAACAACCCGTGACGAGCTAGACGCATTTAAAGAAATATTTGATAAAGAATTGAGGAGTTTTAATCATGAATAGAGCAAGTGAAGTCGAACGAAGCATTAGTAAGACATTTAAAAAAACAATATGGTCAAAGTTTGTAAAAGGAATTAAAAACTATGAATTAATCGAAGAAGGCGATAAAATAGCTGTATGTATTTCTGGTGGAAAAGACTCTATGCTTCTAGCAAAATGCATGCAACTCATTCATAAATACTCGATATTTCCCTTTGATGTAGAATATATTGTGATGGATCCCGGTTATAACCTAATTAACCGAAAGAGGATTGAAGACAATGCAAAGATGTTAGAAATTCCAATTCAAATTTTTGATTCTACAATTTTTGAAGCAGTAGCAGATATGGATGATAATCCATGCTATATGTGTGCGAAAATGCGCCGAGGGCACTTGTATAAATATGCACAAGATTTGGGGTGTAATAAAATAGCTCTGGGGCATCACTTTGATGATGTCATTGAGACAACCTTAATGAGCATGTTTTATGGAGCTGAGATTAAGACCATGATGCCTAAACTTCATAGTTTGAATTTTGAAGGTATGGAGCTGATTCGTCCCATGTATCTAATACGTGAAGATACCATAAAAGAGTGGATGAAACTCAATGATTTGAAATTTATCCAATGTGCGTGTCGATTTACAGAAAATTGTGTGCTTGATGGGCAAGGTGGTGGATCAAAACGTGGAGAAATGAAGCGACTCATCCAAAAGCTTCAAAAAGATAATCCATATGTTGAGATGAATATTTTTAATGCCACTCACAATGTCAATATGAACACGGTGCAAGGATATCGGAAAAATGGAGAGAAGCATAGTTTTTTAGAGACCTATAAATCTATATAGTATTCTCTTAAATAGGGTGATATAATAAGCTTAGAAAGGGGCGTGAAGCTATGAACAAATTTTGTGCAAATTGTGGGAATCCGTTAGATCAAGATGCGGTCTTTTGCGAGAACTGTGGTACAAGGGTCGTGGATAAAACTCCACCAAACGAAAGGATACAACCTGCTCAACAATCGGCACCGCAACAACAACCACTACCACCACAACAACATGTACCAAGAAAATCAGGATCGGGCACAAAGAAAGTCTTGATTATTGTTTTTTCAATTCTTGGGATTTTTATTTTGATCACAATTGCAGGGGTTTTATTATTGCTTTCGAAGAAAGATGAGATCACAAAAAAAGTCCAAGATTCAGTGACAGAAAAAATAACAGATGAATTAGGAATCGAAGGAGATTTTGACTCTGAAGATTGGGGGGGGGCTGAAAATATCATTGAAGATATAACCGATCAAATCGAAACCGAATATGATATGGATATAGATCAGTATGTTCAAGATCAGCTTATAGAAGATAATTCGAATCCCATAGATGTCCCTGAGGATGAAGAATACTATGGAGGGGATGACGGTTTATGGGATGCAAGTATATTGCCGGTAGAAGTAATTGAAGGTCAGTGGCAAGGATATTTAGAAGAATATTCAGGAGATGAGATGACCTACGAATCCTATATTGAATTTGACGTTTACACAGAGAATGGACAAGTAACCAGTATAGGAATAACAGAAGAGCTTGAGGGAGAAGAAGGTGAATATGTAGCCATTCCGGCTTGGTACACAGATGGAATATTAACTTTTGAGACAAGCGATGGTTTGTATATGATGGATATCTGGTTTTTTGAAGATGAATCGGGAGCTTATGGATATGGCTATTCTAATGAATATGACGGGTATGTTATGGACATAACCTTATGGCGTCCATAAGGCTAAAGTCCATGTAAAAAAAGAGCTTTTGCGATAGTAAGAAAATATACTAGCGCACAAGCTCTTTTTATTTGTATAAGGATTAGGCAACATCGGTTTGAGTGTTTAAGATTTCCATGAACTCTTCACCGGTAATTGTTTCTTTCTCATAAAGATAGTTTGATATTTCATGAAGCTTGTCTATATGATCTTTTAACAGTTGTTCTGCTTTAGCATATTGTGTTTGAACCGCTTTTATGACTAAATCGTCAATTTTTGAAGAGGTTGTTGGTGAACACGCAAGGGAAGAATCGCCACCAAGATATTGATTCGATACGGTTTCAAAAGCAACCATTCCAAAACCATCATCCATACCAAAGCGAGTAATCATCTTACGTGCCAGTTTTGTGGCTTGCTCAATGTCATTGGCAGCCCCAGAAGTAATTGAATTAAAAATAAGCTTTTCAGCGACACGACCACCGGTATATGTTGCAATTTTATTTTCGATTTCTTCTTTTGATATAAGATTTTTTTCATCTTCATCGACTTGCATAGTGTATCCAAGTGCACCTGAAGTACGAGGAATAATAGTGATTTTTGTAACCGGTGCACTTTGTGTTTGTAAGGCAGCCACAAGTGCGTGACCCACTTCATGATAAGCAACAATACGTTTTTCTTTTGAGGACAAGATTTTATTTTTCTTTTGATGTCCGGCAATAACAATCTCGATGCTTTCTTCCAAGTCGGCTTGAGTGACAAATTTTCGACCGTTTTGTACTGCGCGAATAGCACCTTCGTTAATAATATTGGCAAGTTCTGCGCCAGAAGCACCGGGTGATAATCGAGCAAGTTTATTATAATCGACATCATCACCTATTTTCACTTTTTTGCCGTGGACGCGTAAAATAGAATCGCGTCCTTTTAGGTCAGGAAGTTCTACAGGAATTCTTCGGTCAAAACGTCCCGGTCGAAGTAAGGCTGGATCTAAAGTTTCGGGACGATTTGTTGCAGCTAAGATAACAACACCTTTTGATGAATCAAATCCATCCATTTCGGCAAGAAGTTGGTTTAGTGTCTGCTCACGTTCATCATTTCCTGAAAGACCGTTGCTATCCCTTTTTTTACCAATGGTATCAATCTCATCAATAAAAACAATACAAGGCGCTTTTTCGTTGGCTTGTTTAAATAGGTCTCTGACTTTCGAAGCACCAACACCCACAAACATTTCAACAAATTCAGAACCGGATATTGAGAAAAAAGGAACACCGGCTTCGCCGGCAACTGCTTTAGCAAGCAATGTTTTACCGGTTCCGGGAGGTCCGACTAAAAGAGCGCCTTTTGGCATGTTCGCACCAATACTTGCATATTTTTCAGGATTGTTCAAATAATCAACGATTTCGGTTAGAGAGTCTTTAGCTTCATCTTCACCGGCAACATCATCAAATTTAACACGATTCTCAGAATCTTGATAGATTTTGGCGTTACTTTTCCCAAATTGCATCGGACTGCCCATGGATTGGCCCATACCCTTCATTAATTTTTTACCGATATAACGATAGACAAAGAACAGAAGAGCAAAGGGAAGGATCCAAGATAATAGGAAGCCCATGAGTGGGGACATTTCCTTTTCTGCAACCTTACCGAATTCAATATTCGCTTGACGTAAACGTTCAACAAGACCCGGATCTTCAAATTGCACTGTTTTATAGGATAAATTTTCGGAATCTGTTAATGAATAATAGACATAACCACCTTCGATTTGAACCTTATCAATTTGTCCGGATTCGAGAGTGTTTAGAAATGTTCCATAGTCAACTTCTTCGAATTGCGTGTTCATCATTGCCGGCATAATAACGGTGTTTAGTAAAAAGAAGGTTGATATCATAATAACAATGTATAAAATTTTTGGATTTATTTTTGGCTTTTTCATTTGCATAGTTTTCATCTCCTTAAGCTATTCTAACACAGATTAATTGTAAAATGGCCTTTTATATGTATATTTAACGATGTTTTTATCAGCTATTAATCACTTGTTTATAGAATTTTAAAATTTGATTAAAAGCATACTATTATTAGTGATTTATGATAAAATTAACGTATGATTTTGCACCTAATACATAGATATAATTTATGAAGTGAGGGAGAACAATTAAAATGGAAGTAAAAGAAACGTTAAAAAATAATATAAAAGACACGGCACTTATATTAGAAGGTGGAGGCATGCGTGCAAGTTATACAGCAGGATTTGTAACGACGCTTTTAGAAAATAAGTTGTACTTTGATTATGTCACGGGGATTTCAGCAGGATCAAGTCATACAGTCAATTATTTATCGAGGGATATTGAGCGCACAAAAAAATCTTTTGTAGATACGGTCCTAGACCCTAATTTTGGAGGATGGAAATGTTTTTTGAAAGGTGAAGGCTTTTTTAGAGCGGAGTATATTTATGAACAAACACCGCATCCAAATGCTGCACTACCCTTTGACTTTGATATGTTTAAAAGGAATTCAGCAAAGCTTAGAATAGGGGCGTTTAATCGTGAGCTTGGAAAAATGGAATATTTTAAAAAAGAGGATATGCAAGAGCTCAGAGATTTAATGAAAATTGTTCGTGCATCATCCTCAATGCCATTTTTTATGCCACCGACAGAATATAATGGGAACATATATGTTGATGGTGGGATTAGTGGAGGAATCCCGCTAGATATCGCCAAGGAAGATGGATATAATAAGTTTTTTGTTGTCTTAACGCGTGAGAAAGGATATCGCAAAGAGCCTGTAAAATTCAAGGGACTCATCAAATCCTATTATCGGAAATATCCTGAAGTGGTTGAAGCGATGTTAACTCGCCACATACATTACAATCGAACACTCGATGAACTAGAACAATTAGAAGATGAGGGTAAAGCATATCTTGTATATCCGGAAACGATGCCTATATCAAACAAAGAGACCAACCATAAGAGGTTGGCCGATTGTTATCAGTTAGGGTATAGGCAAGGTCAAACAGAGCTTCCGCGTTGGAGAGAATTTCTTTTGTGAACAATGTTGATGATGACAAATAGAATCATAAGTGCAATAGCAACAACAATGGCACTCATTCCGGCTAATATGCCAAAGTAATCGGATAAGGCCCCGGTTATAATCGGCATAGCTATAGCGCCGACACCACCCAACATGAGAAGTACTCCCATTGCCATAGGGTATACTTTGATGGTGTTACCAACGGTGGCGACGGTCGTTGGGTAAATACCGGCCATGGAAAAGCCCAGTCCCATAATTGCAAAAGTAATGAGTCCAAGATTTTGAGTGGACAAAAGGAGTGTATAAAATACAACGGTTCCAATGCTTGTTGAGACAAGAATAAGTTCTTTTGAAATACGATCACCAATGAAGGTGGTTGTTAAACGTCCGGCAAGGATAACAACCCAAAGCAGTGAATTTAACATCTGTGCATATTGTGTCGTCATGATTTGTGAGTCGACAAAATACTTGACGAGCCAACCGGTAATGGCTGCTTCAGTACAAAGATAGAAAAATAGTATACTTGTTCCTACCCAAAAGTACTTGTCCTTTAAAAAAACATAGGATAGTGCTTTTTGTTTTTTCTTGGCTTCATCGTCAATGTTCATTTGCGAAAATAAAAGCATGGATATGATAGCGAGAAGAATAATCACTCCTGTAGCAATGCGCCAACCCTTATTTCCCCCGATATTTGTGGATAGAATGACTAAAAAGGGAGCCAATAAAGCGCCTACTGCAAAAATGCTATGTAAAAAACTTAATGCAGCCGGACTGCTATTTGATACTTCGTTTACCAAAGTATTGTTAAAATTTGAAATACTTCCACGACTTAGTCCGGTAAATAAAAAGCCTAAAAGAAGCAGAACCGGATTTCCGGTAATCATCATAATGAAAAAACCCATGACGACAAAACTACATAAGAAAATAATTGCTCTTTTTCGACCCAGATAAACAGGAAGTATACCGGCGATAAAACCGGCAATTAGATTTCCAGCTTGGTGTGCAGAGATTAACCCGCCACTGACAGTGTTGTTTAAGTTGTATTCGTTACTGATTAAAGGAAGCAGTGAACCTAAAATCATGGCGTAAAGACCGTTGACGGCAAAAACAAAAAAACAACAGATGAGTATATACTTTTGATCTTTATTAAGTTTAGAATAAAAGGATGCATTTGACATGGTGTGTCCTCCGTTAAATTATATTAAAGTATTTGACCTAAGTGAACCTCAGGACGGTTTTTGCCGTGGTAATCTGAACCACCGGATTGTAATAGACCGAGTTCTGATACAGCTTTTTGTATGAGATTCTTATCCTTTTCCGTGTAAGTCGGGTAGAATGCTTCGATACCGTCTAGACCTTCTAGCTTTAATTGCTGTAATCTCAGGAAAGCTTCTTGGTCTGAATATCCATAGAGTCCAATAGGTTTATGAATGTGAGCAATGAATGTTTTTCCCTTACCGGCATGAATCATTTCAAAAGCGTCGCGAACGTTGATGAGTTCATTGGGCATGTAAGCAATATCATCGAGGATATCAATCCATGCGCGAGGAATTGATGAAGCATACTTGTTTTTGACAAGCCACTTTGCTACAGTCTGTCGGTCGAGATAATGACCGGTTCGATATTGGTCGAGATCGTCCATCTGTATAGGAATTCCCTTTTTTTGGAGTTCTTCAATTACTATTGGCAAGGCGTCTTCCCGGTCTTTTTTAAAGCTTATATATCTTGCTTGAAAATCCGGATGGACTATATCGATGCCTAAACCTAAAATATGAATAAGTCGATGGTCATCGTAACGCGTGCTTAATTCGATTCCGTTTATAAAATTTATATTTAATCGAATAGCTTCAGCACTTGCTTCCTTTAATCCGTCGATGGTATCGTGATCGGTTAAGGCTAGCGTGTCGAGCCCCCGTTTTTTAGCTTTTTGGATGATTTCTTTTGGGGTGTCACTACCGTCTGAATATATGGAATGGATGTGATAATCATAGATGCTATTTTCTTTAATCATAATAACTCCTGTCTTTTATTTGGGGGTGGCACATACATTCTAATGCTTTTTGTGAGGATAGTCAAATGGAAAAAATATATATTAAATATGTGTTGACTTGAAGCTAGCTAGAAGGTGTATAATCAAACTCAAGCTATTTGACAAGGAGGATTTCATGAATTACGTTATAAATGCAATGAATTATGTTTTAAGCTTCGAGGTGTACGTAATGTTGCCTATACTTATGTTGATTATTTGTATGATTGTCAAAATGAAATTTCTCGATGCCTTAAAACACAGTTTGACCTTGGGGATTGGATTTTTTGGAATATTTATGGTTTTTGACGCTTTTGTGGCGAAGATGGGACCGGTGATTGAAATCATTGCAGAAAAGAGTGGACAAGAGCGGGCGATTCTTGATGTGGGATGGCCACCACTTGCAGCAGCTGCTTGGACGTTTCGGTTGGTTCCGATACTCATCATCCTATTTATTCTTATTAATGCACTTATGTTAATATTTAAGTGGACAAATACCATAAATATTGATGTTTGGAATTTTTGGCACTTTATTTTTGTAGGGCAAATGGTTTTTTATACCAGTGGAAATTTATGGATGTCAGGATTTTCGGCGATTCTAAGTATGATTTTGGTGCTGAAATTTGGAGATTGGAGTGCGCCGCGTGCAGAGGAGATGACTAAAATACCGGGAATAGCCATTACAACGCTAACAGGAGTTTGCTATTATCCGTATGCCCTTGCCATGGATTGGATACTTAGTAGAATTCCGGTGATTAAAAAAATTAACGGTAATCCAGAACATATTCGTGAACGTTTTGGATTTTTTGGAGATCCAATGTTTATCGGATTGATTATAGGGACCGGGCTCGGAATTGCTGCTGACTATGATTTTAAAGAAACGGCGAACTTAGGCATTAGTGTTATGGCTGTCGTTTTTCTTCTGCCGAGAATGGCAGGAATATTGGGTGAAGGATTGATGCCTATTTCAGAAGAGACAAAAAAATATATTTTGACAAAATTCCCAACGATGCATGATGCAAGAATAGGGATGGATCTTGCCGTTGTCATTGGAAATCCGGCGACTATTGCCACAGGTATCTTGGTAATGCCAATGGCAGTAATATTATCGCTTATTTTACCTGGTGTCGATTTTATTCCTGTAGGTGATCTTCCCAACCTTATTCCGGCAGGTGCCTTTATTGTTATAGCAATGCGAGGGAACATTTTTCGGTCGGTCATAAGTTATATTCCAATTATCATTGGACATTTATATTTTGCGACAGCCTTATCAGGATTTTTTACGAAGATTACCTTAGAAAGTGAGATTCGTATAACGAACTTTAATGGAAACATCACGTCGTTTTTAGATGGTGGAAATTTGTTTCGAAATTATTTACATGCATTATTTACAGGAAGTACCTGGACATATATGCTTGTTCCGATCATGTTAGTTCTGATTTGGATTGCCTATAGATCGTATAAAAAAGATGAACTTCGTATGCAAGAAAGTAAAAAGACCGTTTAAAAAAACGGTCTTTTTGATGAGGGGAGTATAAATAATTAATAAGGGTATAGTTTGTCATAAGTGGCTTTGGGCCAAGAAATGATGACAAACTATACTATTATAATAATACAGATGCTAAAAAAAAGCAAGTAGTATTTGAAAAATATTATTAAAAAATTATTCCATAATTAATTCATGACAATGGTTTTCCACGTCTTCTTGAGGATCGGTTGGTTCAAAACGTTTGACAACATTTCCGCTACGATCAACCAAAAACTTTGTGAAATTCCATTTTATATCCGGATTACTGGCATAATTGGGATCTTTTTTTTCATACATATCAATTAATGTGGGAGTGAGTTCATTAAATTCATCGAATCCATTAAATCCTTTTTCAGACTTTAAATATGAAAAAAGTGGATGTGCATCGTCGCCGTTGACCTCAATTTTATCAAAAATCGGAAAGGTGATTCCAAAACGCTGGCTGCAAAATTCAAAGATTTGATCATGGGATCCTGGAGCCTGATGTCCGAATTGGTTGCAAGGAAAGTCAAGGACAATAAAGTCATCATCAGCGTATTTTTCATATAAATCTTGTAAGTAATCATATTGGGGTGTAAAGCCACACTCAGTTGCAGTGTTTACTATAAGAAGGACCTTGCCTTCATAATCCCTGAGTGACACATCATTCCCATCTCCGTCTTTGACGGTAAAATCATAAATATTCATTCATATACCTTCTTTCGTTAAATGTGTTTTTTTCCTTGTATAAAGAATAACATACTTGAAAATAAAAATCAAGCTCAATTAAATTGCGAACAATATATAAAATGACTTGAACTATTTTTTATGAAAACATATAATAGTTTTGATAGAATAAATATTATGATTAAATAGATAAAATGGGCTTGGAGGGTAGAATGAGATTAATAAAAAGAGACGTTCGCAAATATTTTGAACTTGGTGAAGAAGTTGCACACGCAGTCACACATGGTATAGGCATGCTTCTAGGTGTAGTGGCGCTTGTTCTTTTAATGATAAAGAGCACGTACATCGGACAAGGTTTATATACAATGAGTATGTTGATTTATTCAATTTCACTTATCGTTTTATACACGAATTCAATGTTGTATCATGCTTTTCCTAGAGGTAAGGTAAAAGATATTTTTGAGCGAATGGATCATGCCTCGGTATATTTGCTTATTGCAGGAACATATACACCCTTTTGTCTTTTGGTTGTGGGAGGAAGTAAAGGTGTGATTGCATGTAGTATTCAGTGGAGTTTAGCTATACTTGGGGTTGTTTTTAAATCCATTTGGATTGAGAAATTTGTGAAAATTCATGTTGCTATTTATTTAATTTTGGGATGGACAATTATTTTTTTTGCAGGAGCGATTTTGGATAATCTTCATGTGCAAGGATTTATATTGTTATTTGCGGGAGGTCTAGGATATAGTATCGGTGTTTTGTTTTATGTTTTTGATTGGTTTAAGTACCATCACTTCGTATGGCATCTATTTGTGTTGCTAGCAAGTATTCTTCATTTTTTCTGTATTTATTTATATGTATAATATGTTATAATATATATATGGTGGGTTTGGTAATCAAAACATCGAATGGAGGAAGAAGGAGGTTTTAATATGAAATTATGTGAACAATTTTTTGAACAGGTAACCGACACCGCAGATACTTACATGAAGCAATCGGATTGGACAGATTTGGCATTGATTAAACTTTGTATGGCCGCCATAGGGGTGATTATGGGAACATGCATTTCGCGGAAAAAGAAAATACCGGTTCTTGTTATTAGCTCAATGGTTTTTGTGGCTACCCTTATTCCTATTATGATCCGCTTTTTACCAATACTTATTGAGGATGGAAAAGATTTTTATGAAAAGAATATTAAATAGACCCATATACGTATAGCAGATTGGAGGGAATGCAAAAGATTATAAAAATCGGTTGCATTCTTTTTTTGGAACATTTCAATATCGACACGCGTCAAAAGGGAGAAAGTAAATTATAAAACATGAATAGGAGATGAAGTTATGTTTAGTAAAAAAATAGTTGGATGGATATTAGCAATAGTTTTAGTTGTTGGCCAAATGGCAGTAGTGTCAGCGGTTGAGGAGAGTCAAGCGCATTCTTACTTCGGAACCTTTACCGGAATTGTGCAAGAGATTCAGCCACACGGTTCTGATGGGAAGATGGAACTTGTCTTGGTGGAGAATGAAGAAGGTGCTATTGCGAATTTAGTGATTACAGAAACTACATATTTTATTGGCGAAGATCAAATAGAGCTAGGTCAAGAAGTGACGGGATATTACGTTGCAGATGCACCCATGCTTATGATTTATCCACCTCAATATCCGGCAAAAGTTGTACATATCGGAGACCAAGATTCTCAGATGAAAATCGATCGATTTAATGATGAATTTATCAGTGACGACAATATGCTGAAGTTAAATGATCTTTCGGAAACAGAAATTGTGGATGAGCAAGGTAATCCCTTTACAAAAATCTTATCTGGAAGACAACTTATTGTTTTTTATGATATTTCAACAAAGAGCATACCGGCACAAACAAATCCAAGTAAAATTATTGTTTTAGACCGTGAAAAGGCAATTAATGAAATGGACATTGTTGTTCAAGGTGGTGTTATTGATGGACCACCAGCGTTTGAAACTGAAGAAGGCCTTATTATGGTGCCAATAAGAGCCATAGCAGAAGCTCTGGATTATGAAGTACAGTGGCATAATGATACGCGAAAGGTATCTGTTGGAAACTTTAGTGAATTTCAAATTGGTGTGAATCAGTATACCTTTGCAAAAATGATGCCAATAGAATTAGATTCCGAGCCGGTTATTGTTAATGATCGAAGTTTTGTTCCCTTAAGCTACTTTACCGAGGTGTTACAAGTTCAAGAAGCCTATGTTGGTGAGTACGAAATCATAATCAATGACCCAGCAGTGCTATATGAATAATGAAAGCAAATCATCTCCCTGCAAATATGTGCAAATCAGCGATGTTCGATAAAAAAGTTGCGAAAGTAGACATATTTCTATATAATAAGTAATGCTGAGAAAAATTAGTTGTTATAAGAGAGCTAGTAACTTTAGGGAATAGAACAAACAAGGAGATGAATATGAGAAAAACAAAAATCATATGTACAATGGGACCTGCAACTGAAGGTATCTATGAAGAGATGATTAAAAACGGAATGGATGCAGCACGATTTAATTTCTCCCATGAAAATCATGAAGTACATGGACACAGAATTCGAACGATGCAAGCGGCTAGAAAAAAACTGAATAAGCCAATTCCTTTAATTGCAGATACGAAGGGCCCAGAAATTCGTATCGGTGTTCTTAAGGAAAAAATAAAGCTTGTTAATGGAGAGACGCTACGTCTTGTTGTGGAAGATCTTGAAGGTGATGCACAAAAAATTTCCTTGACATTTAAAGAGCTATATAAAAATGTAAACGTTGGACAAAATATTTATATTGATGATGGACGTATTAATCTAGTTGTTAAGGCAATTGAAGGAACCGATATTGTTTGTGAGATCCTTGCCGGAGGTGTATTAAGTAGCCGTAAAGGTGTTAATGTGCCGGGATGTTCGACAGGGCTACCCTTCATGACGGAAAGAGACCAAGCTGATATTGAATTTGCAGTTGATCAAGGAATCGATTTTCTTGCCCTTTCATTTGTAAGTAGTGCGACGGATATCCAGACTGTTCGAGACATTTTAAAAGCGAAAGGTCGAGAAGAGGTAAAGTTGATTGCAAAAATAGAAAACGGAGAAGCAATCAAAAATATTGATGAAATAATTGAAGCATCAGACAGTATTATGATTGCTCGTGGAGACTTAGGAATTGAGTTGCCGATTCGTTCAGTACCTGTTGTTCAGAAAAAAATGATCAAAAAATGTTACAGTAGTTCGAAACCGGTTATCGTAGCTACGCAAATGCTTGAAAGCATGACAGATAATCCAATGCCGACTCGTGCAGAAGTATCTGATGTTGCCAATGCAATTTATGATGGAACAAGTGTTGTTATGCTATCCGGTGAGACAGCAGCAGGAAAATATCCGGTAGAGACTCTTCGCATGATGACAACGGTTATCGAAGAAACGGAACAAGACATCGATTATCAATCGAAACTTGATGAAGGTGCTTGGAAAGTCATAGACAAAAATGTTACGAATGCCATTAGTGAAGTAGCAGTAATCGCTGCGGCAAAGTTGGATGCAAAGGCTATCGTAGTTCCAACAAAGACCGGATCGGCAGTGCGGATGATTTCAAGCTTTAGACCCGCGTGTACTATTATTGCAAGTACCTTAGACGAAACAATGCAACGACAGCTCAATTTGTCATGGGGAATTCATCCGATTTTAAATAAATTTATCGGAGATCAAAAAGAATTTTTTGAGAATGTTATAAAAGAAGCAGTTGCAACAGAATTGATTAATGAAGGTGATCACATCATTCTTGCAGCAGGAATACCGGCAGGACACCAGGGATCAACAAACATGATTAAGATGCATGTTGTTGGAGAAGAAGTTATTGGTAATTAAGAAAAATAGATAAAGGTGTTGTATTCGATTTTTAATCGAGTGCAACACCTTTTTTGGCTTTATAAGACATTATATAATCTTGAAAACGAATCCAATAATACCGATGACGCCAATGAAAATGAATGATATTAGTAATTTCCAAGGATTTTTTTCGTTATTTTCTTCTGATGAAACAGGGTCGATGGGGCTTGTGATTTCCGAAGTACTGTTATCAATCGACTTCTCGGCATCGTATACGATGGATTTGATTTGAAGTGGTAAGGTCATGAGTTCTGCTGTCCCAATAGATAAGGTGACATTACCGAACCAATCATGAGATGACAAAGTATGTTCGGATAAGACTGGTAAATCGAGTGAATATATGAGGTGTTCTTGCTCTGCATTAATGGGTATACATAAGTTCACATCATTAGCTAATGCCAATTCCATACTACCGATGGAGATTCCATTATCCTGAATGGGTTGGGTATTAACAAAATCAGCAGCGGATAGAACGACTTGTTTATATTCTCCGAATCCATAATCTAAAAGGCTTGCAGTGTCAGAGTATAGGTCGTTTGCCTCAGCGCGTAAAATTACAGCGATAAGGGTACGTGATCCTTTTTTAGAAACAGTTACTAAAGTGTTTTTGGATTGGCGAGTATATCCGACTTTTCCGGCAATGACATCTTCACGATAAATCGTAAGATCATTTTTCGTATTTAGCATTTTGTGCTGTTGATATAGCAAACGTGTTTCGTCAGATTTGTTTGTGACAGGAATTTCATAGGTGCTATGTCCCATAATTTCAAGAAAGTATGGGTGTCGGATGATTTCTCGAGTAATAAGGGCCATGTCGTAAGCTGTTGTTTGATGTTCTTCGTTAAAAAGACCGTGGGGATTTGTGAAGTTGGTGTTTAGAGCTCCTAATTCTTTGGCTCGCGAATTCATATCATTGATAAAGGTATCAATACTTTGACTGGTTTCCTCGGCTAATCCATTAGCGATTTCATTGGCAGACATAAGCAATAAACCGTGAAGTGCATCGTTCACTGTGAGTTCTTCGCCGGGATGTATACCGATTCGGCTTCCGCCGGAATCAACACGGTCAATCGCTTCTTCTGAAAAAGTGATTGTATCCTCAGGGTTTAATGATTCGATTGCAAGCAAAGCAGTCATAAGTTTTGTGATACTAGCCGGATACATGGAATTATGGGCATTTTTTTGATAAAGAACTTGTCCTGTATCTCCATCGATAAGAACAGCTGATTCTGAACCAATAGAAGGTTCATTGCCGGTTGCATTTACTGCCAAAGTGAATATGAAGAGGCTTGTAATAATAAGAATAAAGGTAAGGTAAAATGATTTGTATTTTAACATAAGTAGCTCCTATTTATAGTTTTTATTAGTTTATCATATTATTGGTGCTCAAACCATACTTATTTCAATTGAATAAGTATATAAACATCACCATTTAAAGATTCTAATGTATCGTGTTCAAAATACAGATTCATATAATTTGGGATCACCTTTAATTTTGCCTGCGTATTTTCTGCCTCATAGAAAGTGCTGTCATAGTTAGTGGTTTCAAGAATGAGAAGGGATTCGTCATTACTATTACTTAAAGTGAATTGGCCTAAGTTTTCATTGACTTCCCAGGAAATGCTATATGAAAGGTCGTTGACTTCAAAGCTTACACTGGCAACAGGGAAATCGTCATTTGAAAAATAGGAAATAGGCATAGTTACAAGATGACTATAGCCATCAATTGCAATCGCATCCTCGGTGTCTCGAGTGTTTGAGTATTGAAAACCCTTATTCATAGGATCTCTTGGGAATACGTCGTATTCGTTAAAACCAAAGACGGATTCAAAATCTTGATAATAGTTAAAATCTTCAGGAATCCAAGCGATGTCCTTGATATAATTCATGCGATGAAGATAGGAGGTAAGCTGTGTGATTTTTGATTTTGTTTCATCAGGTAATGAAGGATTGGGAAGTACTTGCCCATTGTTAAGCATATTATATTGAGTAAGGGTCTCTTCAAGTAATTCGATTTGATGGCGTCGACTTACGCTAAAAGCATCTAGTGGTGGTAGTGTAGAAATAAGTGCGGAGAATATAAAAAGTACAGCGATGAAGCCAAGATGTTTTTTGGCAAAAAAGCTAAAAATTATTCCTGTTGCAAGGGCAAATATGCCATATAGGATTACGAAATAACGACCATGTGTGATGCCTTGACTGCTGATTTTCATGATAGATGCAATAATTTGCAATAAAACAATCGGAATCAGTAGCTTAGGGAAAATGCCTTGAAACAAAGATGCAAAAGGATTCTTGAAACGATGACTTAAGAGTAAAACGCTAATAACAACAATTGAATAACTGACGAGCATAGGTTCAAGAAGGTTTTCCTGCCAAAAATCACGTCGAATATTTGCTATGATATAAATGAATAAAATCAAAGTAAATATGGCAGTCAAAGGGATGATAATATAGGAAAGCAGTGTTTCTAAAAAAGCCGTTCCTTGTGTTGCCTTTTCAATACGCGCTTCGTCGTCAAGGGTATAATTGGGTATGAGCGATAGATAGAATATGGGTGCAAAGAACATGAAAACTAGAGTAGCAAAATGTATATAAAGATTTTCGTCGACATTAAAAAGCAGATTGTCAATGGCGGCAATAACGAGGGCAATGCCTAGGAATAAAACGCCGGAGAACAGAAGTGTCATAAAAAATGCTTTGAATCCGCTCATAAAAGATTTCGGAAATGAAAGTCTTTTGGGCGGTGCCGAAGGAATCCAAAGAAAAGCGACTAAAAGGCCGAAAGATAGTATTGCAGTTCGAATCCATCCGACAGAATCTAAATTGTTCTCGTGACGGATAAAAAAATAGAAAACAAGGGCCCCTAATACGCTAAGACTATACAAAAGAACCTGTCGCAAGAATAGATGTATAGAAAACGTTTCGATTAGACTGCGAGTGCAAATTGAGATGAAAAAGCCGATAATCAAAGCTGCAAACAATTGATTGTATAAAGTGTTTTGACCATTAATATTTTCGATAGCAAAAAAACGTATGATAACGATGGCGACAAGATAGATTGTTGTTGCAGGATATCTAGATACAGTGTTTGTAAAAGCGGTCATGTGTTTTTTTAATATATTAAAAAGTTTCATAATTTTCATCCTTTCTCAGTTTTGGTATATAATGATTGAGACAAGTTATTCTACATTTATCATATCATAAAATGCGAGAGAGTGAAAAAAATATCTGCGCAATTGTTGCGCAAAAGTGAATGCCCTTGAAAGGTATTAATAGGAATAAATGAACATAAAAAGCGGATAAGTATTTAATAATTTAGTTATTGACAACAATTGCATCGGATGATAAACTAAGAATATGAACAACCGATTGCGCAAAAAGGAGAATGTAATGAGTAGTACTTACAAAAAGGATGCACATAAAAAGATGAATATTAGTGATATTGCGAAGGCGCTTGAATTATCAACAACAACAATTTCTAGAGCCATATCCGGAAAGGGGAGGATAGGAGAAGCAACGCGCGAGCGCGTGTGGGCCTACATCCGTGAAAATGATTATCGACCGAATATTATTGCAAAAAGTCTGGCGCAATCAAAAACATTTAACATTGGCGTGGTTTTGCCTGCAGATCAGAATTTGACGGAGACGCCGTTTTTTCAAAAATGTTTACTTGGAATTACAGAAATGGCTGCAAGCAATGATTACGACGTCGTGGTAACAACAACGACAGAAACTGATATAACACTTTTGCAACGTATTGTTGAAAATCATAAGGTTGATGGTGTTGTTTTAACAAGAACCTTGGTGAATGATTTTCCGGCAAAATACCTGGAAGAGAAGAACATTCCATTTGTTGCTATAGGTACGACGGATGATGAGAAGGTTATACAAATTGATAATAACCATCGAAGTGGGTGCAAAGAACTTACAACATTGCTCTTAAATTCTGGGATGCAATCAATTGGCTTACTTTGCGGTGATCAGAATCATGTTGTCAATCAAGAACGTTATCAAGGGTATATAGAAGCTTTTCGAGATAAAGAACTCTCAATTAAGGAAGAGTTGATTTTTAGTAATGTGACCAACAAAGCCTTTGTCGAAAAAGCGGTTGAATCCTTGATGGAAGACCATGTGGAGTGCATTTTATGCATGGATGATTTGATATGTAGTCGGGCTATTTATAAATTAATGGAAGACCATGTTTCGATTCCAAACCAAGTAAAGGTAGCATCTTTTTATAATAGTGCATTTTTAGAGTCGCATAATCCTCAAATCACAGCATTAGATTTTGATGTTAAGGAAGTTGGAGCAGTCGCAGCGAAAAATTTAATGGAACTTATTTCGGGGAAGGAAGTTCAGAAGAAAACGCTATTAGATTATAGTATTATTCTAAAGGCATCCACTAAATAGTGGGGTTACAGTAAAAACAAAATGCAAAGGGAGGAAACAAAATGAAAAAAGTGATAAGTGTATTCGTAATTATGGTAATGGTATTAAGCTTAGTGGCATGTGGCGGTTCGGGAGGAGATGAAACAGATTCTTCATCAAATACGGATTCTGCGACGGACGCAACAACAGATACAACAGCGACGGATGATACAAGTAGTGAAGATGCGGCGGCTAGCGGTGATGATAATACTTTAACGGTATGGTGTTGGGATCCTGCTTTTAATATTAACGCAATGGAAAAAGCAGAAGCAATCTATCAACAAGAAAATCCGGATTTTAAATTAAATATTGTTGAAACACCTTGGGAAGATCTTCAAACAAAGTTGACAACAGCGGCTTCCTCAGGACAACTCGATACTTTGCCGGATATTTTTCTTATGCAAGATAATGCATTCCAAAAGAATGTCATTAGTTTTCCGGACGTGTTTGTTGATTTGACCAATATGGATGGAATAGATTTTAGTCAGTTTGCGCCTGCAAAGGCTGGTTTTTCTTCTGTTGATGGGAAAAATTACGGAGTTCCGTTTGATAATGGGGCTGCAATTGCAGCGTATCGTACAGATGTATTAGAAGAGGCCGGATATAGTCTTGATGACTTTACAGACATTACTTGGGACGAATATCTTGAAATGGGAAAGGATATTTTGGCTAAGACGGGAAAACCCTTACTTTCAGGTTTAGCGGGTGAATCAGATGTTATTGTTATGATGCTTCAGTCAGCTGGAGGGAGTTTCTTTGATGAAAATGGAGATCCATTTATTGTAGGAAATGAAGTGCTTGAAACTGTAGCTGAGCAATATTTAGAACTTGTCGAAGCGGGAGTTCTTATTGAAGTTAATGACTGGGATCAGTACATTGCTTCATTTAACAACGGAACAGTTGCCGGAACGATTAACGGAGCTTGGATTATGGCATCAATACAAGCGGCAGAAGATCAAGCGGGTAACTGGGGAATCACGAATTTACCAAAACTCGAAGGATTAAGCGCAGCAACAAATTATTCAACTCAAGGTGGTTCAAGTTGGGCCGTTACGACAAATAGTGATAACCCTGAATTGGCAGCAGACTTCTTAGGTCGTACATTTGGTGGAAGTGTTGAATTCTATGAGCAAATTCTCCCGACAGGAGCCTTGTCTACATACCTCCCGGCAGCAGATAGTGATGCTTATACAGTACCTTCAGACTTCTTCGGTGGTCAAGAAGTATTTGCTCTGATTACAGATTATGCTGGCCGTATTCCCCAAAGTAATACAGGAGTATATTTCTATGAAGCGCGTGATGCGGTCGCTACGGCTATAACGACTTCCGTACATGGAGGAGATCTCCAAAGTGAATTGCAAGTGGCTCAAGATACATTGAGTTTTGCGATGGGTAGATAAGAGTTACATATAATTAAATGTATTAACATAGGGGGCGTAAGGAGTTGTCGTCCCCTATATTTTTTCGAAGGAGGTCTCTCAATGGGAGAAAATCAAAGAGTTTTCACCTTGAAGCGAAAACAAAATTTAACAGGGTGGATGTTTTTAGCACCGGCTGTTTTGCTTATTATTTTGATGAGTTTTCTACCTATGTTTCGTGCTTTAATCCTTTCCTTTAAAAGCGGGATTGGTCAAAATATGGCATGGGCAGGTTTGTATAATTACACCCGAATGTTTAAAGATACAGTTTTTATTCAATCAATAAAAAATAATTTTTTCTACTTAATTATTCAAGTACCTATCATGCTAACGCTAGCCTTAGTTTTAGCATCGATGTTAAACAATAAGCAACTTAAATTCAAAGGTCTTTTCAGAACAGCTATTTTTTTGCCGTGTGCAACATCGTTGGTATCATATGCGATTATTTTCAGGTCGCTATTTGCAGTTGATGGATTTATCAACACAGTCCTCATCAACATGGGGGTCTTTCACACAGGCTATAATTTTTTGGGGAATGCATTCAGTGCACGCATTATCTTGGTGATTGCTCTGATTTGGAGATGGACAGGCTATAATATGGTTTTTTATCTTGCAGGATTGCAAAACATTGAATATTCCGTTTATGAAGCGGCAAAAATTGATGGGGCGACTCCCTTTCAATCTTTTCGAAAGATTACAATCCCCTTATTGCGTCCGATTATTTTATTGACAACAATTATGTCGACAAATGGAACGTTGCAACTTTTTGATGAATCAGTGAACTTAACGAATGGTGGGCCTGCAAATGCGACAATTACCATGTCCCATTATATTTATAATGTATCGTTTAAATATGTGCCCAATTTTGGATATTCGGCAGCTATATCCTATGTTATTTTGATTTTAGTTGCTGTATTAGCTTTAGTCCAAATGAAAGTAGGTGATCGTCGTGAGTAAAATGAAAAGTGTATTGCAGTATACTTTTTTGATTGTGGCTTCCTTTATCTCGGTATTTCCACTATATTGGATGGTTATTGCGGCGACCAATAAAAGTGTTGATGTTATTCGTGGGACCCTAATTCCTGGAACGGAACTCATAACAAACTTTAGAAAATTAATCGAGGCACAGAATGTCGGAGTTGCGATGACAAACTCATTTAAATATGCGATTACCTTGACGCTCATTTCATTGGTTGTTTGTTCCTTGGCCGGTTATGGTTTTGAGATTTATCATGATCGGATGAAAGATCGCGTCATGGTGATTATCCTATTAGCGATGATGGTTCCTTTTGCAGCAACAATGATTCCTCTATTTCTTATGTTTTCAAAAGTGAATTTGTTAAACACGACATTAGGGTTTATCCTACCCACAATATCGACTCCGTTTTTGATTATGTTGTTTCGGCAAAGCGCACGTTCCTTCCCCCATGACATTATTGAAGCTTCTCGTATTGATGGGTTGACGGAAATAGGAATTTTCTTTAGAATGTTCATACCGACAATGCGATCAACCTATGCAGCGGCAATGACAATTACCTTTATGAATGCATGGAACAATTATATTTGGCCCAAAGTAATTATGTCAGATGATTCAAGTATTACAATGCCAATGCTTATTGCGAATTTAACCGAAGGTTATTTTACTGATTATGGCGTTCTTATGTTAGGCGTTGTTCTATCAACGATTCCTACAGTGGTTATTTTCTTCCTGCTTCAAAAAAGCTTTGCTGAAGGAATTACAGGAGCTGTCAAGTAAGTGATAATGGAAGAAAGGAGGATGAAAAATGGTGAATTATGGATATACTCCAGAATACTTAACGCGTGATGGAAGGCCTTGGTTTCCGATCATGGGAGAATTTCACTACACAAGATATCCTGAAGAATATTGGGAAGAATCAATATATAAGATGAAAGCCGGAGGGCTAGATGTTATTTCAACATATACGTTTTGGATTCATCATGAAGAAGTTCGAGGTGAATATGACTTTGCCGGCAACAGGGATTTACGTAAGTTTGTTCAAGTGTGTCAAGCGTGTGATATAAAAATGTTTTTGCGCATCGGTCCATGGTGTCACGGAGAAGTTCGAAATGGAGGGTTTCCGGATTGGATGTTACAACAAGATTTTGAACCGCGAACCAATGACCCCAACTATTTTGATGAAGTGCATCGTTTTTACGCAAAAATATTTGAACAGGTTGAAGGGCTTTTACACAAAGATGGAGGACCGATTATCGGTGTTCAGATAGAGAATGAATATGGTCACTGTGGTGGCCTCACAGGTGAGGCTGGTGAAGCGCACATGGAGAGGCTCACAAAGATGGCGAAAGATATCGGATTCGATGTGCCCTATTATACAGCGACAGGCTGGGGCGGGGCTATGACTGGTGGTTTGATTCCTGTGATGGGAGGCTATTGTGAAGCGCCTTGGGATCAACGTTTGACTGAGATTGAGCCGAGTGGTAATTATATCTTCACCCATGAGCGTAATGATCACAATATAGGAAGTGACTTTGGGTTTGGAGCCGGAATAACGTTTGATATGACCAAGTTTCCCTATCTTACAGCAGAACTTGGAGGTGGATTGCAGGTAACTCATCATCGTCGACCGATTGCTTCTGCCAAGGATATCGGAGCCATGTCTTTAGTTAAATTAGGTAGTGGTGTCAACTTGCTTGGATATTACATGTATCATGGTGGTACAAATCCAAAAGGGAAGCTGTCGTCCCTTCAAGAATCTAAGGCGACAGGAGATAT
>DDQW01000054.1:0-51516 GCA_002342805.1 Clostridiales bacterium UBA2432 | reverse complement strand
GGATATGTATTTGTCAATAATTATCAACGTGGGTATGAAATGGCAAGTCATCATAATGTTCATTTGACGGTTGCTTTGCCTCATGAAGACATCGCTTTTTCGAAAATACATGTACGTAATGAGGATTATTATTTTTATCCCTTTAATATGGTTCTCGATGCAAACAAAAACATCGTACTCAAAAGTGCAACAGTAACCCCGCTTTGTAAGTTAAACAATGACCAAGTGGCCTATGTGTTTTATGGTGACCAGCAAGCCAATTATCGATTTAATCAGCCGAGTGAAGAGGTGAAACTAATTACATTGTCCCGTCGTGAGGCAATGAATGCCTGGAAAGTCCGTTTGGACAAAGACTATTTGTTTGTCACAGAGGCCAATGTTGTTGAGATGAACGATGGAATACATTTGTTGGGGGAAGATGAGCTTATGTTTAAAAGCTATCCCTCCTTGCAATGTGTGCCGAAAGGTTTTTCTATGATTGAAGAAGGGGATGGATTTAGTCTTTATCGAAAGAATATCCAATCTGTGCATGAAATTGTCCGTCCTGCAATGACCTTAATCAATGAGGAGGAAGAAAGCAAACAATATCAAGTTGATGTGCAGTATGTCCAAGGAGCAGAAGAGTTAGAAGATTATTTTCTGATTTTTGACTATGATGGAGACCAAGCTGAAATCTACTTAAATGGAGAAAAAGTTGCAGATCATTTTTATACAGGTGAACCCATGGAAGTGAGTATGCGTCGATTTGCTTTCCCAACAAAAGTTGTTTTCAAAATAATTGCATTGGATGAAGAGGCGAAGATTTATCTTGAACATTGGCCGAAGATGACAGACGGAAAAGCCTGCAAACTTAAAAATGTTGGTGTTCGTATAGAATTTAATCATAAAATCATGCTATAATATGAGGAGAACGTCGAGTTTTTTGAGAGTTATAGGTGATGACTATGAAAGAAAAAATGCTGAAAGAGTTGTATCGATATAATAAAGCGGAATCGAGTTATCATGTGGATATAACTCTTGATTCGTATAGGGATGTGTATAGTGAGTGGGATTATTCTCCGTTTACGAATCGTGATTTAGATGACGATTTATTGGATTATCTTATGGAATGTTCTTATGAAATCGGGACACGACGTAATTTGGTGATCTCATTTCATTTACCTCAAGAATTGAAAGATGAGAAAAAAGAAATGCGTAGCATTGAGGGGTTCCGGCACTATTTTTCTTATCGAATACGAAAACTAAAAGGCGAACAAGTTCGTCAAATTCGCAATACACTAATGTTAACCGTCATCGGCGTGTTACTGTTAGTGTTTGCTTATTTTTTGGAAGAGGCTGTTCCTGTAGATTTTTTCTCAAAAACAATAGTGGAAGGCTTATATATTGGCGCTTGGGTGGCCTTATGGGAGATTTTCACTATATGGTTTTTTAGTATTACCCAACTAAACTACATGCTTAAGCACTATCGACGATTGCAAAAGGTCGTTATTGAATACATTTATAGAAAGCTAGAGGGAATGCAATGAAAAAGCTTTATGATATTCATAAGGATTTTCGGTCTGCCTTATTTTTCACAACGCCAACCAATTGGTTGGCAATACATTGGATAAATTTCATATACAAACTTGGGTGGCATTTCTATAATAGCCATAAGGAAGTCAAAGTAACGGCCTATAAGATTGAAAGCGCAGATGGAAAGAAAATTAAAGTCCATGTCTATGAACCTCCGGTTACGATTTTGCATAATCCGTGTATGATATATTATCATGGTGGAGGGTTTATGCTATCCATATCCCCAAGGACGCGTCGACGTATGGAAAGATATGCGATTGAAGCCGGATGTATTGTCGTTTTGGTTGATTATCGATTAATGCCCAGATATCGTTATCCAAAGGCAGTTGAAGATGCTTATTCTGCATTGATGTGGGTGGAAAAACATGCAGATGAACTGAAAATTGATATGAAAAAGCTAGCTCTTGCCGGTGACAGTGCCGGAGGCTACTTGGCATCCTTGGTTTCCCATATGTCGATTGAACATAATGGTCCCAAGATATGTTTGCAAGTATTGCTCTATCCCGTTGTGGATCATCGAATGACCAGTGAATCTATGGATGTGTTTACAGATACTCCGGTGTGGAATGCTAAAAAAAACAAAGAGATGTGGAAGAAATATTTAAGAACTATGAAGGAAGAAGAGGCGTTGTTGTCGCCAATGGATTATCCGGTCCGCAATCAACTTCCAAAGACATATATTGAGGTGGCGCAATATGATTGTTTGCATGATGAAGGCGTGGTTTACGGCCAAAAACTTCAGTCTGCAGGTATCGACGTAGAGATTAAAGATATAAAAGGTGGAATTCATGGCTATGATAATTTTGAGTTTAGTCAAGTGGTTCAAGAACTTATGAAAGACCGAATCCAACTTTTAAGAAAGACCTTTAATCATAGCTAAATTTAAAAATTTGAAATGAGTGAGCATATGCGTAAAAAGAGTAAGCAAGAATGGTATAAACTGGATAATGCAGGAAAATTATATCCATCAATTGCATCAACGCGAAGATCAACGGTGTTTAGGCTATCTGCAAAATTAAGCGAAGATGTTTCGCCTGAACAATTGCAGTTAGCATTAGATCGAACAATTGATCGATTCCCTTATTATAAAGTGAATCTAAAGCGCGGACTATTTTGGTATTATTTTGAAGAAGCCCGGCATGTTCCTAAGATACAAAAGGAAACCCACTATCCATGTATGTTTCTGAAATTTCGGAAAAAGAAAACATTTCCCTTTCGTGTATTGTATTACAAAAAATATATTCATTTTGAGATATCCCATAGTGTTGCTGACGGAACCGGAGCTATGAGTTTTTTTAAAACCTTGCTTATTCAATATATGCATATTGACAAAGGTATAGAGTGTAAACATCTTTATGGTGCAAAAGATATTCATGAGAAGCCGCATCCCCAAGAAAGTGAAGATGCGTTTAAAAGGTATTATAATCCCAAAGTGCCTGTGCCTGAACATCATCCTAAAGCGATGCATTTTCCTTTCCCATTAGTTGAAAAGGGGCGATATATTTTTTTGACAGGGATAGTGCCGGTGAAAAAACTGAAAGAATTGTCGAAAGAATATGAATGCACAATTACTCAATTGATTACTGCCCTATATTTTGAGTCAATCCAAGAGTATATGATAGAGGTGAAGAAAGGCTCTAAAAGAAGACTGTCTGACCGTATTGTGATTAATATTCCGGTTGATTTAAGGCAGTTATACCCATCAGAGTCGATGAAGAATTTTTTTGTAAGCTTGACGCCGGAAATTGATTTGCGTATGGGTGAATATTCTTTAAAAGAAATTATTGCCTATCTAAAAGGATATATGCAGATTTATTATACGAAAAAAAATATTAATCGTTACATCACACGCAATGTAAAAAATGAACGTATTTTGTTCGTTCGGGCACTGCCTTTGTATATAAAGAATTTGATTATGCCTTATATCTATGTTAAATTTGGAGAAAAAGGATATACAACGAGTGTTTCTAATTTAGGACTCGTTGTTCTCCCGGAAGAAATTCAACCCTATGTCGATGCAATTGAGTTTTATCCGGCTCCAAGTGAAGTTAATAAAATAAAAATGTGCCTTTGTTCTTATGAAGAGCATTGTTACATTAGTTTTGGTAAAACGGTCAACTCAACAGAAATTGAAAAATATTTTTTTAGAAATCTAAGAAAACTAGGGGTTCCTGTTAAAATAGAAACAAATCAAGATTAGTTTGCTGAAAGGAGGGGGTTCTATGGCTTATTGCCCCAAGTGTGGAGTTGAAGTGGATGATACAGTGCGAAGTTGTCCCTTATGCCAGTTTCCGATTCCTGATGTCCATGCATTTGATGAAGAAACTAATTTAAGAGGTGATGAGACGTTAGAGATACTTAAAAAGTATCCGCAAGCATATAATATTTATCAAGACTATCGGCTGAAAGTGAAAAATCAAATCTTCTTTGCGGTTTTAATTGTCTTTATTAGTGCCATTATTATTATGTATATGATTAAATTTTTCTACCCGGTGAGTGAACCCATCCTTCGCTATGTACTAGTTATAACCATATCCTTGGTCTTTTATATTTTCTTTTTATTTGGATATTTACGTGCTTTTTTAAATATCACGGGTCTCTTTGTAACGACTTTGTACTTATCCTATTCATTGGCTAGATTAAGTGGGGGTCAAACATGGTTTTTTGATTACGCCATTCCCCTGAACATTTTGGTTTACTTGAATGTGTTAGCGGCATATTATATGTATAAAAAATCAAAAAGTAAACGCCGATTTGGATTTTTTCCGACCTTTGTAATTTTAATGATTGCAATTTTATGCCTAGGAATTGATGCTTTAATCTCGATGAACATTCATAATAGCATACGATTGTCCTGGTCAATTATAGTCGCTGTTGGATGTGGTTCTGTAGCTATTATTTTGCGGATTGTGACAAAAAACCTTACAGAGCACATGAAAGAGACGATTCGTCGTCGGCTACATTTATAATGAAAAGATTGAATTTACCACTGTGATGTGGTAAAATTAGAAAAAACTGTAGGAGGTTTAGTTATGGCACATGAATTTGGTAGATTTGGTGGACAATATGTCCCGGAACCTGTGGTAGCGGCGTTAAAAGAACTAGAAGCGGCGTTTAATGAAGCGATTAAAGATCCGTCTTTTATCGAAGATTATCAATACTATATGAAAGATTATGTGGGTCGAGAGAATCCCTTGTATTTTGCTAAGAATTTAACGGAACGTTTAGGTGGAGCAAAGATTTACTTGAAACGAGAAGATTTGAATCATACAGGAGCGCATAAGATTAACAATGCAATCGGACAGATACTTTTAGCAAAACGTATGGGTAAGAAAAAAGTGATTGCAGAAACAGGTGCAGGACAACATGGAGTTGCCACAGCAACGGCAGCTGCCTTGTTTGATATGGAATGTGAAATATTCATGGGCGAAGAAGATATGGAACGTCAAGCCCTAAATGTATTTCGAATGGAATTGCTTGGTGCAAAAGTCGTAGCGGTAAGTGAAGGCACGAAGACCTTGAGTGATGCAGTTGATGCTGCAATTCTTTATTGGGTTGAACATGTAGAAGATACATTTTACTTATTAGGTTCAGCAGTAGGGCCCCATCCATATCCCACAATCGTGCGAGAATTCCAAAAGATTATTGGAGAAGAGGCCATTGAGCAAATTCAAGAAAAAGAAGGGCGCTTGCCGGATTATTGTATTGCATGTGTTGGTGGAGGAAGTAATGCGATTGGATTATTCTCCGCCTTTTTACCCCATGAGTCCGTAAAAATAATCGGTGTAGAAGCTGCCGGATTAGGTGTGGATACGGATAAGCATGCGGCGACAATGGCAAAAGGAAAAGAAGGTGTTATACACGGAATGAATACCTTCTTCGTTCAAGATGAAAAAGGTGGTATTAGCCCGGTGTATTCGATTTCAGCCGGTTTGGATTATCCGGGTGTTGGACCTGAACATGCATATTTAAAAGATACCGGACGTGCAGAATATGTGTCGGTCACAGATGAAGAAGCTGTAAAAGCTTTGCTCTACCTCTCTCAAGTGGAAGGGATTATTCCGGCTATTGAAAGCTCTCATGCTATTGCCCATGTTATAAAGCTTGCACCGACATTAGACATCGATGAGGTGGTTATTGTAAACTTATCCGGTCGTGGAGATAAAGATGTCGAGTCAATCGAAAAATATATTAAAGAGCACCAGTTAGATATACGTCAAAAATAAAGAAAAGTATGAAAGTAAGCGGAGGGTGACGGATGAAAAAAGCGATTGATGTAAATCGAATTCTCGAAAATCCAATTATAGCAGCTGTTTCAGATGTTAAGAGTCTTGCAGCAGCTATACAATCTCCGTGTGATGTTATTTTTTTATTAGAATGCAATATATTTAATGTGGCCGATTGGGTAAAACAAATCCAATCGGCAGGAAAAATAGTATGTTTGCATGTCGATCTAATGAAGGGGATAGCTCATGATGCCATTGGATTAGAATACATCAAAGAAGTGATTCGTGCCGATGGCATTATTACGACAAAAGCTTCAATAATTCGAAAGGCTAAAGATTTAGAGCTTATTACAGTTCAACGTGTGTTTGTATTAGATTCAAAATCTATTGATATGGGTGTTCGAACAATCAAAGAAAATAAACCGGATATCGTTGAAATTATGCCTGGAGTTATTCCAAAAGTCATTCGCAGAATGTCAGGCATGCTTTTGGCGCCTATTATTGCAGGTGGCTTAATTAATCAAAAAGATGAAATTATACAACTATTAGATGCCGGAGCAATGGCCGTGTCAACCAGTTGTGAAGAATTATGGTATCAATAGTGAAAAAATAAATGAGGTGGTCAATTGATAACGATTAAAGAAATGGCTAGTATCGTAGGTGTTAGTCCGACAACAGTATCAAATGTGATACGTGGAAAAACAAAAGAAGTATCACCGGAGCTGGCCGAAAAAATTCAGAAAGTTGTCGAAGAGTATAATTATGTACCCAACCGTTCGGCGATTAATCTTGCTAAAAATAATTCGAACGTAATCGGCTTTGTTATGAGCACAAATTCTGTTCTTTATGATAATATAGTGCAAGATTTTTTTACGGGTGAATTAATTGGTGCCTTAGAGATAGGCGTTCGTAAACGTGGATATTTTTTGATGATTTATAGTTCGGACGACATGGAGGAAATTCGAAGTTTTGTTTCTTCCTGGAATATTGACGGAATTGTTGCACTAGGTTTTAGTTATGAAAGTGCTCAAATTTTGAAAAATATATATAAAAAACCCTTGGTCTTTATTGACGGGTATTTTTTAAATGATGAACATCAATATAGTAATGTAGGTATTGAGGATTATCGAGGTGCATTTGAAATGACCCAATATTTGATTCGCGAAGGACATCGTAAGATTGCTTTTTTTTCGGATAATTATATTGGGGGTGATTATGCTAGATATATGGGTTTTTTAGATGCTATAAAGGCAGCAGGGCTTTCCTCGGACTGTGGCTATAAATATAAAATTGAGAAAAAACTGGATGGAATAAAAAAAGGTGTTGAAGATGTGATTCGAGAACATCCCAAAGTTAGTGCACTTTTCTTTTGTTCGGATAATTATGCGGTTTCAGCAATGGGAATTCTCTCGGATTTAGGAATTAAAATTCCTGATGATATATCTGTTGCGGGCTATGATGATGCTATTGTCGCCTCCTTTATACGGCCTAAGTTGACAACGGTGAAGCAAAGTACAGGGGAAAAAGCTGAAATAGCCGTTGAAAAATTAGTTGCGATGATTGAAAATAAAACAGAAAAACCGGAGAAGATTACTTTGCCTGTAACCTTACAGGTTAGAGATTCAGTAAAAAAAATAGAAGCTTAAGTAAGCTTTTATTTTTTTTACTGAATTAACTTTTGCGAAAAAGTTACATAAAAGATGCGAATAAACAAAAAAATACTTGCGTAATGCAATAATAAATGATAGAATCGGAGTTGTAGATATAACTTATGCGCAAAAGTTAATGAAAAAGTAAGTGAAATTAGGGAGGAATTACCATGAAAAAAACGATTTCAATGTTATTAGTGATTTCCATGCTTGTTGTTTTGGTAGGGTGTGGAGGTAGTCAAACAGAAACAAATGACGCAAACTCATCAACAGATTCAGGGGTATCCAATGAAACATCCAATGAAGAAGCAGCAGATTCGAGTGAAAGTGCTTCAATTCGAATCATAAATGGTAAAATCGAGATTGATGGTGCTTTACAAAAATATGCTAAGGCATATGAAGAAAAAACCGGTGTTGAAGTAATTATTGAATCAATCGGTGGTGGAGCAGATATCGGTGCAACAATCAAAGGTTACTTTGCGGCAGGCAACATGCCTGACATCTTTGTATTCGGAGGCGAAGGCGAATTTTTGACATGGGAAGAACACATGGAAGACTTAAGCGATGAAGTATGGGCATCAGATACAGCAGTTGCATATACTTCTCCCGATGGAAAAGTTGTCGGATTTCCATATGCAGTTGAAGGATATGGGCTCACATATAATAAAGATATTTTAGATGCTGCCGGGGTTGATCCTGAAGGATTAACCAATATTAATGCATATAGAGATGCCTTTCAGAAAATTGAAGCAATGAAAGACGAATTAGGATTAACATCTGTGGTATCCATGGCGGCTGAAGCGGGACAAATGTATTGGTCAACAGGAAATCATAACTTTGGAACATACCTTTCAACTGGTTTGGAACAGGGTGATACAAAATATATCGATATGTTAAAAAATGGTGAGATTGACAAAGAGCGTATGACTCAATATGGTGAGTTTGTGCAATTATTATTTGACCATTCAGATAGAAACACCTTGTTAAGCGGAACATATGATGATCAACTCGCATTGTGGGCTCAAGGAAAAACAGCGTTTGTACATCAAGGAAACTGGATTGATCCTTCTCTTCCTGACTATGGTGTCGAGTTTGCAATGGGAATTTCTCCATTAGCATTTATGGAAGAAGATACGGACGGAATCTTAGCGGATGCGCCATCATGGTGGGCGGTCTATAACGGCGGAGAGAATGCTCAAGAAGCAAAAGATTTTCTTGAAAGTTTAGCGACGACAGATGAAGGGGCACAAGCACTTGTTATTGATGCAGGTATGATTTCTCCGTTTAAATCAACGACGATTGAACCGGTGTCTCCATTAGCAGTTGATTTAATGGGATGGGTTCAAGAAGGCAAAACATATTCATGGCAATGGGCTAAGATGCCTGAAGGTTTTGCAATGAATGATTTAGGACCTGTTTTTGAAGCGTATGCCCGTGGCGACGTAGATGTCGAAGGCTTTGTAGAGTTAATGGAAAGTGCAATCGGAACATTGAAATAAATAGACTTCATTGAGGAACATCTCCGACGATATTGAATATTCAGTATTTAGGAGATTTTCCTTTATATAGTGATGAAAGGAAGTTATTCATGGATAAAAAATTTAAAAAAATAAGTTCGATTGGAATGATTGCCATCGGAGTATTTGGCATCATTCTTGCTATGATTTTGAATTTTAGCGGAAGTGAAAATCTTTATCGAGGATATGTACTCATATTCGGATTGTTATTAATTATTGTTGGATTGTATTTTCTACCGACAAAAAAACACAAACAAATTATAAATATGTTGTTTCTTTTTCCCCTTCTCTTTGCATTTACATTTACTGTGATTATTCCCTTTGTTTTTGGTGTGTTTTATTCGTTTACCGATTGGAATGGCATAAAATTTGAACAGTTTATTGGTTTGCAAAATTATATTACAATGTTTACGTCTCAAGATTATGTGTACTCATTAATTATTACGATTATTTTTGCCACGATTAATATATTGCTAGTTAATTTTGTGGCTTTATCGTTAGCGCTACTGTGTACATCGAAAATAAAAGGGAGAAATTTTTACCGTGCAGCTTTTTTTGTTCCTAATCTTATCGGTGGTATAGTGCTAGGATATGTATGGCAGTTCATTTTTAATAAAGTGTTTACAAGCCTAATTGAAGGTAGTATGTCCATGTTGACCAATCCAAACTTGGCTATTTTAGCGATTATACTCGTAAGTAGTTGGCAATACGCAGGGTATATTATGATGATCTATGTAACTGGATTGCAAGGTGTTCCTAGAGATGTACTTGAAGCATCTAGTGTTGATGGTGCTAATAGCCTTGTAACTTTGTTTCGAATTAAAATCCCTATGATTGCAAACACCTTTACGGTTTCAATATTCTTAACATTGGTAAACTCATTTAAGCAATTTGACTTAAATTTGGCAATTACAAATGGAGGACCGAGTCGAATTCTCAATGGATTTTCTATACTTTCAACAGAATTTTTAGCTCTAAATATTTATAAAACAGCGATTTCAAAAAATGAATATGCACTTGGGCAAACAAAAGCAGTTGTGTTTTTTGTACTTCTTGCAATTGTCTCATTGACTCAAGTTGTCATTAGCAAAAAGAAAGAGGTGGAAATGTAATGCAATCTCAAAAAATAAAACGAAATGTAATGGAAGCCTTTACAATTGTTCTTATGTTAATATTTTTGTTTCCCTTTGTTCTTGTTGTTATTAATTCAGCCAAGAAAAGCAGTGAGATTGTTATTAGCCCGATTAGTCTCCCAACGCAGTGGGCCCAAATAGTGACAAATATGAGCAATGTTATTAATAATCAAAATTTTAGCTATTGGAACTCATTTATCAGTTCGGTTATTATAACTTTAGTTTCTCTGACTGCTATTACGCTCTTTTCAAGTATGGCTGCATGGGTTTTGGTGCGAAATAAAACACGATGGTCAGAAATTATTTTCTTGGTTTTAGTCGCAGCAATGATAATACCTTTTCAGGTAGTTATGCTACCGCTATTGTCGACCTTTAGAGAAATCTCTGAGTTTACAGGGATTAGTATGCTACAAAGTTATAAGGGCATCGTTTTTGCATATTTAGGCTTTGGAGGATCCATGTCTGTATTTATTTTACATGGATTTATAAAAAGTATTCCATATTCACTTGAAGAGGCGGCCTTAATCGATGGGTGCAAACCAGAACAAACTTTTTTTCATGTAATTATGCCACTTCTTAAACCGATTCAGATGACTGTACTTATTTTAAATGGCATATGGATTTGGAATGACTTTTTACTTCCGTCACTTATGTTAGGGTTAAACGGCAAGATAAAGACATTACCGGTTGCGGTAACGAGCTTTGTGGGATCTTATGTAAAACAATGGGACTTAATATTGACAGCAGCTTTTTTGGCAATGATTCCAATTATTATACTCTTCTTGTTTGCACAAAAACAAATTATTCAAGGTATGGTAGAAGGTGCTATAAAATAAGAGATAGGAGATATCAGGATGAGAAAGAATAAAGAAACATGGTGGAAAGAAGCGGTGGTTTACCAGATATATCCTAGAAGCTTTATGGATAGTAACGGTGATGGGATCGGAGATTTGCAAGGAATTATTCATAGTTTAGATTATTTGGCTGATTTAGGTGTCGATGTAATCTGGTTGTCTCCGATATATGATTCACCTAATGATGATAACGGTTATGATATACGGGACTATCAACGTATTATGAAAGAATTCGGAACCATGGATGATTTTGATATGCTTTTAGAACAGGCCCATCAAAAAGGCTTAAAAATAATGATGGATCTAGTTGTTAACCATACATCCGATGAACATGAATGGTTTGTCAAAAGTCGTCAGAACACAGATAATCCTTATCGCGATTACTATATTTGGAGAGAAGGAAAAAAAAGCGGACTAGAACCCAATAATTGGGAATCGTGTTTTAGCGGATCTGCGTGGCAATATGATGAAACAAGAGAAATGTTCTACTTGCATTTGTTTTCAAAAAAACAGCCGGATTTGAATTGGGAAAATTCTCGTGTACGTCATGCGGTTTATGATATGATGCGATGGTGGTGTGATAAAGGGATTGATGGCTTTAGAATGGATGTTATCAATATGATTTCTAAAGATGAAGAGCTTCCGGATGGAAAAAATATTAATGGATTATTCGGAGATTTTTCACCCTATGTTATGAATGGTCCTAAGGTTCATGAATTTTTGCGGGAAATGCACGATGAAGTTTTATCCCACTATGATTTAATGACAGTAGGTGAAACTCCTAATGTTACTACAGAAGAAGCAAAAAAATACGCGGGCGAGGAAACAAATGAGTTGAATATGATTTTCCAATTTGAGCATGTGGAGTTTGGCGGGGAGATTGGAAAATGGACAGATAAAAAAATTCCCCTAGTAGAATTAAAGCGAATTATGTCAAAGTGGCAGACGGAGCTTGAAGGTCACGCGTGGAATAGCTTGTATTGGAATAATCATGATCAACCAAGAGCTGTGTCTCGATTCGGTGATGACCGTCCGCAATATCGGGAGATTTCTGCAAAGATGTTAGCGACTTGTTTGCATTTTATGAAAGGAACTCCCTATATTTATCAAGGTGAAGAACTAGGAATGACGAATTATCCATTCTCTCAAATAGATCAGTTCAAAGATATTGAAAGCATCAATGCGTATAAAGAAATCGTCGGTAATCAAAGGCTAGAACATGATCAAATGATGTCTTGTCTACGATTCAAAAGTAGAGATAATGCACGAACACCCATGCAGTGGAGTAATAATAAACAAGGTGGATTTACAACGGGAAAACCATGGCTGCCGGTTAATCCAAATAAAGACGAGGTTAATGCAGAAGTGGAAGTCAATAATCCGAATTCTGTTTATCACTATTATAAGAAAATAATCCAACTGAGAAAAAAACATTCGATCATTGTTTATGGGGATTATGAACTTCTAGAAGAAAGACATGAGCAATTATTTGTGTATCGACGGTGTTTAGAAAATGAACATCTTCTGGTATTGTGTAATTTTTCGGATGAAGTAATTAAATATAAGATGCCTATGCAATTGGAGCAATATGATGTCATCATTACCAACAATCAACGAAAGGTCTTAGAATCGGAAATGGAACTTCAACCATATGAAGCGTTTGTGATAAAATATTAGAAGATGTTGTTAATCCTGAGCAAAAGAGGTACAATAATCATAGAATATTTACAGGCAGGATGACGAAGGAGGATGCATATGGTTCGAAATTTCATAATCACATTTATTGTTTTTATGGGTATTGATTTAATTTGGTTAGGTGTCGTTGCGAAGAATTTGTATAGTAAACATTTAGGCTATATTATGCGAACGCCACCGAATTGGATTGCTGCAGTTATATTTTATGTCATATTTATCATAGGACTTATGTTTTTTGCCTTATATCCGGCAATGGATAAAGGTGCAGTTGCCTATGCTTTATTCTACGGAGCTTTTTTTGGATTTATTACATACGCAACATACGATTTGACCAATTTAGCCACACTAAAGGATTGGCCAATTACCATTACAATTATTGATTTAATCTGGGGAACGGTTTTAGGCGGCTTAACCACAACGCTTTCATATCTTGTCATTATGTTTTTAGATAAGCGCTGAAAGTACGATTGACAAAGGGCTTAATTTATTATATTATTTAGTTTATGCAATAAAACATATATTTATGCATAGATTAATGATATAAGGAGAAAAAAAGATGAAAAAAATAATCGTGTTGATAAGCGTATTAACGATTGCCGTGATGGCAATGGCAGCTTGTAGTGGAGAAGCAAAAAACAGCAGAGTAAAAGTGATTCAAATTCCTCTTACACAGGAAGAATATGCCTTTGGGGTTGATAAGAGCCAACCGGATTTGTATGATGAAGTGAATGCATTTATTGAGCAAATTCAAAGTGACGGAACCTATGATGCAATTTATAATAACTATTTTGGAGATGGTGAACCGGTGGCGGTAGAGTCAGCACCGCTAGATTCAAATAAGGAGCAATTGATTGTTGCGACGAATGCCGGATTTGAGCCTTTTGAATACACAAAAGGTGATAGTTATTATGGTATAGATATGGAGATTGCAGCTCTTCTTGCAGAACATTTAGGTAAAGAACTTGTCATCAGCAATATGGATTTTGATGCGGTGTGTTTATCCGTAGGTGAAGGGAAAGCAGATATTGCAATGGCAGGTCTTACAATTAATGAAGAACGAAAAGAATATGTGAATTTCACAGTTCCATATTATAACGCAGCACAAACATTGATTTCGATGGAAGATGATGATACATTTGATGAAACAACAACAGCAGATGATGTTGCAGCAATATTAAATAGTTTTTCATCCGATACAAAGATTGGCGTTCAACAAGGAACGACAGGACAATTCTATGTTGAAGGTGATGCTGACTGGGGCTTTGATGGTTATGATGTTGATGTGGTAACATATAAGTCAGGAACCTTAGCTGTCCAAGATATGATCAACGGAAATATTCAGTATGTTATTATTGATGAAGCACCGGCAGGATATATTGTAGAATCTATTAATGAGTTAAATTAAGGGTTGATTATGGGAAATTTTAGTAGCAGAGTTGAACGATTTTGGGAAATATTTTACTACAATAATGGTTACATAAAAGTATTAGAAGGTCTACAAAACACCGTATATATTGCGGTGGTAGGTCTTCTTTTGGGTACCATTATAGGGACGATTATTGCCAGTGTTGAAGTGTTCCCGGGATATAGCCGTATGACGCGCTTTTTTCAAAGGCTCGGAAAGTTTTACGTAGCCATGTTTCGAGGAACACCTATTGTTGTTCAACTTCTTGTGGCTTATTACGTCCTATTGCCTCTTCTTGGGTTAAATATTCCTTCACTTAATGTATGCGTCTTGGTATTTGGGTTTAACAGTGGCGCATATATATCTGAAATCATGCGTGGTGGAATCATGTCTGTTGACTCCGGTCAAATGGAAGCCGGTCGCGCAGTTGGCTTGAGCTATAGTGTCACATTGGTTACCATTGTTGTGCCTCAAGCAATTAAGAATATATTGCCGACATTAGGTAATGAATTCATTGCCTTGATTAAAGAGACATCAGTTGTAAGTTTTGTTGGTGCGGCCGATTTATATGTTGCATTTAATTACATTGGAACAAACAGTTATGAGTTCATGGTTCCTTACTTAGTCATGGCCTTAATATATATTACTCTCGTCATGATTATAGCGTTTCTAATTAAAGTTATGGAAAGGAGCCTGAGAAAAAGTGATCGACGTAATTAATCTTAAAAAAAATTATGGAAGTTTAGAAGTTTTAAAGGATATCAATCTTACGATTGAAGAAGGCGAAAAAATAGCGATTGTTGGACCTTCAGGCAGTGGGAAAAGTACCTTTCTTCGTTGTTTAAATTGTATGGAAGATCCGACGGCCGGATCGATTATCTTTGAAGGTGTTGATATTGCAGATATGAAAGTCGATATCAATATTCATCGCAGACATATGGGCATGGTCTTCCAACAGTTTAACTTGTTCAATAATAAAACGGTCCTTGATAATATTATGTTAGCTCCATTATATGTAGCAAATCACGATTTACGTAGTAAAAAAATTAAAAATATGCTGATACGTGTAAAAAATGTATTTCGTAAAGATAAAGAAGCATTGCAGGATATATCAAAAAGCAAAATGGCCATCAAAAAAGAAATTCGCGATCATGCTATTAACCTTTTGAAGACAATTGGCCTAGAGGATAAAGCACAAGTATACCCATCAACACTTTCAGGAGGGCAAAAACAGAGGATAGCGATTGTTCGAGCACTTGCAATGAATCCTAAAGTCATTCTATTTGATGAACCGACATCAGCATTAGACCCTGAAATGGTTGGAGAAGTTTTAGAGTTGATTAAAAAACTTGCGGATAGTGGAATGACATTAGTTATTGTAACGCATGAAATGGGTTTTGCAAGAGAAGTCGCAACCAAGATACTGTTTATGGATGAAGGACAGATTAAGGAACAAAGCCCACCTGACCAATTTTTCACAAATCCGTCACATCCTCGAGCAAAAGAGTTTCTATCTAAAGTATTATAAAACGATTACAAATTCCTTTCTGTCTTGTTTACCATTTGAACTAGTGATATAATGGGGATAATAAAGACAAATGAGAAAGGAATGGATAATAAGGATGAATGGAATAAAACGATTTTTTACATTGATGCTCCTTGTTAGCTTGATTGTTTCAAGTTTAACAACATCTTTTGCTGCTACGAATGTTAGCGTAGAAGGAAAAGCACAAATATTAAATACACTAGGGATACTTCGTGGAACAGGAACGGGGTATAACTTAGAGGGTAAACTTAAACGTAGTGAAGCAGCTACGTTTATTGTACGTTTTTTAGGTGTTGAGAATGATGTCTTAGCTGACAGAACAGACTACAGTAATACGGAGTATAATGATGTTAGCTCGGCATCATGGTATGCACCATATGTTGGTTATTGTGACGAAGAGGGTATTATCAACGGATATACTGATGGAAGTTTTAAGCCGGAAGAATATTTAAGTGAAAAAGCATTTCTTAAAATGTTGCTTGTTGTTTTAGGCTATGAATACGAGGAAGATTTTGACTGGAATAGCGTTTATTACATGGCTTACACCAAAGGCGTTGTCACTAATGAAGACTACCGATATCGTGCAACGGATAACACAAATTATACGCGGGGGGATGTTGTAGAAGTCTTGCATACATCCATGCAAATCGAACATGAAGACACCGGCGAGCAAATGATTGAAACATTTATTGAGAAAGACATTATCAGTGAAGAACAGGCAAAAAAATTATTGTTAATGAAGGATACAGTCGATACAGAGATTGAAAAAATCGTTGCTGAAGATGAAGAAACAATTTTAGTGACCTTCAATGAAGCGATTGAAGATCTTGATGAAGAACAAATCACAGTATATTTGTCTTCTGATGATGAAGTGCAATTTGAGGTGGCTTTTGTGAGTGATCGCGAAGACAATACCTATCGTATTCGCTTCGAAGAGGAACAAGAGATTGAAGAAAAATATACCATTGTTATTGCAGAAGTTGTTGACGCGTATGGAAATCGTAATAACTATAGTCTGAAAAAAGATTTTTTGGGATATCGTCCGGAGAACTTAGAATCTGATTTTTTCAGAATCAGCAAAGTAGAACAAGTGAGTAACAATGTTATATATGTTTATTTTACACATCCGGTGAATAGCAATGCCTACCAAGCGAGATACTATAACATTTATGAAGATACTAAGTTGCTCATTGAAGGCAGTACAACAAGCATGCAGATTAATCAACTTGCAGGTTCTGATAATGGTGTATCGATTTATTTGCGAAATTATACATTTGAAGAAGAAGGAATGTTTAAACTTAGCATTGATAGTGGATTAACCAGCAGTTATGGTGTGCAACTAAATGACGGAAAAGGCGATGCAGTGACATTTGAATCGAACATCGATGAAAATGAACGCTTTGAATTAGAAGATATTGAAACCCTAAATGACTATACGATTATGTTAGAATTTAATAAAGTTTTAAATTCAGTTATAGCTGAACAAGTTTTTAGCTATTATCTACTGTTTGACGATGAATATCCAATTCGAATTAATAAGGCAGAAGTTGTTGGAAGTGGTAATGTGGTTTATTTGACAACAGACGAACGCATGTTTGATCGGGATGAATTCACATTGATGATTAATCATATTACAGATACGACAAAACAGTTTTCCATAACAGAGCGTGAGTATGGGTTCGAAGCAGATATTGATTTTGATGATGAACTTGACATTAGAGGAATAAGCATAGTTGATGGGAATACTATAACTGTGAAATTTGACAGAGTATTAGGTCATGAATCGGCAAGTGATCCGGATAATTATGAGATTTGGGGAATTACTGAAACAGGTTATACAGGACGTCCTATTGCAGTTTATCACAAAGAAGGTAGTCAAGAAGTTAAGCTTTTCCTAGATGAAGATGATGCCCTTGAAGATCGTGACCGATATGAACTTGTCATTGTCGGAACACTTACAGATATCGTTGGAAATAGTTTCAATAACGTAGATGATTATAACTTTAGACATAATCGTAGTGATGTTACTGCGACCTACATTGAAAAGGCCACAACAATTGGTAGTGACTCGATTAAAGTGGAATTTAGCAAAGAAATTGCATTGGGGATACCGAATATATTAAATACGAATTATTCCCTATTCTATTATGACAACGGTATAAAAATTGAAAAAGTACCAACCCACGTAACATATTCCAATCCATTAACAATGGTGATGAAGTTTGATTCTCTTGATTTAGATCAAGCGTATGAAATAACGTTTGATGAGCTTGTTAATTATGGTGGTATTCGTACAACCAATAAAAATGATGCCTATTCGGTGGAGGTTGAAATTGGCCAATAAAGCATCGAGAGGAGAGGTTATGACGGAAAAAGATCTAAAGATTGCAGTACTCATTGATGCGGATAATGTATCCGACAAATATATAAAATATATTTTTGATGAAATATCGAATCATGGGACGCCGACGATTAAACGTATATATGGGGATTGGACTCGCCCCAATCTAGGGTCATGGAAGTCGATACTTTTAGATTATTCAATTACACCGATTCAGCAATATGGTTATACAATAGGGAAAAATTCAACAGACGCATCCTTAATTATTGATGCTATGGATATATTGTATTCAGGAAATGTAGATGGATTTTGTATTGTATCGAGTGACAGTGATTTTACACGCTTGGCATCAAGGCTTAGAGAAGCGGCTATGTATGTCATTGGCATGGGGGAACGAAAAACACCAAAACCCTTCATATCGGCTTGTGAAAAGTTCAAATATCTAGAAGTATTGGCAAAAGAACCGGTAAGTACAGAGGCGACAACAAATAAAAACAATAATCAAATCAAAGATAAAAATGGATTTGCAGATGTCAAAGATTTAATCCGTACCATTCGCCAAATCATATCTGATTGTTCAGATGAAGAAGGTTGGGCATACCTTGGAGAAGTTGGTACACGGTTAAATAAGCGTTATCCGGATTTTGATGTTCGAAACTATGGACATACAAAATTAAAACCCTTGATTCACTCATTAAATCGATTTGAATTGCAATCCCAAAAGACAAGTAATGCAAGAGTCACCCATTATTATATTCGGAATAAATAGGATTAATATATTTTGATGTGTACAAAAAAGCAGGCTGACACGGATTCGTCCGTGCCAGCCTGCTTTTTAATGTTCAATTAAAACTTTGGAATGACGGCTCCTTCATAAGTGGTTTCGATAAATTCTCTTACGGCTTCACTTTGAAGTGCATTGACTAAGGCTTGTATTTTTTCGGAGCTTTCATTACCGTTTTTGACGGCAATAATATTACCGAATGTTTCAGCGGCCGTAGAATCTTTATCCTCAACTGCAAGTGCATCCCTTGCAACGTTTAGACCGGCATCGATAGCGTAGTTACCGTTAATGACAGCCATATCAACATCCTGTAGTGAACGCGTGAGCTGAGCAGCTTCGATTTCTAGAATGTCTATATTTTTAGGATTCTCAACAATGTTATTAATCGTTGCGTCTAAGCCGGCATCTTCAGTAAGTGTTATTAAGCCTTGGTCTTGAAGGAGCAGTAAAGCTCTAGCTTCATTGGTGGCATCGTTTGGAACGGCGATTTGAGCTCCGTCTTCTAGGGCGTCAATAGAACTTGTTTTACCTGGGTAGATACCAAAAGGCTCATAGTGAATGATTGCAGCTGAGATTAAATCGGTTTCGTTTTCTGCGTTATATTGATCAAGGTAAGGCTGGTGTTGGAAAAAGTTTGCATCCAAATCACCGGAATCCAGAGCTACATTAGGTTGTACATAGTCGGTATATTCGACTATTTCTAAGGTGTAACCGTCTGAATCAAGTTGTTCTTTTACCTGTTCTAAAATTTCGCTATGTGGCTTTGGAGTTGCTCCGATTTTAATGACCTTATCGGAGTTACCGCTTTGGCCACACCCAACTAAGCCTAAAATTAATACTGATAATAATGCTAAAATACTAAATGTTTTTTTCATGTAATATCCTCCTTTTATTAATTGCTGTGATCAATATGTTTTTTCCATAGAGCACCAAGTTCTTGAATGAGTTGGACTATAATGACAAGAATAACAACAGTAACAATCATAAGTTCTGTTTGATATCGATAATAGCCGTAACGGATGGCAATATCTCCGAGTCCGCCCCCGCCGACAAAACCTGCCATAGCGGAATAAGCTAATATTGTTGTAACTGCAATGGCGCCACCCATAAGTAATGAAGGCATTGCTTCAGGAATGAGCACTTTAAAAATGATGTGCCAAGTATTGGCCCCCATAGATTGTGCGGCTTCAATAACTCCTGAATCCACTTCTTTTAAGGAGCTTTCTACAAGACGTGCAATATAAGGTGCAGAAGCAATCGTTAGTGGCACAATGACGGCGGTTGGACCGATGGTGGTGCCGACGATAAATCGCGTGACCGGTATAACCCAAATCAATAAGATGATAAAAGGAACGGATCGTAACAGGTTTACGATCAATCCAACAATTTTATTTAGCATAGGTTTGGGTAGAACGCCATCGCTATCGGTAATGACTAATAAAATACCTGTTGGCAAGCCTATAGCATAAGCAATAAATGAAGAAACAAAGGTCATATACAGAGATTCTAAAATTCCCATACCTAACATTTCTAATACAACGCGGTCAAATAACATGATCGTCCACCTCCTCATAAGGAATGTTGTTGGAATCAAGATAACTAAAGATTCGGTTTCGATTACGCTCTTGGTCAGGAAGTTGAATAATCATTTGTCCAAATGCTTTTCCGTCAATATCTTTTGTGTCGGCAAAAAGAATGTTAACGCCGGTCTTGCATTCTAGAATCATATTTGAAATAATGGGTTCAAACGAGGTCCGTCCGTCGAAGATGATGCGGCATTTGTGCTCCCCAACAAAAGTATCAATATGGGTTTCGTCTGAAAAGATGAGCTGGCGGGATATCTTTGACTTTGGTTTGATAAAAATCTCTTCAACATCACCCATTTCAACGATTCTGCTTTGGTCCATAATTGCAACGCGATGACATATTTCTTCAATGACATTCATTTCATGCGTAATTATAATAACGGTAATACCCAATTCTTTGTTAATTTTTTTAAGTAAACCGAGTATAGACTTTGTTGTTGTGGGATCTAAAGCACTTGTTGCTTCATCACATAGTAATACCTCTGGATTTGTAGCGAGAGCTCTGGCAATGGCAACACGTTGCTTTTGTCCACCGGACAATTGAGCAGGATATGCTTTTGCCTTGTCGCTTAGACCAACAATATCTAAGAGCTCAAAGGCTCGCTTACGAGATTGTTTTTTTGACATGCCGGCAATCTCCATGGGAAAACAAATGTTTTCAATCGTGTTTCGCTGCATGAGCAAGTTGAATTGTTGAAAAATCATACCCATGGATTGACGAACTTTAAGAAGGTCGCTATTGGGCATGGTTTCTAAATTTAGACCATTAAAAATCACAGAGCCGGATGTAGGTTGTTCTAAAAGATTAATACAGCGAACGAGTGTACTTTTTCCTGCGCCACTAAGTCCGATAATTCCAAATATTTCTCCTTTAGCAATGGAAACATTAATGTCATTCAATGCTTCAACAACACCATCTTTTGTAATAAAGGTTTTTCGAAGGTCTTTTAACTCAATAATAGGTGCGGTTTGGTTCAAAGAATCACCTCAATCTAATTATATTGCCTATAGATAGCTCACAAAAATCATATAAAAAATATATGTGATATAGGTTGCTAAGATAATAGCAGATTATAGAGGAGATGTCAACGAAGATTTTAACCTTACTAAGCTTTAGGTATTTTGTCGGATAATACTGTGAACTCCTTTGTGTTACAATAAAAGCAGAAAGAAACATAGATGAGATAGAGGAAAGGAGACTGAAAATGAGAAAAAAAATAATGTTTTTAATAGTAGTATTTAGTTTATTAGTGACGTCATGTGGGTCGAATCAGGAGATAACAGAAGATCAAGTCGATGATACTCAGATGAATGAAGAAGTAGGTAATGACGTGCAAGATAACCTTGATGCTGAAGATGATGCAGAGATTGATAATACGGATGCTACTGATAATGAGAGTAATGAAGATGAGAGTAATGAAGATACATCACTATCAGGCTATGATCTCTTAGAATCAATTGAAGTTAAGGAGAATAATCAATTATATGTAGAAGCAACAACGCAAGCAGATGGTTTCTCTTATGTAACTAAAATGACAATATATGAAGATAGTATGCGTGTAGAGACAGAAGATGGTCAAGGCTTAACGTTAATGATTTATGATGGATCAAAAGGCATTACCTATATGTATAATTCCATCGAAGGACAAGGAATGATGTATCATGATACAGACATGGATCTTGATATGGAGTTTTTACCGGAAGATGAGGAGATGGAATTTGAATCAACCTTTGACGAATCCTATATTGAAAATATTGAAGGTCTAAGACATGCTGAGATGACAACATTAGACGGAATGGAAGTTTTATATTTAGAAGTTCAAACCGATATGGGTGAAGAAGATTATATAAGTAAAGAGTGGATATCTACGGAGTATTGGTATCCGATTAAAACAGAAGTGTATATTGGAGACCAATTAACGTCAAGTTATCGTGTAAATGAAATAACCAATGATTTTCAAATGGATGAATCGACATTTTCTCCACCAGACGATATTGAGTTTATTGATATGGAACAATTATACGAAATGTATGATATGGAAGGACTAGAGGGAGATGGATGATAGTATGTTCAATGAAAAGTCCCTGCGTATGCAGGGACTTTTTTTGTGAATAATGGTATAATATATCTTATAATACAATAAAAAAGAATAGAGGATGAAGCTAATGAAAAAATATTATGCTATAATGAGTCTTTTTTTATTATTTACAAGTATAAGTTTAATGGATATTCAGGCACAAGAAAACGGCGATTTATTATTGCCGTCAAAAATTGAGATTTTGAATAAATACCATCAACATCCCTTTCGATTCAATGATGAAGAATCCACACAATATACTATTGAACCAACAGTAGGATATGTATATACAGTGGGACAGGTGGAAGAAGAAGAATTGCAACGTGCGCTTGGAGTAAGCAATTTAGCAAGGAGGTTAGTCGGACTACCTGGGGACCTGCAAATGGATAGCCAACTAAATAAAGTGGCTCAATATGCAAGTTATGTCAATATGTTGAATGCCACGATTAGCCATTATCCTGAAAAACCATCATTGATTTCGGATGAAACATATCAAATCGGAAAAGAAGGCTCTGCTGCCTCAAACTTAGCGGCAGGTTTTCCGACCATTGCAAGTAGCATTCTATGGGGCTATCTTCAAGATGATGATGCATATAATATTGGAGTGGTTGGCCATCGACGATGGTTACTGAATCCTTCGATGCAAAAAATAGGCTTCGGTTATGTTGATACCTTAGTAAGTTCTAGTTATAATGGATTTACAGCAACCTACGTATTTGACCAATCAAGAAAAACGACACTTGACTATCAATATATCGCATGGCCGGCTGCCGGAAATATGCCGATTGAATTTATAAAAACGTCAACTCCGTGGAGTATTCATCTAGGTGAAGATTATGATAATCCGCAGATGAATTCTGTTACAGTGGAATTAACGAACATGGATACCGGTGAAATCTTTGTATTTAATAATGAGACAAATAGTAATACAGCTAGTGCCATAAATACATCGTTTTTTACAATAGAAAATAGTTTGTATGGTATAGATAAAACCATTATATTCCGTCCGAATCCAAATGAAATAAGCTATGAGTCGGGAGATAACTTTCGTGTTGATGTGAGCGGAATAACCATGGAAGGCTACGAAATGCCAATTACTTATGAAGTCAACTTTTTTGATTTGGAAGATCAACCCTCAATTTGGGCATTTGAAGAACTGCTTGAAGCCGATGCAATGCAGTTGATTCCGGAAATGTTGATGGATAATTACACGGATGATATCACACGTATTGATTTTACACGTTTACTTATATATGGGCTTCAAGAATATACAGGACAAACATATAATGAACTCTTGCAATCAGAAGGATACTCGGAGATTGGATTTACGGACACAAGCGATGTGGATGTTGAACTTGCAGCTGGACTTGGAATTGTCAATGGAATCGGAAACAATCAGTTTAATCCCAATGGCGGAATTCGCCGACAAGAAGCCGCAGCAATGCTGTATCGGGTAGGTGAGTATTTAGAAATTTCAAGGAGCGAAACTGAAGAACAAGGCTTTACAGATGAAGAAGGAATTTCAGATTGGGCAGAAGAAGCTGTTGACTATGTTTCCACAGTTGTTGATCCGGCTAATAACAAAGCGGTTATGGGTGGCTTAGCAGACGGTTCTTTTGCGCCCAACAGTCCATACACAAGAGAACAGGCCATAATTACAATAAAGCGGTTACTCAACCGATGAGGAAGGGGCATTTATGCGAATTATACACACAGGAGATTGGCACATAGGAAAGCTAGTTCATGGGGTGCATATGACACAAGACCAAGGTCATATTTTAAAACAGTTCATTAAATATGTTCAACAAACGAAGCCGGATGTTATTATAATATCCGGTGATTTGTATGATCGATCGGTACCTCCGACGGAAGCGGTTGAATTGCTCGATCAAGTGTTAAGTGAACTTATCGTTACATTAAAGGTGAAGGTGATTGCAATTGCAGGCAATCACGATAGTCCCGACCGTTTAAGTTTTGCTACGCAAATGCTTCAAAAAAATGGTTTATATATCCGAGGGCGTATGACAGAACGTATTACACCTATTGTTCTAGAGGATGCCTTTGGGGAGGTTTGTTTTTATCCGATCCCTTATGCTGAACCGGCAATGTTACGAGAAATATATGGTGACGATACAATTCGAACCCATGACCAAGGCATGAAACATGTTCTGGAGACCATAAAAGATGAATTAGAGCCAAATAAACGATCAGTATGCATAGCCCACGGATACATTGCGGGAGGAGAATCTTTAGTTACATCAGAATCAGAACGTCCCCTTAGTATTGGAGGAACGGAAACGATACATGTTGACTATTTTACAGAATTTAATTATGTGGCATTAGGTCACTTGCATCAACCGCAAAAAGTAAAATATCCCCATATCCGTTATGCAGGTTCATTGATGAAATATTCTTTTTCAGAAGTCCATCAATCAAAATCAATCACTGTCATTGATTTAGATGAAAAAGGAAGGGCAAGTATTGATTTAGTAAGCTTTGAGCCTCTTCGTGATATGCGACGTATCAAGGGCCAATTAAATCAACTGATTCAGCCGGATGTATATTTAGAAACCAATACAAAAGATTATATTATGGCGGTATTAACCGATCGAGGAGAGTTGATTGATGCCATGGAAAAGTTGCGCCAAGTATACCCGAATACACTTCGCTTAGAACGTGAATCCATTCAAGGTAAGGATGGAGACCAACAAACATCAGCAGGCGATCAATTCACTAAAAAAAATCCGATTGAACTCTTTGAAGAGTTTTATATAAATAGTTCAGGTGAGGAGTTTGATGAACAAAGGCGCGACTATGTATCTCTTGTGTTTGAAGATGTTTTAAAGAAAGAGAGGCAAGAATAATGCGACCGATTCAATTGGTAATGCAAGCCTTTGGACCCTATAGTAAAAGAGAAGTTGTTGACTTTAGAAAATTAGGTGGGAATACACTTTTTTTAATCACCGGGCCAACAGGATCAGGAAAAACGACGATTTTTGATGCCATATGTTTTGCCCTTTATGGTGAAACCAGTGGCAATATAAGAGCGCCGGAGCAATTACGCAGTCAATTTTCGTCACCGGATATTATGACTGAAGTGATGCTTGAATTTGAGCTTAGAGGAATAAGCTATCATATCCATCGAATTCCTAAACAGGAAAAACCTAAATCCCGTGGACAAGGCTATACGGAACAAAAACCGGAAGCAAGCTTGATTAGCGATACAAAGGGACAACGTAAGGTGCATACAGGCGTTATAAACGTCAATAATCAAATTGAATCAATCATTGGGATTAATGCCGAACAGTTTCGACAGATTATGATGATTCCACAAGGCGAATTCCAAAAACTGCTTATTGCAGATAGTCAAGAACGTGAAAAGGTCTTACGTAAACTATTTGACACCAGCATATACCGTTTATTTCAACAAAATATTGATGAACGGGCAAAAGATCTTTATGGAGACATCAAATCGATACAACAACTTCGGCAACATGAGATAAAGAGAATCGATTATGGAGAGGATGAGACACTTAAAAATCTACTAGATCAACAAAGGCTCAATGGTAATGAAATTCTAGAACGTGCAAAAGTTTTTATTCAAAAAGATTGTCAAGAAACAAAACATTTAGCAAGAGAAATCAAAAAGCTCGAGAAAGAAATCGAGGCTATTATTCAAGAACGTGAAAAAGCAAATGAAAATAATGGAAAGCTCCTGAGATTAGAACACATAAAAGACCAATTAGAAAAGCTTCAAGATAATCAAGAAAATATAGTATTACTGCAAGAACAAATTGATGTCAGTCAAAGAGCGTCGAGTCTTATTCCGGTAGAAGACTATTGGAAACAGCGTAAAAACGAAGTTGAAAAATTAGAAAAAATGAAAGAAAGCTTGTATAAAGAAAAAGAGTCGATTGAAAAAGAGTTTGTTTCTATTAAAAATAAATTAGAAAAACTCCAATCGGATGAAAAAGAAGACGAGCGTGAAAAATCTAAACAAGAATTAATAAAGTTGCAGACCTATATGGACAAGGTCAAACAATTTAAATCCATTGAAGAAACAATCGAAACAAGTCAACAAAAATTGGATAAACTTGAAAAACAGAAGAGGGAAGTTGAAGAAACGTTTACTAAAAATAAAGATGACATTAAAAGATTAAGCATAGAAAGAGAAAATGGATCCAAAGCAAAAATAAAAATGCTTGAAATTCGAGAAGTTATCTCTCAAAGTTCAGGCCGTATTAAAAGCTATTCTCAAGCGAGAGAGTGGCTTATATCAGAAGCAAAGCAGGTAAAAGAATATCAACAAGAGCAGAAAGGATATGCAGAGAATTTACAGCAGATGACTATTGCTGAAAGAAATTTTAAAGAGCATAGATTGCATTTTCTCATGAACCAAGCTGCTTTGTTAGCTAAAGATTTAGAAGAAGGTATGCCTTGTCCCGTGTGTGGCGCAACAGAGCATATAAACTTAGCAAAACCGACGGAAGATTTTGTCACAGAAGATGAATTAAACACATATGAAAAGGAATATGAACGAATACGTAATAGACAACAAACACTGGAGCAAATGTGTACAACAAAAAAAGAGCAGTTAAAGAATTTACGAGAAAAAATACGGAGTCTTTTTGCAGAAGAACTTCAGATTAACGATATAGATCTAGCTGAAGTTGAAGATGCCATCCAAAAAGAACAAGATAAAAAAAGTGATTTGGAGTTAATATTTGCAGAGCAAGAAAAGATGATTAAGAGAACCCAAAATCATGATCAAAAAATTCATGAATTAGAAAAAGAACAAATCGACTTAGAGAAAACACACAAGCAAGTCGATGACCAATGGATGAAAGCGCAAGAAGAAAAAATTGAGCAAAGTACCATATTTAAACAATTATGCGAAGAAGTACCGGAACATTATCGTAAAGAAAATGTGCTTGAGGAAGCGATAGAATCATTACTTGTTTGGATTGAAGAAGATCGTAAGCAAGTCTTATCGATGATGAAAGAGCATGATAGCGTTAAGGAAAAACGTCTCAATATAATAACCATGGTCAGCGAACATGAAAAACGCCTAGATGATGCGCGAACTTATGAAGGTGAGGCGTATAAGGATTTTATGATTCAATTAGAGAATAAAAGATTTGAATCTGTTGAGGCATATGAACTGGGAAAACTATCAGATGAAAATGTGTTAGCAAAACAAAAACAAGTTGAGGCTTACACGAAAGAGAAAAGTGCATTAATATCACAAAAAGAACAGTTGGAAAAAGAAAGCAAACAATTACAGGTGGTTGATATAGAAGTCTATGAAAAAAGGTTATATCAACGTAAAGAAGATAGGGTTAAACTTGACGAGACCTTTAATCAAAAGAAGTATCGATATGAACATAACCAAAAAATTCTGGAACTCGTTGGAAGTTATCAATCTCAAATTGGTGAAAAAGAAGCGAAGTATGCTGTTTTAGGCAATTTGGCCCAAGTTGCACAAGGCAATAATCCGCTTAGAATTTCCTTCGAACGCTATGTTTTGGCGGCTTTTTTAGAAGATGTTTTAACAGCGGCCAATATGCGACTGACGAAAATGACCTTTGGCCGCTATAGTTTACACCGTTCGGATGACCTAGAACGCAAAAATCGACAAAGTGGACTTGAATTACAAGTGTTTGACAACTATACAGGTAAGATGCGTCATGTAAAGACCTTATCTGGTGGGGAGAGCTTTAAAACATCCTTAGCCATGGCACTTGGCCTTTCGGATGTTGTTCAATCCTATACAGGAGGAATACAGTTGGATACCATGTTTGTGGACGAAGGATTCGGAACATTAGATCAAGAGTCGCTAGATAGTGCAATAAATTGCCTTGTTGATTTGCAAAAACGTGGTCGCTTAATCGGTATTATTTCCCATGTTCAGGAACTAAAAGAGCGCATAGAATCCCGGCTTGAAATCTATTCAACACAAACAGGGAGTCGAACAGAATTTGTATAATATTTTGTTGTAATATATTGCGCAAGGAATTAAACAAGATTGTAAACCATAAGACAACTTTCTCTATTTTAAATAGCATGAATCCTTCCTATAATTATAGATGTAAACAACAATAAATCTATTTAATCAAGGAGGGGCAATATGTTTATTTCAAAGTGGAAGAAAGTTGTAACTTTATTACTTGTTATGTCAATGGTTTTTGCCATGGCAGCATGTGGAAGTGATGAATCAAATGAAGGTGCATCAAATACGGATAGCACAGAAACAGTCGATTCAGATAGCTCAACAGGTAGTGAGACAGACACAGACGCAGATACAGACAGTGCTGGGGATGGTGAAGATGAGGGAGATGTATTAAGAATATATGCATGGAACGAAGAGTTTCAAAGTCGTTTTAATGATTACTTTGCAGCAAAAGGGCTTGTTCCTGACGGCGTAGAAGTTGAATGGGTTATCACTCCTAATGCAGATAACGCATATCAAAACAAATTAGACCAAGATTTACTCAATCAAGAAAATGCAGATGAGCCGATTGATATTTTTTTAATTGAAGCAGACTATGCGTTGAAATATGTGGACAGTGAATATACCTTAGATGTTATTGAAGACATCGGATTAACAAGGGAAGAAATAGCGGATCAATATGCTTATACACAAGATATTGCAACAGATAATGAAGGGAAATTAAAAGGTGTAACATGGCAAGCAACACCTGGACTTTTCGCTTATCGACGTTCAATTGCACAAGATGTTCTTGGTACTGATGATGTTCAAACCGTTCAAGGTTACTTAAGTGATTGGGATAAATTCGACGAAGTGGCGGAAATGGCTGCTGAAAAAGGCTATAAGATGTTATCGGGTTATGACGATGCCTATCGTACATTCTCAAATAATGTTGTAGCACCTTGGGTTGATGATAGCGGTAAAATAGTTGTTGATGACAATCTCATGCGTTGGGTTGATCAGACAAAAGAATATACAGAGAATGGCTACAACAATCAAACATCATTATGGAGTGATGGTTGGGCAGCAGACCAAGGGCCTGAGGGTGATGTGTTTGGTTTCTTCTATTCAACATGGGGAATCAACTTTACATTACTTGGTAACTCCTTAGAAACACCGGAATCTGAAGGTGGAGCACTTGAAGTAGGAAATGGTATCTATGGTGATTGGGCGGTAACTGAAGGGCCTGAAAGCTATTATTGGGGTGGAACATGGATTTGTGCAGCACAAGGTACAGACAATGTTAGCTTGGTAAGAGATGTCATGAGAACCTTAACAGCGGATGCAGCAACAATGAAGCAAATCACAGAAGATACACAAGATTATACCAATAATGAAGTAGCAATGATGGAACTTGCAAATAGTGATTTCCAATCTGATTTCTTAGGTGGACAAAATCACATTGCTTTATTTGCAGCTGCTGCGCCAAGAATTGATATGAGTAATATTTCAAAATATGACCAAGGTTTAAATGAAGAATTCCAAGAAGCTTTTAAAGATTACTTTGATGGTGTAGTTACCAAGGAAGAAGCTCTAGATAACTTCTATACTGCAGCTATTGAAAAATATCCAAACCTTACACGATAAGAGAGTTACTAAACTGATGGTTTTATATGGGGCGCGATTCGTGCCCCATATTTATCGCAGTCGTTGACAAATATAGAGGTGAAATATGAAAGCGATTAAGGCAACATCAAGCAAAAGGAAAAAATCAATTAGTTATGCAAAGTGGGGATATCTTTTCATTGCACCGTTTTTTATCGTTTTTGCTGTTTTTCAATTGTATCCATTAATTACAACATTTTATAATAGTTTTTTTGAAAATTACCGAATAGGATTAGAACATGTTGGACCTAACTTTGTAGGTTTTGATAATTATAAACAAGTCTTAACAGAAGGCGACTTACCTAGATATTTTGGCAATACAGCCTATATCTGGATTTTAGGTTTTGCTCCTCAAATTGTCGTTTCTTTATTGTTAGCATCATGGTTTACAGATTTACGATTAAAATTGAAATTTCAAGGGTTTTTTAAGACAATTATATATATGCCAAACTTAATTATGGCAGCTGCATTTTCAATGCTGTTTTTTACCCTTTTTTCAGATAATGGCCCAATCAATGATATCTTGATGAATTTAGGAATGACAGAGCCCTTTAGATTTTTATCCTATGAAGGCAGTACAAGAGGCCTTATTGCATTAATGAACTTCCTCATGTGGTTTGGAAATACAACAATTTTGCTCATGGCAGCAATCATGGGGATTGATACAGCCATGTTTGAATCAGCCCAGATTGATGGTGCAAATTCATGGCAGATCTTTACCAAGATTACATTGCCTTTGATTATGCCAATCTTAGTTTTTGTTATAATTACGTCCTTAATTGGTGGTATCCAAATGTTTGATGTACCACAAATCCTTACCAATGGTTCAGGGGGCCCTAACCGAAGTACTATGACAATGATTATGTATTTGAACAAACATTTGTATAGTAAGAATTTTGGACTTGCAGGAGCGGTATCAGTACTTTTATTCATCATTACCGCGATATTGAGTTTTAGTGTGTTCAAATTGCTCTTAAAAGATAATAAGGGAGGTGCAAAATAATGGCAGACCAAGGAAATTATACAGAAGAATCGATTGTACGATTGCGTTTACGACAAGCCATGGCATATGTCACCTTGATTGTACTTACCTTTATTTGTCTTTTTCCATTCTACATATTAATAGTAAATTCGACGCGTGCGCATCCGGAGATACAAAAAGGGTTTTCTGTTTTAGTGGGAGGATCATTTGTTAATAATATACGTAATGTTTTGTCCAATGATAATTTACCAGTGGTTAGAGGTGTCCTAAACAGTTTGTTTATCTCTTCCATGAGTGCTTTGTTTTCAACTTACTTTTCGGCACTGACAGCTTTCGGTATTCATGCCTATGATTTTAGATTCAAAAAGACCATTTTTTCATTTATACTTATGATTATGATGGTTCCGGTTCAAGTCACTACATTAGGATTTATTCAGTTGATGAATTCCTTTAATTTAATGGATACATATTTTCCGCTGATTGTTCCGACGATTGCAGCACCAGCCGTATTTTTCTTTATGAAACAATACATGGAGAGTATTTTACCGGTGGCGATTGTTGAAGCGGCGAGAATTGATGGATCCAATGAGTTCTATACGTTCAATAAAATAGTTCTGCCACTTGTAAAACCAGCCATGGCGGTTCAAGGAATATTTGCTTTTGTAACTGCCTGGAACAACTTCTTTTTACCGGCATTAATCATCGAATCAAAGGAAAAAAAGACCTTACCAATTTTGATTTCTCAATTGCGAAGTGCAGATTTCTTGCGATTTGATATGGGGCAGGTCTATATTTTGATTACGATTGCCATTGTTCCGGTTGCTATTGTATACTTGATTTTATCGAAATTTATTATTCAAGGGATTGCTATGGGAAGTGTCAAAGGTTAATAGTTATGCTATAATTAAGATGATTCGCACAGTCGAATCATCTTAATTTGTTTAATTCGAGGAAAGGATGACATGATGAATAAAAAATATTGGGTCATCATTATTATTGTATTTGTTTTATTAGCAGTATCCTTATTACTTGTTTTATCAAAGTATCAACAAGAGGAGAATACAAATTCGCTAGGAGAAACATCGAATACAACAACTCTCCATTTCACAAGTAGTTGGGCAGGCTATGATGCTAATGCGATTCCCCTACAAACAGTTTTACAAAAATATGAAGAAAAGAATAATTCCGTAGAAATCGTCAATGAGTCAATGGTTGGTGAAGACTTTTTGTTTACGTTAAAAACAGATTTTGCATCAGGAAATGAGCCGGATGTATTCGGTTTATGGCCAGGTTCGGATTTTGATATACTCGTTGAACAAGGAAAAGTAGCTGACTTAACGGAGTTAATGAATGAACATCCTGAGTGGTATGACCGCTTTCGAGAGGATACATGGAAGTACGTTACTGTAAATGACCGGATTTATGGATTACCCTTTGAAATAATCTATGAAGGATTATTTGTTAATAAGGATATATTTGAAAAGTATAATGTTGCGATTCCAAGGACCTATGAAGAATTATTGCTTGCTGTAGAAGTTTTTAATGCCAATAATGTCATTCCTATTGCTTATAATTCAACACCGGAAGGAAGCTATATATATCAAAATATTGTTATGAAACTGGGTGGAAAAAGTGAAGTGGAGGAACCCTTTAATGCATTGGGTAACTTAAAACCGAGTTTTTTAGAAGGCTTATATGTCATGAAAGAATTGTATGATGCAGGTGCGTTTCCGGATCAGGCATTTTTAATTGATGATAAAACACGGAATGATTTATTTATACAAAAAGAGGCGGCTATGATTGTACAGGGATCATGGCTTATTGGAGAAGAAGGCATTGATGCCAATGATACATCCATTGATATCGTTCCTTTTCCATCCTTTAAAAATGGAAAAGCCCATGACAGTGCCATTATTTACGGATGTGGTAATGGAATTTTTCACATCAGTCAAAAGGCATGGGAAGATGATGAACTACGTGCCCATGCCATTACCTTATTAGATGAGTTGACATCAGTTGAATCGGCATTAACTTTTAGTGAATCAGGAGGATTTATTAGCAATGTTGAAATTCCTCAGGAACAAATGAATCCATCCACGATTTATGTTAAAGGAGAAGAGCTGATTCATAATGCGAAAGAGCTCGTCGGACCGACGGATAGCTTTATTGATCGTAATCTTTGGGAAGACATTTTAATCGAACAGTTTCCGGACATCTTAGAAGGAAACATTTCACCGGAATTTGTCCTAAAACGTATTGAAGATAAAATGAAAGGAACGCAATAATGCTAAGGATTATTTCAAAATGCATGAAATTATTAAAACGTATTTCAATTCGAAAAAGATTGCTCCTGCTTTTTTCAATTCAAATACTTATTCCTTTACTCTTTATGGGTACCATGCTTTATCGAACGAGTCGGGATATTATTCAGAGCAAATCTATTGATTACACCGGAGATATTTTGAAAATGGTGGAACTTCGCATTGAAGATTTTTCCAATAACGTTAAAGTAGCGTCTCAGGATATGTTATATGACCGAGTGATTTATGACATACTAGCAGAAGATAGTCGAAATAAACTGTCTAACTTGTCTAGCTATGAAGAAGTTTATGCAGTGAATAATATTTTGCGAAAAGCCTGTCTTTCAAGAGAGGAAATACAGTCTATTGCATTGATTTCAAATTATCAAAATTATTATACCTATGATTCCAATATTGGACGTGCAAGTATTGAGCAACTAGTCCCCTATGAAAAGATGAAAGCGGTTGCTTTAGAAGCAGGTGGCGAAGCTGTTTGGTTTTTAGATATGGACGAGCAGGGTGAAGTCAAAAACTTATATATTACACGAAGTATATACGATATATCAAATTATGAAGAGATTGGATTAATGGCAATTCTAATTCGTAAAGAAGCCCTAGAAGGTGTCTACGGAGATTTGTCAACTGAATTCATGCAAAGTATCGCCATTGTTTCTGATGCAGGAGAATGGATTATTGGTTCTGGCGAGAGAACACGTCGTTTACAAGAGACTTATGATGAATTAGATTTTAAAGGTGAAAACCATAGTGTCGATGAAGAACGAAGGATTTTGTTATCCTTCAAAGAGCTTGAGAACCCGAATTGGCGGATTTTAGCAGAAATTTCAGTGGATAAGTTAAATGAAGATTTATATGCCTTCCGAACGTATTTTATGATTATTATTGCAGCAACCCTCTTGATTTTATCCGTTTTAAGTATCTTTTTTGCCATGGATATCCTTACACCAATCAAACGATTAGTACAAGGCATGAAAACCATGCAAGAAAGTAAAACCCATGATGAGATTATCATTGACCGGCAAGACGAATTGGGTTATCTCAGTCAGTGTTTTAATGATATGAGCCGTGAAATCGATATTTTGGTAAATCGTGTATATAAAGAACAATTGACGCGAAAAGAAGCGGAGATAAAAACCTTGCAAGCACAGATTAACCCACATTTTCTTTTTAATACACTTGAATCCATTAACTGGATGGCCCGCTTAAATAATGTGGATGAAATAAGTGAAATGGTTACCGCATTATCTGCATTGATGGAAGCGGGAATCGGTAAGGGTGGTCCCTTAGTGACCATTAAAGAAGAGATCGATTTTGTAGATAGTTATATTTTGATCATGAAGAATCGTTATGGTGAACGCCTAGATTTTAATAAATCCATAGATTCGAGTTTGCTTGGCATTAAGGTACCCAAACTCTTACTACAGCCGCTTGTTGAGAATGCAATTTACCATGGTGTTGATAAGTTCCGTAAACAAGGGAAAATCTATTTAATTATTCGAAAAATCGATCAACGTGTTGAAATCGAAGTTTTAGATAATGGACAAGGAATGACAGAAGAAAATATTCGTGAGCTCAATAAAAACCTTAACGAAGGGAATGACGCCTATCTGTTCTCTGAAAACTCAGGAATGGGAATTGGTTTGAAAAATGTTAATCGACGAATCAAACTATTTTATGGAGTTGAATATGGCGTTCGAGTTGAAAGCATATATGAAGAATATATGAAAGTGGTGGTTACCATTCCAGTGGTAGGCATCCAAAAAGGAGTTGAAGATTATGTTTAAAGTACTCATTGTTGACGATGAGCCTTATATAAGAAAGGGGCTTGTAAATATCATCAATTGGAAACAATATGACTGTGAGGTGTGTGGTGAAGCAGGAGATGGTGTAGAGGGTTTGGAAAAGATGGAAACATTCCAACCGGATATTATCTTTGTTGATATCAACATGCCCGAGATTAATGGATTAACTATGATTCGACGCGCAAAAGATTTGCTTCCAGAGAGTAAGTTTATTATTTTGACCGGGTATCGAGAATTTTCCTATCTTCAAGAGGCTATAAAATTAGGCGCTTATGATTATATTTTGAAACCATCAAAAATCGAAGAAATTAGCGATGTGTTAAAAAAAGCGGTTATGGAGCTGAAGTATGTACGAGAAATCGAAAATGAACGATTAAAATTGCAGAAAAATTTTGAAGAAAGCATACCGATTTTAAAGGAAAAGCTCTTGTTTGACATAATTAACGGAACTCAGTTAGGGCCTGAAGAAATGGATACCCAACTGGCGCTTTATGGAATCGATTTTTCAGATTATGTGGTGATGATTGTACAGATGGATGAAAACCCAACAAATCAGGAAGAGGCTTATCAACGACAGCTCTATCAATTTGGGATCATTAACACGGTAAAAGATATTTTTTCTGATGTATATGAGGTTGAAAAAATTGTACTAAATACCAAGGAAGTTGCCTTTGTGGTTCAACCATTAGGCCAAGAACGGGATACAATCCATAAAGTGGACACATACGTTGAAGATATGCAAAAGTTGATTCAAAGCTGTTTTGACTTTTCGGTAACGGTTGCAATAAGTACCGTTGGAGAAAATGTTCATGAACTAAATGAAAAAGCTAAAGAATGCTATGATGGACTTTCATATACCTTTTATCTTGGAAAATCTTCCATTATTTTATACAAAGACTTAGACACATTTTATAAAAGCGAAGATCCGTCAGAATTTGAACATCATGAAAAAAAACTCATTCATGCAATACGTACCGGTAATGAAGAAAATGTGCGACGCATTTTAGATACTATCCGCCATGATATTGAAGAAAAACGTGGTGAACCGGAGCAAGTGAAAAATTTCTACTGGAATCTTATCTATAGTATTAATCATATGCGAATGTCCATCAAGATATTAGAAAATGATCAGAAGAAACAAGCCGATAATTTAACATCCCTCTATCAATTGATCGAGAAAAGTACCAATATTGATGAGCTCCAGGAATTACTTGAAGAAGTCGCTAAAACTATTGTGGGACGGATTAATCAATATAACAAGAATAATATTAATGTGGTCCTTCAAAATGCCATAGCCTATATTCATGAGCACTATAACCTACCAATTACCCTCAACGAGCTTGCAGAGCATACCTATGTAAGTACCTATTATTTAAGTCGCATGTTTTCCAAAGAACTCGGAAAAACCTTTGTTGATTATTTAAATGAGGTGCGCATTGAAGAAGCCAAGGACTTATTACAGGATAATGGGTTTAAAGCATACGAGGTGGCTGAACGTGTAGGTATCTCCGATGCGCATTATTTTTCGAAACTTTTCAAAAAATACACATCACTTACACCCACAGAATTTAAAGCCCAAGTAGAAAGAAAAAACTAGGCATATAGTCCTATTAATGGTATAATTTAAGTATCAATATATGCCATTAATAAGGGAGTGTATTATGGAAGTTCATGAGAGAAATCGAAAATGGAACAAACGATTGATTCACTTTTTTTGGTTAGGCTTGTTATTTAACCTGCTTGTAACTGGAATTAATATGCAATATAGCAATCTAGGTAAGGAACGTTATTTTTTGGAAAATGTTTTATTTCCTTCTCTTGTCTTATTCAGTGTCATTCTATATTTTGAGTGGAGTCTTCGACGAAAGAATCGAATTAGTGACTATGGTATTATTATTGGATCGAATCTTGTTTTATTGACATTTATGTTAGCATATAGCTCCTTAAAATCAATACTGATTATACTTTTTGTCTTTCCTCTATTTTTTGCCGTATTTACAACAAAAAAAAGAATGATTAGTTTTGCCTTTGCTATGGTTACACTGACCTATTGGGGATTGATTTTACTTTGCCCCTATTTCTATTTTAATATAGCTGAGCATATTACGTTTACTTTTGTTTTGCTTGTAGCCTATCTATTAGGAATTGCTCTAACGAATCATTATCGAGAAATTAATGATGAACTTCTTGAATCGGTAAAAAGTGAAAAGGAGCTCTTATATAAAAAAGTTTACATGGAAAAGCTGGCAAAAGTTGATTTGGCGACTAATCTCTATAATCATAAAACATTTCATGAGTATCTAGAAAAGGTTATGGAACAATTTTCTAGACATCCCTTCCCATTGCATGTAGCACTCTTGGATTTAGACAACTTTAAAAAGATCAATGATACATACGGACATGCTAACGGAGACCTTGTTATTGAAAAAGTTGCTGAAATAATCCTTGATCATATTGGTGAGCATGATCTTGCATCACGATATGGTGGTGAGGAATTTGGGATTGTTTTTATCGAAAAGTCACAAGAAGAATGCTTGGAAATATTAGAAAAAATAAGAGCTTCCTTGGAAGCTCATCAATTTGAAGATATGCCGGATGAATCGATAACATTAAGTATTGGTCTTGCAACGGAAGCAGGAACTTTGAACAAAGATCGATTATTTAAAAAAGCAGATATGTATTTATATCAATCCAAAGATGACGGAAAAAATCGAGTTACCTTTGGGACAAGTGGTTAAGTCGATGTATAAAGTCATCAACTGAACCTTGTGGTGTTGCCCAAGAAGTGACAAGTCGAATAGCTGAATTCTCCTGATCGATTGTGGACCAAACATAAAAATCAAAATCCTCAGTGAGAACATCAATGACATGATTGGGAAGAATGGGAAAGATTTGATTGGTTGTAGAAGAGATTAAAAAATCATATCCACATGATTTGATGCCTGACGTTAATTGGCTTGCCATGGCATTTGCATGTCTAGCAAGGTCAAAATATAAAGCATCCTTAAACAAGGTTAAAAATTGAATTCCAAGTAGGCGTCCTTTGGCTAAAAGGGCGCCTTTTTGTTTGATATGATATCGGAAATAATGTTTAAGCTCATCCCGGCAGATGACAAGAGCTTCGCCAAGTAAGGCTCCATTTTTAGTTGCGCCGATATAAAAGGCATCAAAGAGTGTGGTTAATTCTTCAAAGTTCACATCGTTATCAGCAGCAGTCATGGCAGACCCTAAACGTGCACCGTCCATATAAAGATAAAGATTATATTTTGTGCACATTAATTTTATCTGGTCAAGTTCTTTGCGGGTATAAATAGTTCCTGTCTCAGTTGAGTTTGAAACATAGACAAGCTTTGGTAAGACCATGTGCTCATCTTCGTGAGCAATCATAACCGCTTCAATCTGTTGAGCAGATATTTTTCCTGTTTGAGTAGGGACGGCAATTACTTTATGTCCGGTCGCTTCGATTGCACCGGTTTCATGGACAAGAATATGACCGGTTTCTGCAGCAATAACTGCTTCATGGGGGCGAAGAAAGGCTGAGATTGCAGTAAGATTTGTTTGCGTTCCTCCCGAAAAATAATGAATATCAATGGACTTGTTAACAAAAAGGTCTTTTAAACATTCAGTCGCCTGAATACAAAGTCGGTCCTCGCCATACCCATCCATTTGTTCTGTATTTGTATCGAGGAGTGCGTGTAGAATGGATTCATGTGCACCTTCGCTATAATCGTTTTTAAAACTAATCATAAAAACCTCCGTCGTTCATTTATTGTGTATATATTGACGCTTAAACAATAGTATATCGGCAAGCGCATAAATATTCAAGAAAAAAACATTGATTTGTCGATTATTTAAGCGTATACTTATTTCGGTTGAAAGTTAAATCTATAGAGAAAGAAGCGAATACGCGAATGTCTAAATTAAAACCAAAATTATTTTCAGTCATCAAAGGATATACGAAACAAAATCTTATTGATGATGTGACCGCAGGGATTATTGTTGCAATTATTGCCCTGCCCTTATCGATTGCATTAGGAATTGCTTCCGGTGTGACACCTGAAAAAGGACTAATTACTGCCATTATTGCAGGATTCATAATCTCTTTTTTTGGTGGGAGTCGTGTGCAGATTGGTGGGCCTACAGGAGCTTTCATGGTGATTGTCTATGGAATCGTCGTCGAACATGGTGTCGATGGATTAATCATAGCAACAATTATGGCCGGAATGATTCTAATTATTTTTGGCTTGCTTAACATTGGAAGTATAATCAAATTTATACCTTATCCGATTACAACTGGATTTACGACAGGAATTGCAGTAACGATTTTTTCCTCCCAAGTGAATGACTTTTTAGGTTTGAATATTGAAGCTTTACCAGTAGAGTTTCTTGAAAAATGGCATATTTATTTTGAGAATATGTATCGAGTTGACGGAATAACAGTAGGGATTGGCGTCATAGCGCTCCTCATTATTGTTCTTTGGCCCAAGGTGACAAAAAAGATTCCGGGTGCCCTCATTGCAATTATTGTGACAGCAACTTTGGTTCAGATGTTTTCTTTAGATGTTTCTACGATTGGAAGTAAATTTGGTGAAATTTCAGGAAAGTTGCCCACTGTCCAAGTTCCTCGATTTTCATTTGAGATTATGCGAGTGCTTATAGCACCGGCATTTACAATTGCCATACTAGGAGCAATTGAATCCTTGTTATCGGCGGTTGTTTCTGATGCTATGATTGGCAGTAAACATCGATCTAATATGGAGTTAATAGCACAAGGCATGGCCAATATAGGATCTGGTTTATTTGGTGGTATTCCTGCAACTGGAGCCATTGCGAGAACGGTTGCGAACATAAAAAATGGAGGAAGAACGCCAATTGCAGGTATGGTACATGCGGTTACATTGTTGTTAATCATGTTGCTATTTATGCCATTAGCGAAATTGATTCCTTTATCAACGCTTGCTGCGATTTTAATGGTTGTAGCGTATAATATGAGTGAATGGCGAGATTTTATAGGTTTGTTTAAAGCTCCAAAAAGTGATATTCTGGTCTTAGTCATTACCTTTGCAATAACAGTTGTTTTTGATTTAGTATTAGCTATTCAAATCGGAATTGTCCTAGCTGCCTTTTTATTTATGAAACGGATGGCAGATGTGACAAACGTTTCTGTTAATCAATTAGATGCTTCTGAAGAAAATGAAGAAGAGTATAATAAAATGGGACATGGAGTGTTAGAACCATCCGATCAAAAAATAGGTCGTGTTCAAATCTATGACATCAACGGCCCTTTTTTCTTTGGAGCCGTTGATAAGTTTTTGGATACACTTCGACATATTAATGCAGATATAGACGTATTGATTATAAGAATGCACCATGTACCGGCTATGGATGCAACAGGGCTTCATGCTTTTAAACGATTGGTTCGATTGTGTGAGCAAATGGAAATAAAAATGCTTATCGAAGGTGCCAATGAACAACCTAAAAAGTTAATTGAAAAAGCTGGATTTTCAAAATATTTAACGAAGGAAGTGTTGGATGTACATTAAAGAAAAAATTCAGGAAAAAGAAATTCATAAAGATGGTATATTAAAAGTAATGGCGATTTTTCCATGTATATTCATGATTTACGGAATCCTTGTTACAGCAAGTACCTATAGTGGCTTCAGTGATGTCATTAAAGGATTTAGAGATATTTTGCTATCTCCGACGGTATTATTGACAGACTTTATTAAAGTGGGTGGGCTAGGCGTTGCATTCATTCACGCGGCAATCATTGGTTTTTTAATGTTACTACTCTTTAAGTACTACAAATTAAGAATTAATGGATTGCTTATTGCAGCTTTTTTCACAGTGATTGGATTTTCCTTCTTTGGAAAAAATCTCATTAATATACCGCCGATTTTTCTAGGAGGGATACTCTACAGTCGTTACCAAAAAATATCTTTCAAAAATGTTGTATTGGTGATTATGTTTGGGACGGCCTTATCTCCACTTGTGAGTGAATTGATGTTTTCCGGAGTGATTCCGGACAAATATAATATTCCGGCAGGAATAGTGATTGGGGTCTTTATCGGTTTTATTATCGTTCCCTTATCTTCACATATGTTGAGATTTCATGATGGATTCAATTTATATAATATCGGATTTACGGCAGGAATTATTGGTACGGTTATTACGAGTTTGCTTCGTAATATGGATATTGAAGTGCAATCGGTCTATATACTATATGAAAAGCAATCCTATTCCTTGTGGTTATTGATGCTAGCAGGATTTGTAGCATTTATCATTATAGGCGTGCGTATTAAATATAATGGGCTCATAGATTATCCCAAGATATTAAGGCATAAAGGCCGTACGATTACCGATTTTACGTCCTTAGATGGCTATGGACTTACTTTTATAAATATGGGTATTATGGGAATCTATAGCTTAGGCCTTGTTATGCTTCTAGGTGGTGTGCTTAACGGACCCATTCTTGCCGGCGTCTTAACCATTGTAGGTTTTGCTGCATTTGGGAAACACCCCAAAAATGCATCACCAATTATTATCGGGGTTATTATAGCTGCGATACTATTTGGGGCGGATTTAACAAGCACACCGGTCATCATTGCTATACTGTTTTCAACAACGATTGCACCGATTGCCGGGACATTCGGTCCCTTTATAGGGCTTATAGCAGGAATACTTCATTTTATTCTTGTGACAAAAATTGGTGATATTCATGGGGGAATGAATTTGTATAATAATGGTTTTTCCGGAGGTATTGTTGCCGGGTTTTTAGTTCCAATTGTAGATGCGTTTAAAAAAGGAGAGTAATCATATGCGACATGAAATGAAAAAAATAGGGCGAATTATTGATGAATTAATTACATCATTATTGATTGAAGATACAAATGAGCTAGAAATAAAGATCAAGACAAGTAATGAAGAAACATCGATTGATATTATAGATTATAATACCCATTATACAGATGAGGAAGCTCAACGTTTAGACCAATTGCTAAATGAACAGAGACAGCATGAAATCGAAGAATATTATTGGCAGTTGGCAGGAGAAACAGATGAAGGTGATGAGCTGGTTTTGCTTAGCGCAATGATTGATCGTGCTGTTGTGGAGATTAAAGATGGAAATTTACATTTAGAACTTATACGAAAACACGGAGGCTTTACAAGGTAAAGAATAAGTGATACAATAAGATCAAAGAATAAGTGGCATGAGAAGATGAGAGCCACACAAACCAATCGCACGCGTGCGATTGGTTTGTGTGGCTCTTTTTGCGCAAATCTATAGGAGGAATTTATGGAAACGAAGAAGATGAATGATGTTATTGTGATTGGTGCAGGTATTGCAGGAACATTTGTAGCCAGAGAATTAGCCCGATATGAATTAGATATTTTAGTCATTGACCAAGAAAGTGATGTGGCAAATGCAACGACAATGGCAAATAGTGCTATTGTCCACGCAGGTTATGATGCAAAGCCGGGTTCGCAAAAGAGTTTTTTCAATATTCAAGGCAACCCAATGTTTGATCAAGTATGTGAAGAGTTGGATGTACCTTTTAAACGTATTGGGTCTTTGGTGATAGGTTTTGATGAAGAAGACCGACAAACAATTGACAAGATGTATGAAGCCGGCCTTAAAAACCATATACCGGAGATGTCAGTCATTGAAACGGATCAGATTAAAGAACTTGAACCCAATATTAGTGATAAGGTAAGAGTAGCCTTATACGCAAAGACAGCCGGTATTGTCTCTCCATTTGAACTTGCCATAGCACTAGCTGAAAATGGAATAGAAAATGGTGTGAAGTATCAGCTAGAGACAAAAGTCATCGGAATTGAAAAGCAAAATGGTTATTATGAGGTACATACGAGTAGAGGCGACTATCAGGCACGTACTATTGTTAATTGCGCAGGTGTATATGCCGATCAGATTAGCCAAATGGTAGGGGATACAAGTTATTCAATTCACCCTAGAAAGGGTGAGTACTATCTTTTGGATAAAAAGGCAGGAAAATTATTTAATCATGTTATCTTCCAAACGCCAACGGACCATGGAAAAGGTGTTTTAATTACACCGACTGTCCATGGAAATGTTCTCGTGGGGCCGGATTCCAATTTTGTCGGTGAAAAAGATGATGTGTCTACGGAAGCCATGAGCCTACAAGAGATACGTAATATAGCAAGTAAATCATCGGATAAGATTCCCTTTAATCAAGTGATTCGAACCTTTGCTGGACTTAGAGCATCCTCTGATATGGGGGACTTTGTCATTGGAGAATCCAAAGTTGCCAAAGGGTTTATCCATGTCGGTGGCTTTGAATCACCCGGACTTTCTGCTGCACCAGCTGTAGCTAAATATGTTGTTGAAATTATTAAAGACATAAGTGGAGGACTTAGAGAAAAAGTAACCTTTAATCCGAGACGACGACCGGTGGTAAGATTTGCGGAGCTTAATCTGGAAGAAAAGCAAAAATGTGTTGAAGAGGATCCAAATTATGGAAACATTATTTGTCGATGCGAGCAAGTAACAGAAGCTGAAATCATAGATTGTATTCACAGGGATATGGGGGCAACAACTGTCAAAGGTGTGAAAAAAAGAACTCGACCCGGTATGGGAAGATGTCAAGGTGGATTCTGTGAACCCAAGGTCGTTGAAATTCTAGCACGAGAATTAAACCGGCCTATTGAAGAGGTTTCGTATAATGGGAGTAAAGCGTATATCGTAACGGAAGAAACGAAAAAACAAATATGAATAAACGAGGTGAAATCATGGAAAGTTATGAACTAGTCGTCATTGGAGGCGGTCCGGCAGGACTAGCTGCAGCTATTGAGGCAAAAGATAATGGAGTAGATTCTATTTTAGTCTTAGAAAGAGATCAGGAACTGGGCGGAATACTGCAACAGTGCATCCACAATGGATTTGGATTACATGTATTTAAAGAGGAGCTTACCGGACCGGAATATGCAGAACGATTTATTAATCAATTAAATGATTATGGTATTGACTATTGGCTTAATACCATGGTTGTTGATTTTAATGCAGAACATGTTTTACATTGCATTAGCAAAGAGTATGGATTTAAAACAATAGAGGCTAAAGCAATCGTTTTAGCTATGGGCTGTAGAGAACGTACACGTGGAGCGATTAATATTCCCGGTACGCGTCCGTCGGGTGTCTTCAATGCAGGAACGGCACAACGCTATTTAAACATTGAAGGTTATTTGGTGGGTAAAAAAGTGGTCATCCTAGGTTCAGGTGATATTGGTCTTATTATGGCAAGGCGGATGACGCTAGAAGGTGCCGAAGTTTTAGCTGTTGTTGAATTGATGCCGTTTTCAGGTGGACTTAACCGAAATATAGTCCAATGTTTAAATGACTATGATATTCCACTTTATTTAAGTCATACACTTACTGAGATTCGAGGCAAAAAGCGGGTGGAACAAGTGGTTGTGTCCCAAGTTGATGATCATCGTCAACCGATAGCAGGAACTGAGATCGTTTATGATTGTGACACTGTCCTATTATCGGTTGGCCTTATCCCTGAAAATGAACTATCTGAAGAGGCAGGCGTTAAAATAGACCCACGTACCAGTGGGCCGATTGTTAATGAGGCCATGGAAACAAGTATAGAAGGTGTGTTTGCCTGTGGAAATGTCGTTCACGTCCATGACCTGGTTGATTTTGTTACGGAAGAAAGTCGTCGAGCAGGACGGTTTGCGGCAAAGTATATACAAAAGCAATTGGTCGATCAAGAAAATATGGTAAAAACAGTAGCAGGAGAAGGTGTTGCTTACATTGTTCCACAAAATGTTCGAGTCCATAATTTAGACAAACAGTTAGAATTATTTATGCGTGTAAAACAAGTATATAGTCAAGTTGAAATGCTTATAAAAACGAATAGAGGTATTTTAAAAACGATGAAGAAGCGACATATGGCACCGGGCGAAATGGAACATATTGTTATAGCAAAAGAAGAACTCCAAGGAAATGATATTCAAGAAATTATAGTTGAAATACAGGAGGTGCAAGCATAATGCGTCAAGAAAGTCTAATCTGTATTAGTTGTCCTGTGGGATGCTATTTAAATGTTGAAATACCCGAAGAAGGCGAATGGAAAATAACAGGAAATAAGTGTAAACGTGGAATTACATATGCAAAAGCAGAGTTAACGAATCCAGTGCGTATTATAACAACAACGGTAAAAATTGAAAATGCGCATCTTAAACGCTTACCGGTTCGTTCGAATACAACAATACCCAAAGAATTGATGTTTTTGGCAATGGCTACAATTAACAAAACAGTGGTCAAAGGCCCTGTAAAAATGGGGGATGTTATTGTAAAAAATATACTAGGGACCGGTGCAGATATTATAGCCTCGCGATCATTGGACTAATCTTTTCATTGTATATAACAAGTGAATATATTATAATAGACTAATAAGAGAAATATGTTATACAAGGAGGATAGTATGTTTGCTATAAATAAAAAAAGAATGTTATATACAATAATTATGAGCGTTTTAATCCTAAGTCTTCTTAGTGGGTGTAAACCAGAGAAAGAAATAACAGAGAATCCTTCTGAAAACGAGGTGCCTTCAGATAACGAAGTGCCTTCAGAAACGAATGCAAATGATTCGGAAGAGGAAGTAGATGACGATGCGATTGAAACTGAACCGGAGCTAGATGAAGAAGATGATGTAGAAGAATTGCTTGTTTATTATGGGGATGAAAATGCTGAAAGAATTATTTCTCACAAGATTGAAGTTGATGAAGTAACCCCTGAGGTTATTATAGAACAACTTGAGATCGTCAATATTTTACCGGAAGGCGTTCAAATATTAGAGTTTGAAGAACAAAAAGAGAATGGTTCATATGCGCTTCATCTTGATTTTTCAGAAGAGTTTCAGACACAGCTTTTTCAAATGGGGACATCAGGAGAATATATTATTATAAATAGTGTGGTCAATACTTTTTTAGATGCATATGATGCAGATAAAGTTCGTATAACAGTTGATGGGATGGTTTTAGAAAGTGGTCACGCCATTTATGATGATTACTTGTTTTTTCATGAAGTAGATTAAGGGAGCTTAATAATCGTCTGAGTGAACAAGAATGTGCAGTTAAGATACATTTGATTGAGGGTGAGAAAATGCGAGAATCAGAAAATTCGGATTTATTAAATGAACAAATGGAAAAAATTGACAGAGAGTACAAAGAGTTTGTTGAATTTAGAAAAACGATTCAGCCCAAAAAAGAAGCGATTCGTTTTTCTTTAATTTATTTATTGCTTGGATGTATATGGATTTTGTTTTCCGATCGTTTAGCTTTAATGGTATCAAGTACTCAAGAAGTTTTTCAGCAAGTTCAGCTAGTCAAAGGCTGGTTTTACGTGTTGGCATCCGGCGTTTTTTTTGGGTGGATTGTTTTTAAACGTATGCGGCTATTTGAAATGGCCATTAATGAACTTGTGAAAGAATATGAAATGCTGACGATGGCAGATGAAGAACTAGTGGCGATGGATGAAGCCATACAGGAACAATACCTTGAAATCAAACAGCAAAAAAATGCGCTTTTAACTAGCGATGAACGCTATAATCTGGCTGTCGAAGGAGCAAATGATGGAATTTGGGAATGGGATATAAAAGGAAACAATTTTTTTATTTCACCAAAGGTAGCTGAGATTTTAGGTATTTCAAGTGAAGAGATGACAGATACAGCAGAACCATTGCTAGAACGTATTCATCCGGATGAACAACAGCAAGTCAAAGCGTCGATGGAGCAATATTTAAAGGGCCAATCCGGCATCTATGAAGACACATACCGTATACGGAAAAATGATGGAAGCTATATATGGATTTTAAGTCATGGAAAAGCCATATGGAATAAACAAGGAGAACCTATTCGTGTTGCCGGTTCCTATACGAATGTGACAGAGCAAATGCAAAACCAAGAAAAATTACATCAATTAGCATTTTATGATCAACTGACAGGCTTGCCTAATCGTGCACTCATAACAAAAGATATTAACACGAGTATTCAAGAGCATAAGGGTCAAGAATATAAGATGGCCTTTATATATTTAGACATAGATGATTTTAAACATATCAATGATACGATAGGTCATGCATTTGGTGATGATTTCATTGTTATGATTGCTGATTTTTTTGAAGATGAAGTTGACGGTTTTGGACAGGTCAGTCGACTGGGTGGCGATGAGTTTGGAATTGTTATTTATAATATGAATGCAATTGAAGATGTTGAAATTCTTGCCAAGCGTTTGTTAGAACGCATAAAAAAACCATGGAAACTTGGCGACTATGAATTTTATGTGGGGATTAGTATAGGAATCGCCATCTATCCGGAATCCGGAAAAAGCGCATCTGCATTAATGCAAAATGGGGATACGGCCATGTTTCATGTGAAAGATCGTGGCAAGAATGCATATAGCATATATACTCCGGCTATGCGTCAACAAACATGGAATTATATTAAGATGAATAATTTATTGAGGACGGCCATAGAAAATAATGATTTTTCATTATATTATCAACCGCAAATTGATATGCAGACACAAAGGGTTATTGGCGTAGAAGCACTCATTCGTTGGATTCACCCAACAGAAGGCTTTATCTCACCAATGGATTTTATTCCTTTTGCAGAAGCAACGGGGCAGATTTATGAAATTGGTGAATGGGTTTTGAAAACAGCCTGTGAAAAAAAACGTGAGTGGAAAGATAGTAATCACGGTAGCTTAAAAATGGCAATTAACTTATCCAGTAAACGGTTAACCCAAGAAGGGCTTGTCGAAAGCATAAAAAAAGAGATCGAAGAACATGGATTAAGTGGGTGCTGTGTAGAACTTGAAATCACGGAAACTGCTGTTATGAATGAACTTGAGCGAGCCATAGAAGTTCTTCATGAATTAAGGGCCCTTGGTGTAACGATTGCCCTTGATGATTTTGGGACAGGGTATTCGTCATTAACTTATTTGCAAAAACTTCCTATTGATATCTTGAAAGTAGATCGAGATTTTATTCGAAGTATAACCCGTGAAAACGAAGAAGGTCATATTTTTAGATTTGTAACTCAAGTTGCCCATAATCTTGGTCTAAAAGTGGTTGCAGAAGGTGTTGAGACAAAAGAACAGTTAATGTTTCTGAAGAACAATGGTTGTGATATAGCTCAAGGTTATTATTTCAGCAAACCGGTTCCAACACACGAGATTGGGAATGTGATAGATCAAATTAATCATCTGGAAAAAGAATAGAATTGTTAGGAGGCTTTACTATGCTATTGGGAATTCATTGGTTAGAATGGGTTGGATATTTAGCATCAACATTAGTATTAATTTCATTGCTGATGGGATCAATTATTAAGTTACGTTGGATTAACCTTATCGGTTCATTGGTATTTGCTATATATGGTTTTATGATTGGTGCATTGCCTGTGGGATTTATGAATTTATGTATCGTTGGTGTGAATATTTATTACTTAGTAAAGATTTATCGACTCAAAGAATACTTTAAACTTATGCCCATTGAAAAAGAATCGAAGTATTTAGAGTACTTTATGAAATTTCATGCAAAAGGCATTGAAAAGTATTCCGATGGATACGAAGGTAATTATGAGCATATGGATGTCAGTTTTTTTGTTTTAAGAAATATGGTGCCGGCAGGAATTTTTTTAGCCTCCCATTATGAAGACGAGACATTAAAAGTAGATTTGGATTTTGTTATTCCGGAGTATCGGGATTTTAAAATCGGAAAGTTTATTTTTAAAGATAAAAAATCTTTTTTTCATGAAAGAGGCTATAGTAAATTAATATGTTTTGCGTCCAATGAAAAACATATTAACTACTTGGAAAAAATGGGTTTTAAAAAAGATGTAAAACATGAGCAAGCCGTATATGCATTAGAGTTAAAATAATAGTACTTCGAGTTTAATTACTCGAAGTATTTTTTTTGCAAAAATAGATTAAATTAAGCTAAAAAAATAGACAAAACTAAGCTAAATATGCTATGATATAAATAAGTTAATAAATAGGAAAGTTAGGTGAAATATGTTCATTCAAGAAATCGAAAGGCATTTAAAAGAAAAGTTAATTCCTTTTTGGAAAGGTATGAAAGATCAAAAGTATGGTGGTTATTACGGGGAAATGAATTATGCCTTAGAAGTGCAGGCAAAAGCAAACAAAGGAACGATTTATCATGCTCGAATACTGTGGTTTTTCTCCAATGCGAATAGGCTGCTAAAAGATGAACATTTGCTTGAACACGCGCATCACGCCTATAGCTTTATCAAAACCACTTGTTTTGATGAAACTTATGGTGGTGTTTATTGGGATGTTACGTATGATGGCAAGGCAGGCGATACGACAAAACATACCTATGCTCAAGCATTTATGGTTTATGCGCTTTCATCGTATTATGATGTGAGTCAAAATCAACAAGCGCTTTTTTTGGCTAAAACGTTATTTGAACAGATTGAAGAAAAATGTAGGGATTCATTCGGATACCTTGAAGCTTTTAAAAGAGACTTCACCCCGACATCCAATCAAAAATTATCTGAAAATGGTATTGAAGCGGATAAAACGATGAATACCTTATTACATATTTTCGAAGCCTATACAGAGTTGTATCGGGTGACGAAAGATAGTAGTGTTAAAAAACGCCTGATTTATATCTTGAATATGGTGAAAAGTAAGATTTATAACCCAAAATTACAGCGACAAGAAGTGTTTTTTACAAAAGAAATGGATACAATGATAGACCTTCATTCATATGGGCATGATATAGAAGCGGCTTGGTTGATTGATCGAGGTCTTGAGATTATTGATGATGACCACTTGACACACGATATTGAACCTATCACCAAAGCATTGACGCAATGTGTCTTTGAAAAAGCCTATGTAGATAGTTCGCTACTTAATGAATGTGAAAATGGTAGGAATGATACGAACCGTATATGGTGGGTCCAGGCAGAAGCGATGGTTGGATTCGCCAACGGATATGAAAAAACTCCGGAAAAAACAGAGTATTTACAAGCAGTTAAAGATATCTGGGAATATATTAAAAACTATATGATTGATTCGCGTAAAGGTGGAGAATGGTACTGGCAAGTGGATGAAAATCATCAAGCGGATAAGAAAAAGCCCATTGTTGAATCATGGAAGGCGCCTTATCATAATGGGCGTATGTGTTTTGAAATTATACAACGACATGATAAATTAAATTCAGGAGGTTAATATGTTGCATCCAAACTACTATATTGAATTAAATAAATATCGAAAACTCATTGAAAGGAAAAATGGAAAATCTTCGATTTATAACGGTATATTTGAACGATATGAACATCCGGTATTAACCAGAAATCATATTCCCCTTACGTGGAAATATGATTTAAACATAGAAAGCAATCCGTATTTTATGGAACGCCTTGGTGTTAATGCAGTATTTAACGCGGGAGCGATTAAGCTTGGTGATACTTTTTATATGGTTGCAAGAATTGAAGGAAAGGACCGTAAATCTTTTTTTGGTGTTGCCGAGAGTAAGACAGGAATTGATGGATTTTCCTTCTGGGAGTATCCGATTCAACTACCGGATCTCTATCCTGAGGAAGTGAATGTATATGATATGCGCTTAACGCAACATGAAGATGGTTATATTTATGGTGTATTTTGTTCTGAATCAAAAGATACAAGGCAAAATGATTTATCTGCAGCAAAAGCAGAAGCCGGTATTGTACGGACGAAAGACCTAAAAAGTTGGGAGCGTTTAGATAATCTGTTAACTAAGCGCTCGCCACAACAAAGAAATGTTGTTTTACTTCCTGATTTTGTTGATGGGAAATATGCCTTTTATACTCGACCTATGGATACGTTCCTAGACACAGGATCAGGTGGCGGTATTGGTTTCGGATTATGTGATGATATAGAACATGCAGTTATAGATGAAGAAATTATTACTAGCCAACGTAAATTTCATACCATTACTGAAGCAAAAAATGGTGGAGGAGCGGTACCGATTAAAACCGAAAAAGGGTATATTCATATTGCCCATGGTGTTCGTAATACGGCAGCCGGTTTGCGCTATGTCATCTATGCTTTTGCAACGGATTTAGACAAACCATGGGAAGTGATTGCTGAACCTTCAGGATTTTTAATTGAGCCTCTTGGAAAAGAACGTGTTGGAGATGTATCCAATGTTGTCTTTACAAATGGCGCCATAGTAGATGGTGAAGATGTATTTATCTATTATGCATCGTCGGATACTCGCATGCATGTAGCGACAACGACATTAGATCGGTTGAAAGATTATGTGTTTAATACACCGACAGATCCTTTGCGATCGTCCGATTGTGTGAAACAGCGTTGTGCTTTAATTGAAGCGAATTTAAAGTTACTATAAGTCGTGTACAGCACAGCGACCCAGTCGT
>DDQW01000100.1:4457-5106 GCA_002342805.1 Clostridiales bacterium UBA2432 | reverse complement strand
ATTTTAGATATTTCGCAAACCATTGTACAAGATTATTTTAATATGATGATGATTGTTGACTTATCCTCAACAGATATTAATGTTACGGAAATTATTGATCACCTTGATTCCATTGGAAAAGAATTAGGTGTTCGCATTCAACTCCAGCGTGACGAGATTTTTGATAGCATGCACCGGATTTAAGAAAGTTAGGTGAAAAAATGATTAACATAAATGAAGTCGTAGAAACCAATCAGATGATCCTTGAAGACAATCTGGATGTGCGTACCATTACCATGGGAATTAGCTTACTCGATTGTGCCTCAACCGATCTAAAGACCTTTAACCAAAAAATATATGATAAAATCACCAAAAGTGCAGAAAATCTTGTCAAAGTCGGCGAAGACATCTCCAAAGAATACGGGATTCCCATTGTCAATAAGCGAATTAGCGTGACACCGATTGCACTAGCAGCCGCAAGTACCGGTGCGACAGACTATGTCAGTATCGCCAAGGCAATGGATAGGGCAGCTAAAGAAGTTGGTGTTAACTTTATTGGAGGCTATTCAGCCCTTGTTCATAAAGGTACGACACCAAGTGATCAGATTCTTATTAATTCCATACCTGAAGCCTTAAGTGTGACGGATAATGTATGTAGTTCCATTAATGT
>DDQW01000100.1:0-4392 GCA_002342805.1 Clostridiales bacterium UBA2432 | reverse complement strand
TACTTGACACGGGACCGTGACTCCATTGGCTGTGCAAAATTCGTGGTTTTTTGTAATGCTCCGGATGATAACCCATTTATGGCCGGTGCATTCCATGGCGTAAGTGAAGCCGATAAAATCATTAATGTTGGTGTTAGTGGCCCGGGTGTTGTAAACAAAGCCCTTGAAGCCTGCCAAGGAACGGATTTTGAACACTTATGTGAGACCATTAAAAAAACCGCCTTTAAAATTACTCGGGTCGGTCAACTGGTCGCTAAGGAAGCCTCAAGACGATTAGACGTTCCCTTTGGTATTATTGACTTATCTTTGGCACCAACACCTGCGGTTGGTGATAGTATTGCTGAGATTTTAGAAGCCATGGGGCTTGAATATGTAGGAGCTCCCGGAACAACGGCAGCACTAGCAATGTTAAATGATCAAGTGAAAAAAGGTGGAGCCATGGCCTCTTCATATGTGGGTGGTTTGAGTGGTGCCTTTATTCCGGTCAGCGAAGACCAAGGAATGATTAAAGCGGTCAACAAAGGTGCATTAACCATTGAAAAACTCGAAGCCATGACCTGTGTCTGTTCTGTCGGTCTTGACATGATTGCTATACCCGGTGATACAAAAGCATCAACCATTTCCGGTATTATCGCAGACGAGATGGCTATCGGCATGATCAATCAAAAAACGACAGCCGTGCGTATAATTCCTGTTGAAGGGAAAAAAGTCGGTGATATGGTTGAATTCGGCGGTTTATTAGGCTATGCTCCGGTTATGCCGGTGAACAACTTTTCATGTGAAGCCTTCATAAATCGGAAAGGTCGTATACCGGCGCCTATTCATAGTTTTAAAAATTAGTTTTACCATAACTTTAGAGAAACGAGGAAATAGTATGAATATATATGACTTAGAACCTAAATCTGTAATGGGATTTTTTCACGAAATCAATCAAATTCCACGTGGCAGTGGCAACGAGAAAGCCATTAGCGATTATCTAGTGAACTTTGCCAAAGAGCGTCAACTAGAAGTGAATCAAGATAAGGCCTTAAATGTGCTCATTAGAAAACCGGCAAGTGCCGGCTATGAAGACCATAAAGGGGTCATCATTCAAGGCCACATGGATATGGTCTGTAGTAAAAACGCAGGTGTTGATCATGATTTTGAAAAAGATCCGATTGATATGTATGTTGACGGTGACTATATTACGGCAAATGGAACAACACTTGGAGCAGATAACGGGATTGCTGTGGCCATGGGACTTGCCCTGCTAGATGACCAAGACGCAAAGCATCCGGAAATCGAACTAATTATTACAACCGATGAAGAAGTTGGCCTCAATGGAGCCATTGCTTTTGATGCCACCCAACTTAGAGGTGGCTACTATCTCAATCTTGATTCGGAAGAAGAAGGTGAGTTTACCATTGGATGTGCCGGAGGATTGAAATCAATCATACATTTACCCATACATAAGGAAGTCATCGATTCAAATAAGCTTATCTGTAAAGAAGTGGCCATGACCAAATTATTAGGTGGTCATTCCGGCGTCGATATCCAAAGCTATCGAGCTAATGCAATTAAGTTAACCGGTAGAATATTATGTAAACTAGATAGAGAAATGGACTTATTTTTGCTGGATATTCATGGAGGGGATAAAGATAATGTTATTCCTCGAGAGACATTTTTCACGATTGCATTTCCCAAGGAAGAAGAAGAACGTTTTGAAGAAATCCTTGATTCTATGGCAGAAAAGATCCAAAATGAGTATCATTTAACGGATCCCAATATTGAAATCATCAGTAAAACCATTGATATGGATTCTACAATTGAAGTCTTAGAAGAGTCGGCACTAGAATCCCTTATATTTATTCTTATGACAGTTCCTAATGGAATTCAAACCATGAGCCCTGAACTTGAAGGATTTGTTGAAAGTTCCCTTAATATCGGAAAAGTTGCGGTTGAAGATGATCATATCGTGTTTTTATTTGCTGTTCGCAGTAGCCTTGCCAGCTTAAAGGAATATATTACAAATCAACTTAAGTGTTATGCAGATTATTGCAATGCTGACTTTATTAAAACGGCGGAGTATCCTGAATGGCCGGTAAAGCATAATACCCAATTATTAGAAAAAGCAATCGACGTCTATAAAAGGATGTACAATAAAGAGCCTATTGTTAAATCAATTCATGCAGGTCTAGAAGGTGGGGTCTTTATGGAAAAGTTACCTCATTTAGAAGCCATTAGCTTAGGTCCTGATATGGATGGAGTCCATTCTCCGGATGAACGCATTAGTATCTCATCGATACAACGTACATATGAATACTTGACAAATTTAATAGAAGCACTGTAAAGTGCTTCTATTCATGCTAGATAGTGCTTATTCATTTATATAGTCTATGTATTCGGAATCAACTTCTAAAATGTGATAGATGAGCCAATCGCTCAGAAAATTTAAAATATCATAATCAACTAATACATCATCGCTTTCATATTGCTCTTTTAGTTGAGCTAATTTTTGGATAAACCCTTGATGTAATTTTTTATGTTCGTCTAATTTAGGAAAATCATATTTTTCCATTAATTTCTCTTCTTCAGCAAAGTGGAAAATTGCATACATATGGAGTTCGCTAATCACTTTTGCCGTTGAATAAACTGGTGTTTTACTTTCTTGATCAATCTGTTTAAACATCTCGTTACATAATTCAAACAGTTGTTTATGATGTGCATCAAGAGAATCGTTATGAACAGAGAATTTTTTGTCCCAGAGCAGTAAATCCATAAATCATTACTTCCTTTCTTTTATAGGCTAAGTATGTTATATCATACTCCTAGCTAGATTACAAGAAAAGCCTTTGACAATCTCTACAATGTACTTTATTATTACGATAGAAACCAAGCCTTGGAGGAAATAAATTGAAAAAATTATCAGTACCATCACAACTGCTATTAACTGTCGAAAAACCGGCACAATATATTGGCAATGAAATCAATGCAGTCATGAAGGCAGAAGGAACGTTTTCAACGCGTTTTGCCCTTTGTTTCCCGGATCTGTACGAAATCGGAATGAGCCATCTTGGATTATCGATTTTATATAATTTAATGAATGTGCGAAAAGATGTTTTCTGTGAACGTGTTTTTTCACCAATGCAAGATATGGAAAGTTTGCTCGATGAATATAATATACCCTTATTTTCATTGGAATCGCAAACGCCTGTTGATCAATTCGATTTCTTAGGATTCACCTTGCAATATGAAATGAGCTATACAAATATGCTCAATATTTTAAAGCTATCACATTTGGAACTACGAAGCCAGCATCGTAAAAAAACAGATCCAATCGTATGCGCCGGTGGACCTTGTGTCTATAATCCGGAGCCGATAGCCCCTTTTGTCGACTTCTTTTATTTAGGTGAGGCAGAAGCTGCTTTACCACAAATTCTTGATATGTATGAAGAGATGAAAGAGGATGCATCTATTGATCAGCAAGACCTGAAAGAACGCTTTTTAGAGCGTTTATTAGACATCGATGGTGTCTATGTCCCGAAATTTTATGATGTTATATATCATGAAGACGGAACAATAAAAGAACGTGTTTTGCTACATGAAAAAGCAAAGCCCATCATTAAAAAACAATTAGTAGTGGACCTTAATACTATGCCATATGCAAGTAAACCTATTGTTCCATATCTTCAACCGGTCCATGATCGAATTGTATTGGAACTTTTTCGCGGTTGTTCCAGAGGATGTCGTTTTTGCCAGGCCGGATTTGTATACCGACCGGTTCGTGAAAAGTCATTGGATACCTTGAAAGAACAGGCGACTGAGCTTTCAACACAAACAGGGCATGATGAGATTTCCCTCATTTCGCTTTCAACTAGTGATTATAGTAAATTATCGCCCTTATGTGATTTCTTGATTGATGATATATCTCAAGAGAAGAAAGTGAATCTGTCATTACCGTCACTGCGTATTGACTCTTTCTCACTGGAACTTATGAATAAAGTACAAGATGTCCGAAAAAGTAGCTTAACTTTTGCACCTGAAGCCGGATCTCAACGGATGCGTGATGTCATCAATAAAGGAATTAGTGAAGAGAATATACTTCATGGAAGTAAAGAAGCCTTTTTAGGCGGCTGGAATCGTGTAAAACTCTATTTTATGTTAGGCCTTCCTTCGGAGACCGAAGAAGATGTCTTAGCCATAAGCAAGTTAGCCGATGATATTGTTGGAACTTACTATAGTCTTCCTAAAGATCAACGTCCTAAAGGCGGCGTTCAACTCATTGTAAGTACCAGCTTCTTCATACCTAAACCATTTACACCTTTTCAATGGGTGGGGCAAGATACCTATGAAACATTTATGGAAAAACAAAAAATGCTCAATAAAACTATAAATAAAAAACGCATCAAATAT
>DDQW01000004.1 GCA_002342805.1 Clostridiales bacterium UBA2432 | reverse complement strand
TAATAAGAAGCACGATTGGCTTGTCATCTTGAGTGCCGATTGTTCCCTGTCCAACGAGGAAATCGTTCGCATATATGGTAACCGGTGGAGCATTGAAGTTTTCTTCAAATCCACAAAATCTCTAATGAAACTCGGAAATGAGTTACAAGGTCGCAGCTATGATATGATGATTAGCCATACAACCATAGTGATGACCCGTTATATCATGACTGAATGGCTAAGACGTGAAGAAAAGGACCAGAAAACTTTTGGTGAACTCTTTTTCAGATTCAGTGACGACATTCAGGATATGGATCTTATTACTGCTCTTCAAAATTTGATGAGCTTGGTAGTTGAGATTGCCAATGGCATTGCCACAGATACAACAGATATTGTAAAATGTCAACTTCAACAATGGATTAATCAACAAGCCTCATTTATCAAGGCTTTATTCACTGATTTCTGCTGGGAAAGTTGAGTATATAATGTAATTGAAGTAGTTAGTAAGCTATTGTGACTAAAAGGAGGTAATATTATGTATCAATGCCCTATGAAATGCGATAATGGAAAACTGTACGACGAACCTGGAAATTGCCCTGTGTGTGGTATGAAATTAAAAGAAGTTGAGGAGCATACTAAGGATGAGCATCAGCACCAACATATTTCTCCTGCTAGGCACGAGCGTCATGAACATAACGAACACCATGAACATAGACAACAATGTGTTTGTCGTGATGATGCATGTGATGGAAGTTGCAAAGTGAATTGCCAATGTACCTTCTATGAAGCAGAGCTTGAGAAACCAACATTCGAAGCTAATAAAACAAGTAATGAAAAAGCATTTATTTGTCCCATGAGGTGCGAAGGTGACAAAACATATGAACAACCAGGTGATTGTCCAGTATGTGGCATGCATATGACCGAAGTGATTTCTTTTGGTAGCTCAATGGATGACGATGAGGATGAAGGTGTTAAAGCATACAAGCAAATGAGATTCAGGCTTATATGGTCGGCAATACTTTCCATTCCAATTTTTATCTTGGCAATGGGTGAACTTATACCTGGAATTAATGAGATTATTGAAGCTTTATTTTCTAGGAAAGTCAATTTGTTGATCCAACTGATTTTATCAACACCTGTTATGTTTGTTTTTTCAAAATTTATTTTTAAGAATTGTTATAAAAGTATTATACACAAGAGTTTGAATATGTTTACACTTATTGGAATAGGTACAGGCGCTGCATGGATTTTCAGTTTCTTTGCAACACTAGTACCTGGCATATTTCCAGCTGAAATTATTGGTGAAAACGGATACCCAGCTGTCTATTTTGAAACAACAGTAATAATATTAACATTAGTTATATTAGGTCAAATGCTAGAATTATTAGCACATTCTAAAACCAATTCAGCAATAAAGGAACTACTTAGTTTGGTTCCGTCTACTGCTATTGTCATAAGAAATGGTGAAGATGTAGAGATTCCATTGGAAGAAGTTTTGGTTGATGATCAACTTAGAATTAAGCCAGGGAATAAAGTACCAGTAGATGGTATTGTACTAACAGGTACAGGTACTGTAGATGAATCAATGATATCTGGCGAACCAATACCTGTTGAGAAAGAAGAAGGAGACAAAGTAACCGGTGGCACAATTAACAGTAATGGTAGCTTTATTATGGTAGCCAAGAGTGTTGGAGGAGATACAGTACTGGCAAGAATTATCACCATGGTTAATGAAGCTTCTAGATCTAAAGCACCTATTCAAAAGATTGCGGATCAAGTGGCCGGTTATTTTGTACCAGTTGTTTTAGTTATATCATTGTTAACCTTGTTAGTTTGGGGTTTGATTTTAGGCGACTGGGAACTAGGAATTGTTAATTCTATAGCCGTACTTATCATTGCTTGTCCATGTGCCCTTGGTTTAGCGACACCTGTATCTATTATGGTAGGAACAGGAAAAGGCGCAAAACTAGGTGTTCTAATCAAAAATGCAAAAGCTATAGAACAGATGAGAAAAGTTGACACTGTTTTAGTAGATAAGACAGGAACATTAACCCTTGGCAAACCAGCTTATAAGGATAGTGAAAGTTTTAGTCATTATAGTAGCGATGAAATATTGCAAATAGCTGCATCTATTGATAATAACAGTGAACATCCATTGGCACAGGCAATTGTTAAAGCGGCTAAAAATAAAGATATCTCTATAAATGATACAGCCGATTTTGAATCTGTTACAGGTAAAGGTGCGATAGCAAAAATTGGTTCTAAAGTTTATGGTATTGGAAATATGAAGTTGGTTGATTATCTTGATGTTAAGTATGAAATAGATGTTAAGAAGATTACCGATAGGCAACTTAATGGTCAAACAGTTATGTATGTCGTCGAAGAACAGGATTTAATAGGTATCGTTAGTGTTAGTGACCCTATAAAAGAATCTACACCAAAAGCTGTTAGAATACTACATGATTTAGGTGTTAAGATTATTATGCTTACTGGAGATAATGCTAATACAGCTAGTTCTGTTGCAAAAGAACTAGGAATTGATGATTATATGGCTGATTGTTTACCAGAGGATAAATTCAACAAAGTTAAAGAGCTTCAAAGCAACAATCAATATGTTGCAATGGCAGGAGATGGTATTAATGATTCACCAGCAATCGCCCAGGCAAATGTTGGTATAGCAATGGGAACAGGGACAGATGTTGCTATGGAGAGTTCTGATATTACATTAGTGAAAGGTGATTTAATTGGCATTGCAAAAGCAAAATTATTGAGTGTCAAGGTCATGAAGAACATTAAGCAGAATCTGTTTTTTGCATTTGTTTACAATACGATTGGAATACCTATAGCAGCACTAGGTTTATTAAATCCTATGTTTGCAGGTCTAGCAATGGCACTAAGTTCCATATCAGTACTTTCAAATGCATTAAGAATCAGAAAGATGGAAATCTAATCAAATAGATAGTACACGTAAATGGAGAGCTTTTAGCTTTCTATTTATGTAGCCATATTTCTATCATATTTTGAGCATATTGTATATGTATACTTATGAAAAAAATATTATTATCAAGGAGAAATCAAATGACGGTTAAAAGAAAGCTTTATCTAGGATATTTTTTCCTAGTTTTAATGTTAATGGCTATGGGAATTGTTGGCATAATACAAATGGGAAAAATGAATGATAATATCAAAACAATGTATGAAAGGGATGTAAAGGCAATAGATTTACTAAAGTCTGCGCAATATAGTTTTGCCTTAGTGCAAAGGTCAGAAAAGAATATATTGTTGGCATCTGATCAGGCAGAAAAAAAAGAACATTTCATGCATTTTGAAGAACGCTATGTGGAAGATATTTATGGAAAAATTAGGGACTATAACTTGATTAGTGGTGTGGAAATTGATGGTCTCATTGAAGATATTCAAGAATTTGAGTCTCTGCAAGCCAAGGCAATTCAAGAAAGCATTGATGGGAATAATGATGAGGCGGTCAAGCAGTCATTATCCACTATGGAGTTTGCAGATAGCATAAATAATGAATTTATAGCTATTGTCGAAATTCAAATGGAAGAAATAGAGCATCACTACATGAGAAGTGTATCATTTTATGAATCTACAAAAAAACTTGTTGTGGTTTTCATTGTAAGTAGTATTATCATTAGTCTAGCAGTTGGATTTATTATTTCTTCATATATCAACAGACAATTAAACAAAACAATGAACTTCTCTTCGGATTTATCGAAAGGAAAGTTTAATAACCCTGTTCAATCTAATAGAAGAGATGAGTTTGGTGAATTGTTTAGTAGCCTGAATATAACATTAGAAACACTAGTGGGTATGATCTCACAATCAATAAACATAGCAGGTGATTTAGATAAGGACAGTACAGTGTTGACTCAAGTTGTGGCACAAATGAAAACATCTATAGATAGTATACATAAAGAAGTTAACGATATCATTGAATCAAATTCTGAAATAGAGATGAAATCTTCAGTAATAGATCGTAATATAGATCACGTTTTGAAGGAATCACAGGTAATTTTGGGTCATAGCAGCGAAGCAAGTAATGACGCAAGTTTATTAAGAAGTGAATCTGACAGCTTGAGTGAAAATATTGATGTAGTAAATGATAAGAATAAGTTTGTTCTTGCTTCTATATCACATGTAACAATATCTGTAGATTCATTGAAAATGGTGGCTGAGGGAATTGGGAGTATAACAACGATTATACGTGGTATATCAAAACAGACATCATTATTGGCACTAAATGCTAATATTGAAGCTGCAAGAGCAGGAGAAAGTGGTAAAGGGTTTGCAGTTGTTGCCAATGAAATTAAAGCTTTAGCAGAAGAATCGAGTTCAGCAACCGATCAAATAGATCAAATGGTTCATGATGTACAGGTGAAAATTGACGATGTAGTGACCAAAATCGATGAAACGAATACAGAAATACATAGTTCTCATGAATACTTTGAAGGTATGATTGAGGCAACAAAGAAGTTAGGTAAGAGCATAGAATCAGTTGCTGACCACGTAGTTGAAATTAACGATAAAGTAATTGAACTTGTTGAGTCATCTTCATATGTAAAGAATTCATCGGCAGATATTCTTAAGTTGGTGATTTCAAATAGTGATGCTACATCTGAAATCAATCAAGAGATTTCAAGTCAAGTCATCACTTTTAAGGAGATAATATCAACATCAGAAGAACTAAAAAATAGGGCTAATAGTCTGACAGAAACTAATAAGAGCTTTGTACTTGAATAAATAGAATAAGGGTAAAATATATGAAGAAGAGTTATCGAAGTATTAGCATTATCGCTTATACAAATGTTGCAATAATATTTCTACTAGAAATCCTTCACAACCAATTGATGAATATTTCAGAATTTCTGTTGTTTGGAATACTTTTAGTCTATTCATTGGTCAATGGATGGTATATTCAACGAATCATTGCAAAACAACGTAAGTATGAAACCGAGTTATCTCAGGAGAAGGTTTTCTCTAATCATATTCTAGAAACCATATCATCTGGTATAGTTATTCTAGAAGAAAATAATCAGATAAAATACCTGAATGATTCTGCGGAAAAGTTGCTAGGTATAATAGATGTCGAAGGAACAGATATCTTAATGTATTTCGAGGAAGACAAAGAACGGGTGAGTAAGGTAATTGACAATACATTGAGTGGGAATACTGATCATCATATACATTTAACTCGGTATTTGACAGAATCCGGTGATAAACATTTGATATTGAAGGCATTACCTTTTATAACTGAAGAATTAAATCATAGTCAAATAATGTTATATATTGAGGATATAACAGAAACCGTTGATTTGACCAGTAAACTAGAGAACCAGTATCTAAATATGTTCAAAAGCTTTGTTAAATTTATTGATGCAAAAGATACATATACTGGTTTGCATTCCACGAATGTAAGTGAGTACGTGAGTCTTATCTTAGATCAGATGAAGATTAGTGGTGAACTAGCAAATGAAATAACTGTTGCTGCTAATCTACATGATATCGGTAAAATAGGCATACCGGAAAGTGTTTTGAATAAACCTGGAAAACTGACAAACGAAGAATATAATAAAATGAAAGAGCATCCTTCCATTGGTGCAGATCTTGTTGGAGAAATCATTGGATACGAGAACATTTCTACAATTATAAGACACCACCATGAAAGATATGATGGAGGAGGTTATCCTGATGGACTGAAGGGCACATCTATACCACTAGGTAGCAAGATTATAGCTGTAGCCGATGCATATGATGCAATAACCACTGATAGAATATATCAACAGCACCGTAGTGTTGAGGAGGGAATTAGAATCCTTAACAATGAAAAGGGTAAACAATTTGATGCCGATATCGTTGATTTTTTTATCGAAGCACTAGATATTATTAAAGTGGATGCATCATGATTCAGGTGATAGGGAGACCAGCTGTGAGAATGTTTTTTAAAAAGAAACTTTTTGTAATTTTAATTACTATTTCTATCATATATGGCTTAATCAATCACCTCATTATTATGAAGATATTCAATAATCAATTAGTTCATTGCTTGATTATATCTGTTGCATTTGGGGTATTATATTATCTCGTTGTATTGTACATCTTCAGAAAGAATATGACGTTGGTAAAATACAATAGAACATTAGAACTGAAATTAAATGTCGATGAATTAACACAATTATATAATAGGAAAGCTCTTGAAGAAAGTTTGGTTACCCTTGAATTTGCAGAGTCCTATTCAATGATTTTTATTGATATTGATAACTTCAAATCATACAATGACAACTATGGGCATGAAGTTGGTGATGAAGTACTTAAGGGAATTAGCGAAGAAATAAAGAACTCAATTAGATCAATTGATAGGGTCTATAGGTATGGAGGAGAAGAGGTACTAGTAATTTTAGAAAGATGCGATTATTTAACTGCAAGAGGTTTAGCTGAAAAAATTAAACTAAATGTAAGCAAATTGCATATTGAGGGTGCTGGTGTATGTACGGTATCTTTAGGTGTTGGATCCTATCCAGAGAATGGGCGTTCTCCACGAGAAATCATCAAATATGCCGATTCGGCAATGTTAAATGCTAAGAAAAAAGGTAAAAACCAAGTATCTTAATTGGGATAAACACGATTTACAGGTTGATTTGAATGGGCATAAAACTTCAGGAAAAGTGAGGTAATAACATGAGAAATAAGCTACTAATAAGTTTACTTATATTTGGAACAGTTATAATCGTTGTGGGACTTTATGGTCAAAATTTTCTTAATAAAAAGGACAGTACAATGATAAAATCTGAAGTTGGTTCAAACCCAGATGGACGACAGTTGTTACCTATTCCAGCATTATTGGAGGATAAAAACCCAGAAGAGGGTATATCCGATTATTATCTCAATGTTCAAAAAGGGACAACTAATTTCATAGGTGATTTATTAACACCTACTTTAGGGTATAATGGCAGTTATCTTGGACCGGTACTTAAAACCGTTCGAGGTGAAGAAATAAATATGCACATTACCAATGAGCTTGACGATACAACATCTGTTCATTGGCATGGATTAGAAATAAATGGACCTGTAGACGGTGGACCACATCAAGTCATTGGAGTTAATAGTATTTGGGAACCGACCTTTACCATTAATCAACCTGCATCAACCTTATGGTTTCATCCCCATGTCATAGGGACAACAGCTACGCAGGTCTATCAAGGTTTAGCAGGTCTTATTATTATCGAAGATGAGTATTCGAAGTCTTTAAACCTTCCTGATGATTATGGCGTTAATGATATTCCACTAATTATTCAAGATAGAAGCTTTAATGAAAACGGGACATTTGTTTACTTTAATAATATGATGAATGGTGCAGTTGGAGATAAGATCATTGTTAATGGTGCTATTACCCCTTATTTGGATGTTATGCAAATGAACTATCGTTTTCGAGTTGTTAATGGTGCAAATGCGAGTAACTACAACTTAAGGCTAAGTGATAATACCGAGTTCTATCAAATAGCATCTGACGGTGGCCTCCTTGAAAAACCGGTTTCAGGTAAAAAAATCTTTGTTTCACCTGGTGAAAGAGCAGAAATCATCATTGAGTTTGACAAGTATCAAGAAGGTGATGTCGTTGAACTTTTAACAAATAATACATTAATTATGACTTTTAGAATTGGTGAAGAAATAGAGGATACGACGGTGATTCCCAAATGGTTGGCAGAGATTGAGAAATTAGATGAGGGTCTGGCCTCGAGTGTAAAAACAATCGAACTAGATGGTATGGGTCACATGGTTAGTCTCAATGGCAGAAAATTTGATATGAATAGAATAGATGACAATGTCATCCTTGGTGATACAGAGATATGGGAAATTACAGCCAACAGTACCATGATGGGGAAAATGGGTCATCCATTTCATATTCATGGCACCCAATTTCAGATTCTCAGTCGTGATGGGAAAGAACCACCCCTTAACGAACAAGGATGGAAAGATACCGTTTTTGTTCAAGCAGATGAAACGGTTCGGATTATTGTGAAATTCAGTTATAAAGGTGTGTTTATGTATCATTGCCATATTCTAGAGCATGAAGAAGCTGGTATGATGGGACAACTTGAGGTAATAGAACAATGATGAGAAAACTTCATTTCAGTATAAATGATAAATAGGGATATATTTTCTCTATTTATTTTTTTAATCACATTTCTGCCTTATTTGTATAAGATAATTATAGAGTAATAAAAAATCTTAGGAGGTAAGGCTTTGTATACATTGAAGATAAAACAAAAAAATATGCTGTGCTATCACTGTTTGCTGAATGTAGCAAAATCTCTTGATGACATAACTGGTATATTAGAATATGAAATAGATTTAGAGAAACAAGTGATTATAGTAAAGTGTGAGAATGATCATATAACTAAGAGGAAAATTAGAAAAGTCATTAACGCTTCTATTATTACTGGTAAAATTCCAATTGAGCTAATTGGAGAAGATCGCAAATCAAAGGAAGGGAGGTAGCATTATGAAACAAAAGGGTTACGTTGTGGATCAAAAAGGGCTCATGTTAACAGTTCAAATATCCAGAACAACAGCATGTGGAGATAAATGCAATGATTGTAGTGGCGGGTGCGAAAAAAAGGTGATTAATGTTGACCTCATCAATAACTTAGGTGCATCCGTTGGAAATATGATTGAAATCGAGACGGATACAAGGACCATTATTAGGGCAGCCTTAGTTGTCTATATACTTCCCCTGGTTTTTATGTTTTTTGGAATGATACTTGTTAATTATGGACTTGATATTATGGGTAAAGAGTCAAGTGAAATATTTATGTTATTTGGAGGTCTATTCTTCTTGACTATAAGTATGCTTGTCATCAAAGCTATCGATCATAAGGTTAGTCATAAAAAAGGTAGTGTATTTAGAATAACAAAGGTAATGAAAGATTGATACTTGCACTAATAACACTAATCTAGAGTTAAGAGATGGAAGTTTTTTGCACTCGAAATGAAAACGAAATCAGGATATATTAACTCAAATACTTATGTTTATAAGTTTAGTCAAGCACAACATTTATTAGATTACCTAATATATGGAGATTCCAAAACGATATTGTCCGATGTTTCTATAATTTAATACTACATTTATTTTAGATCATTAGATTAACGGAGAATGAGAGGTAAAAAATGAAGATATTATTTTCAGTAGGTCCAGTAAACATACATTTTTTTGGTGTAATGATTGCGACCGGTGTTATCACAGCATATTTACTTATAATGCGTGAAGCTAGGCAAAAAGGTATGAATACAGATGAAATCAGTAACATTATTATGGGTGGAATTTTAGGGATATTTATTGGAGCAAGGGTAGGATACATACTTTTTTACAACTTTTCCTACTACTTAGAGCAACCGTTAAGAATATTTATGGTCTCAAGTGGTGGATTATCTGTTCACGGTGGGATTGTAGGTGGGTTAATAACTGTTGGTGCAATTTCAGTGCGTAGTAATAAATATAACTTTAGAGAGCTAGCTGAGATGTTTGCACCACCAATTGTTTTGGCACAAGGAATTAGTCGTATAGGTTGTGACGTATATGGTCAAACCATGAGCCAAGCTAGATTATGGGGTTTGGAAGTCGGATCACTATACGTTCATCCAGTTCAAATGTATGAATTTCTACTAAACTATATATTTTTCACGATTCTCTGGACGATAAGAAAAGATTACAGGGTGAAGGGTAAAATCTTTGGTATTTATCTTATAGGGTATGGTGGTATTAGGATGGTCTTATGTCAAGAT
>DDQW01000017.1 GCA_002342805.1 Clostridiales bacterium UBA2432 | reverse complement strand
CATATGGAAATATGCATCCCAGCCGGTGTGCTTCCTTTTCGAATAACTTTTTCAATAGTATCGGAATACTTTTCCGGATGAAGCTCTTTATATTTTTCACTAAATTTTTTCGGATGGGTCCCTTTATAACGCACACGTCGTTTGTGTTTATTTTCTTGATTATCCATTATTATTCTCCAATATATAAGTCTCACTACGATTTTTTCCTAAACGCTTGGCCTGGTATAATGCTTTATCTGCTTGTATAATAACTTCTTCATAACCACATGGGTTTTCCGGATATTTAAAACAATTTCCGATACTAAGGGTTATATGAATGCTATGTTCTTTAATGGTAAATGTGTTGCTGTCAATAGCTTGACGAATTCTTTCACAGACTAACTCAGCTTCTTCTATCGAGATGTCTACTAATGTAATACAAAACTCTTCTCCCCCATATCGACCGATGATATCACTAACTCTTGAGTTCTTTTTTATAATATCGGCGACTTCACGTAGAATCTCATCACCGACTCTATGACCATAGCTATCATTGATGTTCTTAAAATAATCAATATCCAACATAAGAAATGCAATGGATTTATGGTGACGTCGTGCCTTAATGAACTCTTTTTCAAAAAGTTCTATACTCAATTTATGATTATATAAATCCGTTAACCCGTCTTTCATGGCCATAGACTCTAATTTTTTTTGTTGTTGGCTAAACATCAAGGCAGAATTTAATCTTGCCAATACTTCTAATTCATCAATTGGTTTTTTTATATAATCAAAGGCTCCAAGATGAAAAGCTTTTTTTAAATCTTCTCCCTCTGTTTTTGCCGTCACCATAATAATGGGTATATTCTTTGTTTCTGAGCTTTCTTTTAATAAGCGACAAACTTCAAAACCGTCAATTCCAGGCATCATAATATCTAATAATATGGCATCCGGCTTAATATCAATACTTTTTTCTAATACATGGATTCCAGAGTCAAGTGTATGGACTTCATACTTTTCATCTTCTAGAATATCTTTTAATAATTTTACATTCAGTTTATTATCATCAACAACTAATATTTTTATTGACATCACTGTTCACCCCAATTCATAATCTACTCATTTAATATTTCATGTAATAAGTCAATCATTTTATCTTCATCAATTGGTTTCTCAAGATAATACTCAAAATCTAACATTAATTTTTCTTTATCTGTTTTTAAGGCATGTGCCGTAGCTGCAATAAAGGTTGTGTTTTTAAATGTCGGCATTTTTTTTAATGCTTTACATGTCTCAATTCCATCTATGTCCGGCAGGGATATATCCATAAAAACAATATCAAAGATATGCTCTGTTGCCTTTTTTATGGCCTCCGTTCCACTCACCGCTTCAGTAATGCTAAATTCTTCATTGATCTCAAATAATATTTGCTTGAATAATCGCATATTATTACGATTATCTTCAACAACCATAATTTTAGTCATTTCGTTCCCATCCTTTTTCTTCTAAGATACTTCGAATAACATCCTCAATCTGCAATCCGGACTTCTGAATAATCATATATGTACTATGCAGTAAATCTTCTTTCTCTGCAGAGGTCAAGTCTTTTGAACTAACAATAATAACCTGTGTATGTCTATGTTTCTCGCTTTTACGAATCCAATCTAACACTTCAAAACCGGTTAACTCCGGCATCATTAAATCTAATAGTACAAGCTCTGGATTGTTTTCATTCAGCATTTTTATGGTTTCTTTTCCATCTTTTGCTGTAATAAATGAAATATCTGCCTCTTTCAAGTATTGACTGATTAAATTCAAATAATTGCTATCATCATCTGCGACAAGTACTTTTATCTGTTGACTATTCCCTACCATTCGATTAATTGCCTCGATTAATTCTTCTTGTAGAATGGGTTTAACTAAATATTCATCCGCATGCAATTGATAGGCAATTTTTTGTTCATTTAAAGCAGATGCCATTATTACCGGGATATCTTTTGTCATTGGATGTTCTTTCAATTTATTTAAAATATCCCAACCATCTCTATTTTTTAAAATTATATCCAGTATAATCACGATGGGGTTAATTTTTATGACTTCCTCGATAATATTTTTTTCTTCATCAATAGATATAGGAATAAAGCCTTCTTCACTAAGGTATTGACTATACAACTTTCGTGTACTTGTATCATCTTCAATAAATACCACAGTATTATTCGATTCCTCTTGTAATCCACCAATATCTATATGGTCTTCTGCTAAGCACTTCTCATTGTAGTCCATTGGCATCATGATTGTAAAACAACTTCCTACATCAATTGTACTTTCAACGTGGATCCTTCCACCCATCATTTCTACAAATCGTTTCGTAATGGCCAATCCTAACCCCGTTCCTCCAACTTTTCTCGTATACGATCCGTCAATTTGATGAAATTCATCAAATATATTTTCTAGTTGACCTTTTTCTATTCCGATTCCTTCATCACACACCGAAATATTATAACATTTATCTATTTCGCCAATACTTAAGGTAACCATTCCTTGATCGGAATACTTAAAGGCATTACTTAGTAAATTCACCAATATCTGCTTCATTTTAATTCGATCACTCACTATTTGTAACTCACTATTGCTTTTTATGACTTTTTCAAATTGTATTTCTTTTTCTTCCATGAGTCCTTTCGTCATAGAAAAAGCTTCATCAATGACAGTATCTAAATTAAATGCCTCAATATTGATATCCATCTTCCCGGCTTCGATTTTTGAATAATCTAAAAGGTCATTGATAAGGGCAAGTAAATGTTGTCCTTCTTCTTTAACAATTTCTAGATTCTCAAGTTGTATGGGTGATAAGTCATCTTTTGATTTTTTAATAACTCGCGTTGTGAAGCCGATAATTGAATTAAGGGGTGTTCTTAACTCATGTGACATATTTGCCAAAAACTGACTTTTTAATCTGTTCGCTTCAATAGCTTCTTCTCGTTGTTCTCTCAGTCTTTTTTCAATGGCTTTTCGTTCAGAAATATCTCGAGTAGCACATATTATTTCTTTGAGATTTCCGTCTATGTCTTTAATACTTTTAAACGTTGATTCAGTCCATATATATTGTCCGTCTTGGTCTCTTAATCTTAATTCTTGAGTATATTCCCTAAACTCATCCATTTTAAAGCCTGCTTGAATTTCTGTAATTTTTGCAAGGTCGTCTGGATGAATTAAGTGGAGAGCATCCTTGCCTATTATTTCTTTAGGATCTTTGCCTAGTAATTGTTTTGATGAAGGTGATGCATAACTATACATCCCCTCAGCTGTATAAATTGTAATCATATCCAATAGATTATCTGCCATTATTTGATAATATGACATTTCTTTAAATGTTTTATTGTTTAACATAATGTACTCACATGTATAATAGGCTATTATCCCACCAAGTATATATATTAACCAATAGTATCTAAGTATCTCCATTAAATGGGGCGCATCCATTAATAAATATATTAATGCCATCGTTGAAAAAATCATTGATAATAAGAACATAAGAATAAACTTATTCAGACGTTTATAACTTGATTTACTGATATATACCAATCCTAAACCGGTTATTATTGCTACACTAAACGCCACAATAGAAGCTATATTGATGCCAAAGTAAGCAACACGAAAAATCCCAATCCCTAAGGCTGAGATTATTACAGCTATCGGACCGCCGAAGATTCCTGCGCAAATGATCGCTAAATTTCTCAAATCAAATATAACAATATCTGTTGCTTTTATCGTAAAAAACATTAGGGTTATTCCCATTAATGCAAAAATACCACCAATCATTATTCTGATTTTTAAAGGCGCATCCTTTTCTAATGAATAGTTCTTAAATACTTGTCCTGCGATAGACAGAAACGATATTAAAATCGCTATATTCGTAAACAAATCTTGTGCCATAAACTCCTCCTGAATATATGAACGAACTATAAATCCCTTAAATTATTATTTTTACTATACTTCATTCTATCCTTTACAGAGAAAAAAAGCAAGAACCTTAGTTCTTGCGATTTTTCTTTCGATATTCTTTGGGTGTCATTGCGACGTATTTTTTAAACTGTGCCGAAAAATATTTATAATCATTATAGCCAATTTGCTCGGCCACCTCATATATTTTGCAATTAGTTTCAAGCAAGATTTCCTTGGCTTTATTCATACGTAATTTTTGGATATAATCAATATAGGTCATTCCGGTTACTTTTTTAAAAAAGAAACTAAAATACGTCTCTGATAAATAAACATGTTCACTTATATCTTTAAGATTGATCTTTTCACTTAAATGGTCCTGCATAAATTGTTTGGCTTGATCTATCGTGACATGCTGTTCATCGATATCCTCCTGCTCAACAACTTGACTCATTTTCTTTGCTAATTTTACCATTGCTTGTATCACATGTGTTTCTAACTCTTTAACCGTTAGTGCCTCTTTGACAAATTCATTATATTCTGTTCCGATTGTTTCTTCGAGCTCTTCTGACGGAATATTTATCGAAGATTGGATCATGAGTATCAGTGCAACACAATAGTTTTTCACTATTTCCGGTAATAACTTTTGAGCTTCTAGACGTTTAAACATGGTTTCTAATGTCTGACGCGTCTCTGTATATAATCCATTGCCAATAAGCGTTACTGCACTTTTAAGTTCATCCGGATAATAATTAATGAAGTTTTGTTCATATGTAGATGCATTGTTGTCTTTATAAACCTGTATTTTTTGTTCATCTAGATAAAAATTTCTACGAATCGATTTCTGTGCTTGGACATATGACTTTGAAATATAATGAATAGATGGATAGCTTAGGCCTATTCCTATTGCATAGGGTATCGCTGTATGTTTAAACAAACAGTTTTGAATATTTTCACTGATGTTTTCTAAACAAGGAATCATAAAATTATCTTGTTCTTCATAGGACTCAAAGCAAAAAATAAAGTTAATCGTGTCGTAATCATCAACATGATAGTGAACCGTCGCATACTCGCTTAAGGCTTCCTTGATTATATTTCCATATGAAAATGTTAGAAGCCTCTTATCCGTGGCCCATGATGATTCTAGCTCCTGGTAAATACTTTTTCTGTCAAATTTTAAGGTTGCAACTGTATAATATTGTCCACTAAAGTCAAGTTCTAATGTTCGTGTGTGCTCTTCAAAATCCTTGAAAAAGTGTGCATCACCTTTCAAAATAGCTTCAATAAATTCTTGTCGCATAATTTCATAACCGGCATTAATAAAAATACTATTGTGAAATACGTCTTCTTTTCGCTCACGTTTTTGATCCATATGTTCTTTAAGTTTTTCAAAAACACCCAGTAATTTTTTCTTGTTTGTCGGTTTTAGAAAATAATCAAATGCGCGAAAACTTATGGCTTGTCGTGCATATTCAAAATCCGAAAATCCACTCAAGATAACAATTTCAATATCCGGATACATTTTCCTTGCTCTTTTCGCTAATTCTGTTCCGTCCATAATCGGCATTTTTATATCTGTTAACAAAACATCAACAGGATTTTTCTCTAATATGTCGAGTGCTTCTTTTCCGTTTTTACCTTCCGCAACAACTGTATAGCCAAGTTCTTCCCATGAAATACTATTGACAATTCCTTTTCGAATCATTTCTTCATCTTCAACAACCATTAATCGATACATTATTTACTCCTTTTCGGTATGCGCAAGCTTACTGTAGTTCCTTGATTTTCTATTGACTTTATATCTAATCCATATGCGTTTCCGTAATATATCTTTATTCTTTGATTAACATTTCGAATGCCTATACTATCACCGATTCCATAAATTGTACTATTCATCTTCTGTTTAATTGCTTGGCACATTTCCTCGCTCATGCCTTTTCCGTTATCGCTTATTTCAAAGATAATATCTTCTTGATCTTCTCGTCCGCTAATTTTAATGGCTCCGCCCGTATCCATCCCTTCAAAGCCATGAACGATACAATTTTCAATAATAGGTTGCAATACCAACTTCACGGTTTTATCCATCATAATGTTAGGGTCTACATCCCATTTAGCTTCAAACTGATTTTTATGCATAATCTTTTGAAGACTGACATAGCTGCGTACATTCTCTATTTCCGTTCTAATTGCAACAAAGGCTCCTTTTTCTGAAACACTTGTCTTGAAGAACTCGCCTAATGCCGAAACCATTTCACCAATTTCTTCAAACCCTTTCATTTGGGCCATCCAAAAAACATTATCTAACAAATTATAAAAAAAATGTGGATTAATTCTCTGTTGCAGAGAAACTAACTCGAGTTCCTTAATTCTAGTCCTTAGCTTGATTTCATTGATTTTTGTCGTATATGTTTCTTCTAAAAGATGATTCAATCGTATTAACATATTTGTAAATTCATTATTCAAAATAGCATGTTCATCTTTAGACATTATTTTAGGTTGTTCCTCTTTGATTATAAATAATTCCGTATCGAATTTCTTAATTCGTTCTAAAAGGTAAGTAAGCGGAACTCGAATACTTGCATGAACCAGGTACATAATAATCCCTGAAACTGCAAAAACTATAATTGATAACATAAGCGCAAAAAAAGCACCTTTAAAATCGTAATTAATATTATCAAAGCTATTTCTAATGTAAAAATCGGTATTTGAGATCGGTTCCACTATTTGGTATCCGATTTTATTGTGGTCACTAGCCAGACCGGATATGACACGATTTCCTTGATCTATAAGAGCAATTTTTTGTTTCGAAGAACCCACTGCCTCATCAAGAATTTGGCCTAATGCATCTCTATCCACAAGTAAAAAAAAGGTCACGGTTTCACTACTTGTATAATCGATTTCAACTTTTTCGATACGATATAGCAAGAATTCTTCTCCCTCTTCAAAATAATTCCACCCATCTGCATCATCAAGCCGGTTTCTAATCCGATTAATATCAAATTCCTTTTGACTGTATTCAAATATCTTCCCATCGTTTGTGATCACTGCCGTATATCCAATCTCTGTTTGTGTTGACATAATACTGGCTATTGTGTTTTCAATACGTCGCTCAACGGTATCTGTTTGATATTCTAAGGATGTATTATATAAATAGAGGTCTGTCAAAATATCGTTATTTTTCATTAAATAATCCACTTTTAGCTCAAGTTGGTCGAATATATCATTAATTCGAATTCCTGATTCATAAGCAAAAATCTCATAGGTTGTTTGTGTGTTGTCCTTATAATAATAGGCTTGAATAAAGGTCGTTATCATAATCATAGAAAAAATAGGGATAACGCACAAAATAATAAATGCATAGGCTAGTCGACGTCGTACTGAAATTTTTCGTAGCAGGATAACATATTTATCAATCATACGCCCCTCCTTGGCTTTGCTTGCTTATGGGTATACTTACTTTGATTTTAAACGTTTCCTCATCTAATATGACACCATAAGCTTCTCCAAAATATAATTTTAAACGTTCATCAACACTATTAATTCCATTCATCGTTTCCAGCGAATCATCATGTACCCCAAGAAAATAAGTAACGGCATTTCCTTCCATCATCACATGAATATCTTGCTGATCTCGAGTTATCGTAATCGTGGCATCAATATTTTCTTCAATATCATTTAAGTTCGCCACCAAAACATCTTCTACAATTGGGTGAATTGCTAGCTTTATTATTTTCAAGTTTCGTATTTGTTTAGAAACATTCCATGTAACAGAGACGCGATTTCCAAAACGTTTGTTTTGCAAAAAAATATAGTTATTCACACTTTCTACTTCCATTTCAATCGTTACGTCTTCCCGTCCTTTATCAATGATGACACGAAGGTAGTTGCTCAAGGCATTGACGATATCACCAATTTCTTCTTCGCCTTCAAGCTGACAATTCCAATAAATTGATTCTAGTGTATTATACAAAAAGTGGGGATTAATCTGTTGCTGCAAGGCTGATAGCTCCGCTTCTTTTTGAAGTTCCTTTAACTCACTTTCTTGTAATTGCATTTCATATTGCCCTTCAATCGCATGAACAATATGCTCATTCATCTGATTAAATCCATCAATAATTAAATGATATTCATCCGCCCCATCATCCTGAATATATTTGTGAACATCCGGTTTATTCATTTCCCTAATCAATGTTTTTATGGGGGAACTAATGCTTCGGGTAAACAGCAGAACAAGAAATAAAGATAGAAAAGCAAAAAACAGTGCTGCCACTAATGTAAATCCGGTTTGAATAATTGCAGATTTTAGCAAGGTGGCCATTGGCATCTGATTAACAATTGTTAGTTTTGTATTTGGAATTTGTGTTGAAATGGACATAACACGAAAGCTTTCTTCTCTAAATTCCGTTCGAACAAGTTCTTCATTTGAGGCACTAACAATAATATTATTCTCATCGATAATTAAAACTTCGTTTAATAAATTGGTCACATTTTCATAACATGCTTTATCAAAGTACGACAAATCAAGGGCTGCGACAATATTACCAATACCTTTTTCATTATTTTGAAATATTTCTCGTGTGAGAATAACATAATAGTTGCGGTCACTTGGAACTTCTTTCCGGCTGACTGTCATCTGAACATCCCGCGCATCTTGGGATAATATAGAACTCGTCTTAAAACTCCCATTAGAAACCGGTGACAAATAATAGAAATAAGATTTTTTTTGTGTCACGATTTCACATGCATTGATTGCATTACTTGCCCCAAATGTATGTCCAATAACTAATCGAATATGATTTTCTATGTCACTTTTTACGTTCCAGTCAGAGCTTTCATATATTGATAGATTACTGATGATTTGAGGATTTGTTGCAATCTCTTCCAATAAGTTCATATGATAATAAAGATAATAGGATATGTTATTGGAGATCTGCTTTGACGATTCCTCTAGGAAAACTTGCGCTTCTCTCTCACTTTTACGAAAGGAATACAATCCATTAAACCCGCCAATAAGGAGAATGGGAATAACAAAAGCAATAATGAAACTCCGCATTAAGCGATTATAAATTGAATAATTATAAAGTTTTCTAATAATTGCTTCTTTTAATCGTATAAGATAATTTTTACGCATTTTCTATCCTTTTCAGTCATTTTCAAATGATTACTGGTTATATTGAAATCCCCATAATTTTTCAGCCGTATAGGCCCAATGTCGATTATCGTTACTGTTATCCGCGTTGATGATATAGGGCGGAATCGTTACCTTGGCTCCATCTTTTGTCCTACTAATATAAGAATTTTCCCAATATGTCCCTTGGACAAAATAGGGGCCTACCGGAATTTCTTTATTTTCAAAAACATATTCATCTAATAAATCAATAGTGATCTGACCATATGCAATAACATCCTGTGCAATGGCTGCATCTGCATATCCTTTATTAATGAGATTTACAAAATATGGTTCTGCATCGATGGTCACCAAAATAATATGTCCCTCTTCCCAAAACGGATACCATTGATCTGCTCCTTGAAGCGCTTCAACCAATCCACGGCCTGGATGCTCACTGGGTGCATGTACTGCATCTATTTGGGTGCCTTCAGTAAGTAGTTGTGTCAGTGTTTCTTTGACAAGTTCAGGGCGGCCTTCTGTCGCTTTTGCAATATACTCAATGTCCGGATATTGATGAATAATATCTTCAAAACCTTCCTTTCGCAATCGCCACGCATTACTTGTCAACTCACCATAAGCATTAAATACCTTTCCTTTGGGACGCCCGTACTTCTCCGTCAAGCGGTCAATAATTACTTCTGCCGCTAATTGACCTGCCTTGTAATTATCAAAACTTACATCAATGGCCAACTTTCCTCCAGTTGCATTCGTATCAATTGTGCACATAGGTATATTAGCTTCATTTCCTCGTATGATAACTTCTTCAATGGCTATACTATCAATGGCTGTTGTAATAATTGCATCCGGAGATTGGCGTATAAAATTGATGATCTGCTGATTTTGTCGTATCGGGTCATAGTCGGCAACCGATGTTTCAAAAACCCATCCTTTTTCTTCAACCGACCGTTTTACAGATTCATTCATGATAGTATAAAAATAGGAGTTAACACTTTTATGGGCAAATGCAATGACAATTGGCTTTTCATTAATTGCATCTGTTGTTTCGTTAAAAAGTTTCTCTGATTCTCGAGAACAAGATACAACTAGCATGAGAACTATTCCTAACAATGTTACTATTTTTTTAATCATCATCACAACTTTCTCGCTTCATCGCAGTATTTTCTTTCCTTTTTTATTATAGCACAGAGTATGCTTAAGGGATGACCGTTTTTTTCGGACATCCCTTAAGACATTATTTTTTATCAATTATCGCACTTTTGATTGCTTTTAACCGTTTCATCACATCATTCTCACCTTGTCCAAAATAATCGTGTAGAATTTTATATTCTTTATAGAGTTGATTATAAGCTTCTACATGTTTTGGATTTGGTATATATACCTTGTCTTGTAAACGTGCCATCTGTTCTGCAGCTTCTTCAAGCGAGTCATATCCACCGCCTTCTTTTCCGGCTGCCACCGATGCAAAAAGAGCTGCTCCTAATGCAGGTGCTTGCTTGGAGGATGATATTCGAATCTCCTTATTTGTAACATCGGCATATATTTGCATCATCATGGCATTCTTTTGTGCAATACCTCCTGCTGCATAAAGTTCTTCGATTGGAACACCACCGTCTTCAAATGCTTCCGTGATAACTCTTGTTCCAAAGGCTGTGGCTTCAATGAGTGCACGATATATTTCTTCAGGCTTGGTCTGTAATGTTGCACCGATAAGCAATCCACTCAGTTCCGCATCTGTTAGAATACTTCGATTACCATTCCACCAGTCTAAAGCGAGTAGTCCACTTTCTCCGGGTTCTTGATCTTTTACCCGTTCCACAAGTAATTGATGTACATCCATGTTGCGCTCATTTGCTTCATCATGATAGGCTTTTGGAAGACAATTTTTGACAAACCAGTCAAAGTGATCACCGACACATGCCTGGCCTGCTTCATAGGCATAATAGCCGGGAACAACTCCATCTTCAACCACACCTCCAACACCCGGAATGAAACGTTCCTCTTCACTCATCATGATGTGGCAAGTACTGGTTCCCATAATCATTAACATTTTTCCAGGTCCGGTGATGCGGACAGCCGGTAAGGCAACATGTGCATCTATATTAGCAATTGCAACCGGTGTTCCTTCGAGTAATCCGGTAAGTTTTGCTGCTTCTTTGGTTAAGTTCCCAGCGCAATCTGTCGTTGCATAAATATCTCGACTTAACTTTTCGTCAACAAATTCTCGCATCTTCGGGTTAAGATCTTCAAAAAAATCTTTGCTTGGATATCCATCTTTTTTTGACCATACTGCCTTATATCCAGCCTGACACAAACTGCGTTTCTCCTGACCGACAAGCATTTGAACAACCCAGTCTCCTGCCTCAATAAATCGATCCATGGCTTGATATATAGCTTCATCTTCATCAAGAATCTGCATTGCTTTTGGAACAACCCACTCTGAAGACATTCGTCCGCCATATCGATCCATAAATTTCTCGTTTCGCTTGTATGCTACTTCATTAAATCGATCAGCTTCATACTGGGCTGCGTGATGTTTCCAAAGCTTTACATATGCATGGGGTCGGTCCTTATATTGTTCATGAAAGCATAAGGGTTGACCATCTGCATCAACGGGTAATACCGTACATGATGTAAAATCCACACCTATTCCGATAATTTGTTCTTTGCTTACCTTACCCATCTCTAAAACTTCGGGTATGGTTTTTTGTAATACATCTAAATAATCTTGTGGTTGTTGTAGGGCAGTTTCCGGTGCTAAACGTTTTGTTGACCCCGGCAAATACTCATCCATTATTCCATGTGGATATTCAAGAACGGAAAAACAAACTTCCTCACCATTTTCCACATCGACCAAAACAGTTCTACCTGATAAGGTACCATAATCAATACCTAATGTATATTTTTTCATACCAATCTCCTCATTTTTCATTTGAACGGGTTTTAGAAGCAGCTAAAGGCTCCATCAATAATAAAGTCAGATCCTGTTGTAAAGTCGCTTGTATCACCTGCAAGATAAACCGCTATTGCTTGAAGTTCATCCGGACGTCCCATACGTCCAAGTGGTGCTAATTCATTCCATTTTGCAATCAATGGCTTTAAATCTGGGGAATTTAATGTAAGTTCTGTACCAATATATCCAGGACTAATACTGTTTACCCGAACATTTCGTTTTGCAAATTCAATTGCCATTGATTTTGTTAATTGAATAACTCCGGCTTTTGATGCATTGTATGAACACTGCGGTTGAGGAACATTAACAATATGACCTGACATAGACGCCGTGTTAATAATTGAACCTTTGCCTTGCTTTAACATAACTTTTGCTGCTGCTTGTGACGTTAAGAAAACACCTGTAAGATTTATATCAATCACTTTTTTGAACTGATCTAAGGTCATCTCTTCAGCCGGAATATTCATGCATATGCCTGCATTACAAAAGGCAACATCCAATTTTCCGAATTTATTAAGAATGCTTGCAATCATTTTGTCAACATCCTCTTGATTCGTTACATCCGTCTTAATCGCTATGGTTTGTACATCAAGGTTTTTTGCAATCTCATCTGCTGTTTTTTTTGCTTCGTCAATATCGATATCCACAATTGCCACATGACTTCCTGCTTCTGCGATTGCTTCTGCGATTGCTTTACCTATACCTCTTGCTCCTCCTGTTACTAAAGATACTTTACCATCTAAACGCATTCTTTCCATAATTCCCATAATCAATTCTCCTTTTCGTCGCTGTCGACATCAATAATTATTTTCATTGTTTTTTCATAGTTTGTATCAATATATTCATAGGCTAATGCATACTCCTGAAATGAATAATGTTTTGATATTAGAGGTTCTAATTTCACGCTACCATTTTCTACGATATGAATGGCGTCCAAGTAATCCTCATGTCGATACATCATGGATGTATTTAAGGTTAACTCTGAATCATTCAGTTTAGCCAAATCAACATTTGCCATATCTGCAAATACAGCAACTAAAATAATATGGCTACCTTTTCTGGCATTTTGTATTGCTTGATTCATGGTGATATCATTTCCGGCACAATCAAAGATAACATCTGCTTTATCTTTTCCAAAGCAGTCTTCAAGTGCCTCCCCAAACGAACTGTTTTTGGTATTAATAGCAACATCAACTCCACAGTCTTTGGCTAAGCTCAAACGGTAGTCACTGATATCCGTTGCCATGATTTTTGAAGCACCGAGTGCTTTTAAGGTCTGGCACAGAAGAATACCGATTGGTCCTGTTCCCATAACAACAACATTTTTGTTTTTTACGTCACCAAAACGTTTACAAGCATGTACTGTGACAGCTAGGGGTTCAATCATAGCGCCTTCTTCATAGGATAGGGCGTCCGGCAAAGGCGTTACTTTTGTCGCATCGACTGCTACATATTCACTTGCCGTCCCGACCGTCTGAAATCCCATAACTTTTAAGTTTTCGCATAAATTATATTTCCCATGGGTACATGGGTAACATTCTCCACAATAGACTTGCGGTTCGATTGTGACTTTTTGTCCTAGACGAAATCCCTTAACATCATTTCCAATCTCGACAATTTTGCCGGAGACTTCATGTCCTTGTGTTAGCGGATAGGAAACATATGGATGCTTGCCATGATACACATGTATATCGCTTCCACAAATACCAATTCGCTTAATTTTAATTAGCACTTGAGATGGTTGTATTTCAGGAACATCTACTTCTTTAAACGTAATCTCTTTAGGTGCAGGCATGATTTGTTGTAACATTTTTTTCTTCATTTACTCCCTCCTATGATTCAGTGATTAAACGATTGCGCGTCGTTTTTGAATACTATCAAATCCAACGGCTAAGGCTAATACAACTCCTTTTACTATCATCTGCATATATGTACTTACATTCAAGAGAACCATACCATTGGTTAATATCCCGATAATCAAAACACCGGCAACAACGTTGGACATTTTTCCATCGCCTCCACTTACCGATACGCCACCTAAAACAACACATGTGATCACGTCAAACTCATAACCAAGACCCGCTGTTGGTTGTGCTGAATTTGTTCTTGATAACATAACAATTCCGGCTAGGCCTGCAAAAAAACCTGAAAGAGCAAAGACAAGATATTTTGTTAATCCTACGCGAATCCCTGATAATTTCGATGCTTCTTCATTACCACCAACCGCATAGAAATAGCGTCCGAAATAGGTTTTATTGAGTATAAATGATCCTAGTGCAAAACATACAATCATAATAATCACCGGAACCGGTATGGGTCCGACATAACCTTGACCTATGACTTTAAAACGTTCATCGAATCCATATATAGGGGTTCCTCCGGAGATTAAATATGAGGCCCCTTCAAAAACAATCTGTGTCGTGAAGGTTGCAATAATTGCAGATATACCTATTGTCGATACCAAAAAACCATTTAAGGTTCCAACCAATACGGCAATCGCAAGCGATACAGCCACTGCTGCAAACATACTGAATCCACGGTCAACCATTAAATGTGCTGCAATAATATTTACAAGTGTTATAATCGATCCAACAGATAAATCAATACCTGCTATCAAAATTACAAAGGTCATTCCAATTGATGCTATTCCTAACATAGATACTTGACGAGCTATGGTAAATAAGTTATTCGATGAAAGAAATCTTGGAGTAGCCATGGAAAACCCAATGAATAAACCGATAAACACAATCCATATTGCTTTGTCTTTTACTATATTTAATACTTTATTCTTCATTTCTGTCCTCCTAAACGGCCGAAGCCATTTTCATAATCGTGTTTTGATTAAACTCACTTTTTGTAAGTTCGCCTGTGATATGTCCCTCAGCTAATACAATAATTCGATCAGACATACCCATGAGTTCTTCCATCTCTGATGAAATCAAAAGAATTGTTTTCCCCTGTTCTAATAGTTCATTCATCAATTTATAGATTTCAAATTTTGCACCTACATCGATTCCACGTGTCGGTTCATCAAATATAATTAACTCTGAATTTGCTGCTAACCATTTACCGATGATGACTTTTTGTTGATTCCCGCCACTAAGATTTTTGACAGGTTGATGTAATGTAGGTGTTTTAATTAATAGACTTTTTTGGTATTTTTCTGCTGTTTCCCATTCAACTTTTGAATTAATAACAGACGCTGTCGATATTCTCTTATATATAGGCATATTGATATTGTCTTTGATAGAAATTTCTAATAATGCTCCATGACGTTTTCTGTCTTCCGGAACAAGTGCAATTCCTTGATCAATGGCTTCTCTAGGTGTTTTTGGATTAATCTCTTTGCCATTGAAGATGATCTTGCCTTCTGTCTTTTTAACATCTCCAAAAATCATTTGAACAAGTTCGGTTCGCCCCGCTCCCACAAGACCTCCGAGACCTAACATCTCTCCCTTTCTCAATTTAAGATTAATGTTATGATTACCATTCCCTGTGACATTTTGTAGTTCAAGAATAATCTCATCTTTGCTAATACAATCTTTTCGGGATGGATATGATTCTTTTAAATCCCGACCAACCATAAGATGAATCAATTCATCCACATGTGACTCTTTGGTTATCAATGTTTTTACATATTCCCCATCGCGCAATACAACAATGCGATCGGATAAACGATATATTTCTTCTAAACGATGTGAGATATAAATAATCGACACACCTTTTGATCTTAAAAGTTCGCATACTTTAAACATACTTTCAACTTCTGATGTTGTCAGTGGTGCTGACGGTTCATCCATAATAAGCACTTTAGCATCTTGCTGAATGGCTTTGGCTATCTCAATCATTTGCTGGTATCCAACAGTTAAATCTCCCACTAAAGTACTTGGGTTAATTTTGATATTGAGTAGATCAAATGCTTTTTTTGCTTCTCTTTCCATGGCTTTTTTATCAATCAGTATTCCTTTTCGAATTGGATTACCTAGAAACAAGTTTTCTGCTGCTGATAACCCCTTGACATTATTGAACTCTTGATAAATAATAGCAATGCCATTTTCTGCTGCTAATTGGGGGGACATATGTGTAAACTCTTTGCCGTCTATGACTATTTTCCCTGATGTTGGAATAACTGCTCCGGAACACGTTTTAATAAGTGTCGATTTTCCAGCACCATTTTCTCCAATTAAGGCTAAAATTTCACCTTTTTTGACTTCAATGGAAACATCTTTAAGTGCGACGACTCCCGGATATTCTTTTCTGATATGTTGTAATTCTAAAATATATTTTTCTTCCATAGTTTTACCACACCAATCTACATATTTTTGATATAGAGCCATCAGGTGATGGCTCTATATCATTACATGATTATTACTTCTTTATATTATTCGTAGTCCGCTAAAAACTCTGCTGCGTTTGATTCATCAATGACTGTTAAAGGTCGAACTAAATTTTGCTCAGGGAATTCTTCACCTTCCATTAAGCGTTCATATAAATCAACAACTGCTTCTGCTGTTTTCTTGTTAGATCCTTCAAATCCTACAGATGCTCGTGTTGCTTGTTCATTAACGATTGCTTCTAATTGTTGCTGCGTTGCATCTGCTGAGAAAATACCCATGTCTTCCGGAATATCTCCACCTGTCGTCATCATAAATGCTTCATTAGCTCCGATATCTCCACCTGCTCCGATTGAACAAACAATTTTCGTATCTGGATTTGCTTGTAAGATTGTTTCCATGTGTGCCATAGCTGTTTGTGCATCTAGTGCCGGTTGTTGCGCAACAACTGTGAATTTTCCTGGCGCTCCATCTTCAAGGGCATTTAAAATTCCTGTTTCTCTCTCTAAAAGAATTGGTGTTTGAGGATAATTCATGATTGCAATCTCTGCCATATTATCTTCTGAATAATGTTCATTGATAAATTCTGCAGCTGCAGTACCGATTGTATAACCTAATTCAGTATTATCAAGAATCCAGTTAAGATCTGTATTTTCCATTGCATCATCCCAACTCATAACTAAAATTCCAGCATCTCTTGCTTGTTTTAAATAGTCTTCAATTGCATTCGGATCTGACGGATGAACCATAATAAGATCAACTTCATTGGTTATAAAGTTTTCGATTTGTTGAATTTGTGTTGCTGAGTTATCTTGACAAGATAAAATTGTAAAATCCCATCCCTTGTCATACATTAATCTTTCAACTTCACCAAATACACCTGCCCAATAACTGTTCTCAAGGGATTGAATTGTAATACCTACTTTAAATGCTTCTACCTCTTCTTGATCTTCTGTTGATTCTTCGGTTCCCCCCGAATTATCTTCTTGTGTCTCGTTTGTGCTTGCTGCATTGGCTGCCTCTTCAGGTTGATCGACATTACACCCTACTGCCATTGCAATAATAAGTATTCCCACCATAATTAATGCTAAACTTCTTTGTTTCATTCTACTTCCTCCTTAAAATTATATTATATAAACAGCTTATGCTGCCTATTATCAAGAATTTGTACTCATTTTTACCATGATTTTTCCTTTATTGCGATAAGATGAATCCTCGAATACTTTTTTACTATCCGCTAAGGGAACAATATCACTAATGAGTTCGTTGATTTTTATTCGACCTGACTCAATTAATCGAACAGATCGTTCGAATGTATATGGATTAATAAATGAGGACATTAATTTAATTTCTTTTTTAAAAATGACATCCGGTTTTATGGACACTTGAGCATTCGGCCCTGTTAATCCAAACATCATTACTGTCGACCCGTAACCTGCAATGCTAATCGCCTGCTCAATTGTTTCCGTGCGGCCAACACATTCAATCACAACATTCACATTTTTACTATGCTTTTGAATTTCTTCTTCGAGCTTCATTTCCATCGGATTGATAACCACGTCCGCACCAAGCTCAATAGCTAGACTTCTTTTTTCTTCAACCGGTTCGGATACAATAACTTTTGACGCACCGGCTATCTTTGCAAGTTGTAACATCAACAAGCCAATAGGCCCGCCTCCGATAACCACCACTTGGTCTCCAAGTTTTATTTGGCATAAGTCTATTCCGTGTAGACAACAAGAAACTGGTTCGGTCATCGCTGCTTCTATAAAAGAAAGGGACTTATTTAACTTAAATACTTGTTTTTCATTAACGCAGCAATACTCTGCAAAACCTCCATGGTTCGTCGTTCCTGTCCCAACACTTCTCGTACAAAACTGTTCCATTTGATTTAAGCAAAAATAACATTCCCCACACATATTATTTGGATTCACGGTGACATGATCTCCTGGCTGAATGTCCATAACTTGACTACCTACTTTTTCAACAATTCCTGCCATCTCATGCCCCATAATTAACGGTGGGGATACATCAAACGCGCCTCCTTCTCCATTGTAGATGTGAATATCTGTACCACACACGCCACAATATTCAACTTTGATAAGGACTTCTTTCTGACCAACTTCTAACTCCGGTATATCTTTGATTTCAATCTTTTTAGGTCCTTCATAGACTAAAGCTTTCATTGTTATCTCGCCCTTCGTTTGTCTGCTTGATTACTTCTATATATAGAATACCTAATATGAAGATGAAAAAATATACGAATAAATTAGGTTTTGTCCTAGTTATTTACGCAAAAAAAAGAAGCCCTTAAGATAAGAACTTCTCAATGTATCTGTATTATCCCTATATTTCTAACCGTTTTGTCATTTGATACACTTTATCAATGGCTTCAAAGTATTCTTGACGTTCATCCTCGCTAAATTGTGTCACCAGCTGATTTATATATGTTAGATGTTTTTCTTTGAAATCTTCGGCTACTTCAAGGCCTAGGTCTGTTAATTCAAGATTATACACACGTTTATCACTTTCATCTTGGTTTTTTTGGATATATCCAAGTTTGATTAACTTGGCAGCAACCGGTGTAAAGGAACCCTTTTCAAGATTTAATCGCCGGCTCACCTCTGACATCGGCAATATCTTGTGAGAGCTTAAGATAACAAGGGTTAAAATATGTGTATGAAAAAGATTCTCCGGATGCTCATAGTGGTTTGTAAAAGAGCGAAAAAAAACATGTTCTAGTGAATGCTTTAGATTAAAAATGCCTTCCACCGATTTATATAGTTTGTGTTGCTTCTTCATGATTCGTATCCCCTTTGTATTCATGCATCATTGAACGATATGTCTTTAGAAGAGCTATCACGGTAACAGCAACGGCTAGCCCGTCGGCTATGGGTGTTACAATCCATATTCCTGTGAGTCCCCATACTTTTGGCAAGACAATAACAAGTGGGATAAAAAAGATGAATTGTCTCAACAATCCCAAAAACATGGACATATTTCCTCTTGCTATTGATTGGTGAAAAGCCGTTCCCATAAAACTAATGGTAAGCACCGGAAGCATCAAAATAAATATACGTAATCCGTGAGCTGCCATTGGAATCGTCTCTGATCCGGTTTCCAAAAACAATCCCACAAAAAACGTTGCAAACAATTCCATAAAGATAAAAACAATCGTTGAAAAAATGAATCCTATCCACATCGCTTTTTTCAAGGTCTCAAAAACTCTTGAATAGTTTCTTGCTCCATAGTTATACCCAATAATCGGCTGCATTCCTTGGGTTATCCCAATAATTGGCATAACAAAAAATGTATATAGGCTGTTAATGGCTCCAATGGACGTAACGGCAGCTGTTCCCCCGTACTCTAACAACCCACGATTTAGTAAGGTTAAAGAAAAGCTAGTTCCCAACGTTGACAGGAATGTTGCCGCACCGATACTTAATATACTTTTTGCTATTGAAAGGTCCAAAATAAAATCACGTAATGAGACTCTAATAATACTTTTCTTGGAAAAATAATACACTAAATAAATCATCAATCCACTAAATTGGCCAATAATCGTTCCATAAGCGGCTCCTGCTACACCTAATCCCATCAATCCAATAAATACATAATCCAAAATGATGTTCATAATCGCGGCCACCAACATAACCATCATGGATAATCTGGGCTTACCTTCTGTTCGAACAAAGTTGCTAAAAATAAAGGACAACATTTGGAAGATAAATCCACCGAGAATAATTTGCATGTATGTTTTCGAATATCCTAATGTATCAATATCTGTTCCAAAGATCATTAAAATCATCTCAATATTTATAAAAAAGAGAATCAAAATTGTTGCCGTAATAATAAAACCCATGAGAAGCGTGTTGGCAAACACACGATTCGCTTCATGATATTTTTTCTCTCCAAGTTTAATGGAAAGCAAGGCTGCACCACCGATTCCGATTAATCCACAAAAAGCAAAAATAATCATCATAATCGGAAAGGCAATGGTTAAGCCGGCAAGCGCATCTTCTCCGACCAATCGTCCGATAAAAATTCGATCCACAATATTATATATAGCATTAACCAGCATTGCAATGATTGCAGGTATTGAATATCGTATTAATAATGTTCCTATAGGTTTTGTTCCTAATTCTAATGTTTCTTTCATCTTTTATCCTCTTTCGACTTCTCATTTAGTTAGTTTTCTAACTGTTTGATAATATTAGCATCGTTTCAGACAAAAGTCAAATGATATCATTTCTATGTTTTAAATGTTTCTTCCCGCTTTTTTATGGCCATCCGAAGTTTTTCTATATCTGCATCTTGAATTGATTCACTCAATTGTTCAACATATTGCTTTGCAAATCCCGGACTTTTCCCATCGGTTGATATAGCAATGGTGAGGTTTTCTTTTCGTCTTGTTGCCATAAAGCTTACATCTGAACCACTCTTTCGGTCTGTCGTCAAACACCATATATGCTGGCGCTGACATGCTTTATAGATTTCTTGATTCAATGCTTCATGATCCGTTGCCGCAATCACAAAATCCATGTCGCAAAGGTCAGAGGGTTCAAAAGCCTTCTTTTTCGGAAATATCATCGGATAGTTAGCTGTCTCTTTATCAAAAACTTCACAAAACTCAGTGCTAACGCATAGGACTTTAGCGCCTTCTTTGGCCACCGTAATTGCTTTGCGAAGACCAATTATGCCACCACCCACAACGAGTACGTTTTTATTTTGCATATGAAGCATGACCGCTAATCCCATTTTATTCTCCTTCACCAAAGTCAAAAAGTTTTTCTATTAGCATCTTATATTGAACCATGGTCTCAGATTCCTGAATCGATTTCAACTGTGTCACAGGCTCCTTAATCATTTGCCATGTACTCCGCTTTAACAGGGTTTGAATCGATTGAAGTTGCTTTGGATTCAGTTGAAGCCCTTCAAGTATTTCTTGACCTTCTTCAAGAACCTGTCCTTGTTTCTCATGAAAGGCTTTGATTATACCATCGGCTTTGGCTCGTAAAATCCATAACTCGATTTCCTTAACTTCTTCATGAATAAGTCGCTTTATTTGATGTGCCATTTCTTGGCGTTGAAGTTGGTGTTGTGACGCAATATTGCGCAAAGTATCAAGGGTAATAACATGCACATGGTCCAGCGTATCAATAGCAGGGTCAATATCTCTCGGCACTGCCATATCTAAAAACATGATTGGGCGCTTCACATGGTCCATATAGCGTCGTTCAATAATTGTATGTGGCGAAGCTGTTGCCGAGATAACAATATCAACGTCATCTAAGTATCGATAGCGTTCATCATATTCAATATGAGCAATATTTTTACCGGCGTAGACATCCACGCCTTCCTTACAGTGGTTACGATTTGTCAGATAAATTTGTCCCGTTTTTTCCATCTCAATATATTTTAGTAACAATTGTCCCATTTCACCGGTTCCGATCATGAGAATCCGCTGATTTTCTAATGTTCCTAAAACTTCCTTTAAATATTTAATAGCAATCGATGCCACGGATAATTGGTTTTCCGACAATTTATATGCGTTACGTACCTTTTTTGAAAAGGTAATGGCCTCACGCACCACTTTCGTTAAATACTTTTTACTGCTTCTTTGTTCGATCGCAAACTCTAAGGCTTGCTTCATTTGTCCCAGTATTTCATCCTCGCCTAATATTAAGGAATCAAGGCCACTAGCCACCTGATAAATATGTTGAATAGCCACTTCATATTGCTTTACATATAAAAAATCTTCTATTTTTGTTCCGGCTAATTTTTTATAATAACTTTTTATGGTCTGAATATCTCGCTCCATATGCTGCGTTGCAATATAGATTTCACTACGATTACATGTGGATAGAATCATAAATTCGTTAATGTGTTTTTCTTGAAAAACCTGCGTAGCTTGGCACTTCATACTTGTCGTAAATGCTACTTCTCCACGAAGATCTACATCTGCGTTTTTATAGGATAGGCCTATAACAGCTATTTCCATTCTTTGCCTCCTAGTTCTGCTTTACCTTTCTCATGGCATTTTTATGTGCTTTAATGGTTTTTTCAATATCATCCTGTGTATGGGCTGTAGATAAAAACATACACTCATATTGAGCCGGTGGCAACATAATACCTTGGGCTAACATTTCTTTAAAATATACCGCATAAGCTTTTGTATCCGACGTCATGACGCCTTGATAAGAATCAATCGGTCCTTTTGCAAAAAACTGGCAAAGCATTCCGCCCACACGATTTATGGTAACATTGTCAATATTTAGCTCTTTACAATTTTCTGTAAATCCATCTTCAAGTGCTCTTGCCGTTTCCTCTAATTGAGCATAGGCTTCCGGATGTTCTTTTAGATAGGATAGGACGTTCAATCCCATCGTCATTGCCAATGGATTTCCGGATAAGGTTCCTGCTTGATACACGCCTCCTACAGGGGCAACACAATCCATTAATTCTTGCTTCCCTGCATAGGCACCAACCGGCATGCCACCACCAATGATTTTTCCCAAACAAATCACGTCCGGCTCAACACCATAGTAGCTTGTAGCGCCGCCATAGGCAATTCGAAATCCTGAGATTACTTCATCAAAAATTAAGACGGCGCCGTATTGGTCACATAATTTTCTTAAACCCATTAAAAATCCCGGTTTCGACTCAATCAGCCCCATATTCCCAGGGATCGGCTCGACAATAATTGCCGCAATCTCCTTGGGATACTCTTTAAAGAGTCGACCAACACTCTCCAGTTGATTAAATTCGGCGATTAAGGTCTCTTCAATAATCGCTTCCGGAATCCCTAGGCTTGTGGGTACACCTCCGGTTAAGGTTCCTGAGCCGGATTTTACCAATAAACCATCACTATGTCCATGATAGCAACCTTCAAATTTCATAATTTTATTGCGCTTGGTGTATCCTCTCGCCAAACGAAGTGCACTCATTGTTGCTTCCGTTCCCGAATTGACCATGCGTACTTGATCCATCATAGGAAACGCATCTAGAATGCATCCGGCAATATCCACTTCAACCTGAGTCGGCAATCCAAACGTTGTCCCTTGAGCAATGACTTTATCTATGCCTTTTGATGCAATGTCGGAACTATGTCCTAAGATAAGAGGCCCCCAAGAACAAATATAGTCAATATATTGATTTCCATCGACATCTGTTAGACTTGACCCTTTGCCTGACTTTGCATAAATCGGATGACTATCGACAGAACCAAAGGCTCGAACCGGACTGTTTACACCTCCGGGAATTCGTTTTACTGCAATCTCATGAAGACGTTTTGATTTTTCAACCATCTATAAGCCTGCCTCCTTATCTAAAATACCTTGTAGTTCCTTGGCAAAATAGGTGATTATTATCGTTGCACCACTTCGTCGAATCGCCAAAAGACTTTCATAAACGGCACGTTGGTCTAAAATACCTGTATCGACTGCTTGTCTGAGCATGGCAAATTCTCCACTTACCTGATAGGCAGCAATTGGTGTCTCCACTTGCTCGCTTGCTGCATGAATTATATCTAAGTACGCCATGGCCGGTTTCACCATAACGATATCTGCACCCTCTTCAATATCTAATTGAATTTCTTTGAGCGCTTCTCGTTGATTGGCCGGATCCATTTGATACATTTTTCGATCCCCAAAGGCGGGCGCGGAATGGGCCGCTTCACGAAAAGGGCCATAAAAAGCTGAAGCATACTTTGCACTATAGGCTAGGATTCCCACATGTTCATATTTTTGTGCATCCAGACTCTCTCGTATGGCTGCCACACGTCCATCCATCATATCTGAAGGAGCCACCATATCCACACCAGCTTCGGCATAACTTAATGCAATTTGACTAAGCACATCCAATGTTTTTATCCGATCAATCTCCATATCCTCCCGAAAAATACAACAATGTCCATCTTCTTTATAGGTACACAGACATACATCTGCAATCACCGTCATTTGCGGTTTTTTTTCTTTGATTCCTCGTATTGCTTTTTGTACAAGACCGTTAGCTTGTGCCCCGGATTTTCCATTTACCGATTTATGCTCTGTTGTTGCAAACACAAGTAAACTATGAATACCAAAGTTCCACAAGGTATCTATATCTTCAAGGAGTCGATCCACACTATAATGGTATTGTCCTTTCATCGATGGTATTTCTTCTTTTATATTTTTACCATCGACAACAAAGACCGGATAAATAATTTGATCCATATGTAGTCGCGTTTCCTTAACAAGTTGACGTATTGTTTGGCTACGACGTAACCGTGTCGGTCGTTTTACCATGCTAACGCACCTCCTGTATATCACACATGGCTTCAACCATGCTCTTTGTCGTATACTTTTTCGACTGTATTGAAGCCTTGATTTTATATTCCTTCAACGTTTTTGCTGTCGTGGGTCCGATGACAATAGCTTGTTTATCTTCAAAAAAGTCTTGGGGATCTTTCCCCTGGAGCTTTAGCCAGTGCATCAATCCGTGCACGGTTGAGGAGCTTGTAAAGGTAATGTAATCAAGATCTTGAAGATCATAAAGGGTCATCTGAACCTCTTCTTCAAATACGGTATCATAACATTCCACCACTTCTACATCATGTTGTTCAGCTAGTTTTTGCGTCCATGCTTTATCGCCTTTTGCAGAGCGCGGGATAAGATAAGACGATGCATCTACAGTTTCCAATAACTTTGCTAGGTCCTCTTTTGAATACTGATCCGGCATATAGTCATAATATAGACCATAACTTGCTAAAGCCTTTGCTGTCTCTTCACCGATTACGATCAGCTTTTGTCCAAAAAGTTTACGACCGTCATAATGAAGCTTTACCATCATGGCCATAAAGCGCTCTACCGCGACTGCGCTCGTAAAAATAATCCCATCATAGTTTGTGATGTTCATAATTGCAGCACGTAACTTTTCATCATTTTGAGGCACGATTTTTATCGTCGGCAACTCTGTCACACGGGCGCCTTCTTCCTGAAGTTGTTCCCGCATTTTAGATGTTTTTTGTCTGGAACGTGTAACTAAAACATGCTTTCCAAAAAGTGGTCGCTTTCCTATGAAATCAAGTGTGCTATGAAAATTCACTACTTCGCCAACAACAATCAGTGATGGTGGTTTTATCTTCTCTTGCTGTGCCATGTCAAAGCAATGACCTAAGTCACTAATATAGACCTTTTGTTCAGGTGTGCTTGCTTTGTAGATAATCGCTACCGGTGTTGTCGATTCTTTCCCTTCAGCCATCAAGGCATTAGCGATTTCTTCTAAATGGCCAACGCCCATAAGGAATACGAGCGTTCCATTGAGTTTAGCAAGCGCTTGGTAATTAATATCATCACTTTCAGCACTTAAATGTCCGGTAATAACATGAAAGGATGTTGCAATCTCTCGAGCAGTCACCGGAATACCTGCATAGGCTAATCCACCAATGGCCGAAGAAATCCCCGGTACAACTTCGAAATAAACATCTCTTTCTTTTAGATATTGACCTTCTTCGCTTCCACGACCGAATACATAGGGATCTCCACCTTTTAATCGAACAATAATTGCCTTGGTCTGGGCCAAATCGACAAGCAGTTGATTCATATCATCTTGTTGCATCGTGTGTTTTCCGGCCTGTTTTCCTACATATATGGTTTCACAGTCAACTTTTGCCAGCTCTAATAACTCAGGATTCGCCAATTGATCATAGACAATAGCGTCCGCCGCTCGAATCAATTCTTGACCACGAACGGTAATCAGTTTAGGATCACCCGGTCCGGCTCCGACAAGATATACACCTGATTTCATCCTTTCACCTTCCTTACTAAGTTATAAGCTAACGTCTTCATCATAGCTTCAGCCTCATCTAATCGACAGTTTTGCTCTTTTCTAGCGACTTTCTGACCGACTTGATCTCCATAAAGCCCATATATACGGCCTTCTTCTTCGTTAAGTATCTCTAAATATGCCCCCATCGGTAAATGACAACTTCCTTGAACTTCTTTTAGGAAAATACGTTCCACATCACATTGACGTTTTGTTATTGGATCAACGAGTCGTTCTATAAGTTGTCGTATGTTCTGATCATTCTTACGTAATTGACATCCTATCATACCTTGTGCCGGAGCCGGAATCATCTGATGTACATGGAAGGGAATAATCCTATACTTGGTATTTGAAATAAGACCTAGGCGGTTTATTCCTGCATAGGCCAATACGGTGCCGTCCATGGCTTGATCCAACATCTTTTGAATGCGTGTTTCCACATTTCCACGAATTGGAACAATCTCTATATTGGGGTTCATGCTTAATAATTGCTGTTGGCGTCGTTGACTTCCCGTTCCAATAATCGGCGAGTTAGCTAGGTCAGTAATTTTTTGAATAGGATGCCTAGTAACGAGAACATCTCTCGGGTCTTCACGTTTAAGAATCGGTAAGACATCTAATCCTTCATCCATTATCGAAGGCAAGTCCTTCATGGAATGAATCGCTATATCAATCTCACCTGTATGTAATTTTTCTTCTATTTCCGCAACAAAAAGACCCTTATCACCAATTTTATCCAGGCTTTTATTCAGAATTCGATCGCCTTTTGTTGTGATAATAACGGTCTCTATGTTGGTGTTTGGTGCAATCTGTAAAATAGCATCCACCACTTGCTGTGTTTGAATAAGCGCAAGTCGGCTTCCACGGGTTCCGATTTTTAGTTCCATAGATAGAGCCCCCTTTACATGCTATTATAACAGATTTTTTCTTGTAAAAGCTACTATTAATTCAAATGCATCGGCGCTACTCCACTGCTTTCACGGATAACAAGTGTTGGAATAACTTTTTGTAATAAGGGCTTCTGTTTTTTCTCAACAATGGAAATAGCCGTTTCTACTAATGCTTTACCAAAATCTTCATAATTATAGTCCACACTGGTCAGTTTCGGCGTAAGCATGTTGGCTATATATACATTGTCATAACTCACAACAGAAATATCATCAGGAATAACATATCCATGTTCGTGGAGACTACGAATTACACCCGCTGCTAAAAAGTCATTAATTGCAACAACTGCTGTTGGTAGGTTTTTTTTATCAATGAGTTGATTCATACTTGCATAACCTGTGTCATAATCATAGTTTCCTTCAATAACATTATCTTCATGAAAATCAATGGAGTACTTTTGAAGTATTTTTTTATATTCTTGATACTTGGCATACGTTGAAACGACGGTTTTTCTTCCTCCCATAAGTACAATTTTTTTGTGTCCCATTCCTATCAAGTGCTCTAACACTAGTTCTGCTGCTTTTTCCGCATCAATTTGAACTTGATAACATTGGGTTCCTTCAAGTTTTCCGGTAACAACCATCGGAATGTATTTATTTATACTATTAACTTTCTCCACATATTCTTGATCGGAGATCAAATCATCCGCTCGTCCGCCTAATTGAATGATAACATCAACTTTTTGTTGTTGTAACATATCGAGTTGTTCTTCTTCAAGCTCTGTAAGTCCAAAAGAATTACAGAGTAGCACGGTATAACCGGCCTCTTTGGCTGCAATTTCACAGGCGACAAAAACTTCTGCATAAAAAGGATTACGAATGTCCGCAGCAATAATACCGATTACTTTACTTTTTGTATCAGAAAGCCCTCTTGCTAAGGCATTCGGTCGATAGTCATATTTATTGATTAAGGCTTGAACTTTGTCTTTTTTCTTTTGACTGACATTTGTTTTATTTGTTAATACACGAGATACTGTTGCCGGAGATACTCCAGCTTCTTTGGCAATATCATAAATTGTGATGGCTTTTCCTTCGATAAGCTTTTGACTTTTCATGGCCTTATCCTATCCTTTCATATTTCGAAACCATAGTGCATTTATTGCCATACTATTCCAAGATTTTTATTTCATGGCTCTGTGCATTGGTGTCTTGTATAAATATATTAATATTACCTTTTTCAACGCGTCGGATGTATACCACGAGTTTACCATTAAATGTTTTTCTCTGCTGGACTGAAAAGGGTGTCACATCTGCCAAGTTTCCATTATCCATACCGGCAAACTCACCTGCACCATGAACTTGTACGCTAACCATTCTGTCATCCCATACGACCCATTGTCCTTTGTCGTCTTGTAATTCAACTATCACTTGATATATATATCCAACTTCTCTAGACACCTCTTGCCAACTTTTCCCTGTAAGGAAATCATCTTCTTTATAAAGTTGAATGTGCATGTTTTTAGCAGTATTTGTTGTTATTAGGCTTGATTGTGCTAAAATTTCACCCTCTTTAGTGCACATCAAAGCGGATAATGTTCCCGCTTCAAAGTTTACCGAGAATGTAAATGCTCCATCCTCTTTTGAACGTTCCGATTTGCCGACAACCTTTCCATTACGGCTAAGTTCAACATAAACGTCTTCTTGGTTTAATGTCGCATAGCATTTGACGCAAACTTTTTCATCCGCTTCATAATTCCAGCTTTTACTCATCGATGACCATCGATTAACCGATTCATCGTCTTTTTGCGTCACAATATAAATTGCGTTTTCGTTACACCAAAAAGTTTTTCTTTCATCAAATTCCGGTTTGGCAAAACCCGCAGTTGTCATAATTCCGGCTTGCGACCCGTGAATCGGCCATCCTTTGGCTTCCCCAAGATAATCAATACCGGTCCAGAGAAATTGTCCACTGATGTAATCATTGTCCTTAACCGCTCGCCACGCCTGATAACTGTGGCTATTTTCGCTTCCAAGTAATGGAATCGTTGGAAAGCGCTGATGATCGTCTACATATAAGTGCTCCTTGTAATTATAACCGACGACATCCAAAACATCAAATAATCCAATCCGAGAGGAGAGTTCCGGAAACGCTGCTGCCAATGTAATCGGTCTCGTATTATCTTCCTCTCGAACAATATCTACAAGTTGCTTTGCAATAGGAAGGAGTCGATTGGCATTCGGTTTATTTGAATCATACCTGCGTTCTGCTTCCGGCTTATTCGCATCATTATTACCGGTCATGGTTTCAAATAAGGGATGGCAATATGGATCATTGGGATAGTCAATCTCATTACCTATACTCCACATAATCACCGATGGATGATTGCGATCTCGTTGTACCATTGCACGCAAATCCGCTTCATGCCACTGATGAAAATCCTCGTAATATCCTTGATGTTTTGGTGGATACACATTATGTCCGGTTGACCACTTATTTTTTGCATTCTCCCATTCATCAAAAGCTTCATCCATCACTAAAAATCCCATTTGATCGCATAAGTCATAAAGTTCCGGCATATGTGGGTTATGACTACATCGAATCGCGTTGCAACCGCATTCTTTCAATAAACTGAGCCTTCGTTGCCATACTTCAGATTTCATTGCCGCTCCAAGACAACCTCCGTCATGATGTACACAAACCCCTTTTATTTTTGTCGCTATTCCATTTAAGAAAAAGCCTTTTTCTGCATCAAATACAATATGTCTAAAACCGATGTTTTGTTCATCAACAAGGTTCGCTTCTCCTTCATCTACCTGATACCATGATTTCATTTTATATAAATAAGGATTTTGTGGTGACCAAAGAAATGGATTTTCAACCTTCGTCTCAAGAAGAAGTTCTTGTTCACCATCCGGTTTAATCTGCGTCATACCTTCAAAACGTGCTTCTTTTTCACCGTCTTTTCGATAAAATTCTGTTATCACACGAACATTTACCGGTTTTTGTGTCGTATTTACAATCCGGTGCACGACTTGTTCCCCTTTAAACACACATCCATATTCTGCCGGATGAACAGCCTCTTCAATCATCAACCATACTTTTCTTGTGATTCCGCTTCCGGTAAACCATCTCGAGTCCGCTAAATCAGTGTGTGTTACTTTAACACTAATCCCATTATCCGTCTTGCCAAAGGATACAAAGTCGCTAATATCGTAGGAAAAACTAATATATCCGTTCGGTCGTTTTCCTAAGTAATAACTGTTACACCAAACTTGACTATTTTTATAAACACCGTCAAAAACAAGCCGTATACGTTTTCCTCTATACATTTCAGGTAGTTGAAAACGAAGACGATACCATCCAATACCGCCGGACAAATAACCGGTTCCACTTGAATACTCTTTGGAAAAAGGACTTTCGACCGACCAATCATGGGGAATCATCACTTTCTTCCAATGATCTATACTATATCCTTTATACCACGCATCTTCACACTCACCTAGATCGAAACGCCATCCTTCGTTTAGTGCTAATATTGTTTTATCCATACGCACACCTCCATCAGCCAATATTGGGTTGGTCCATTAAATTAATCGTATCTCTGACTTTCCCTTCAGTCTCAAAAATAATAATCTCATTCTCACCTTGCTTTAATAATGGTCCCGGAATATAAAGACGTTTTTGTGGACCAATTTCCCAGAATCTTCCTATATTCATGCCATTAACAAAAACACATCCTTTTCCCCATCCCTCAAAATCGAGAAATGTGTCTCCAATTTCATTCACTTCAACGGTAAATCGATAAAAAGCAGGGGTCTTTTCCTTATAAGCTTTGGAAAAATCAATATGTTCGACTTGATTAAGCGTTAATGAATATTGGGTCCATCCATTATGCATATGTCCATTAATCTGAACACATTGATCAATTCCCTTTCGTTGTCTTTCCATTCGTGGGCCAAAATTCACACGCCCCATATTTTCGACTAAAATATCCATGACTTCATTTTTTTCTATCTCAATATCTAGTATATGTTCGTTTAAGAGTTCTAGATCATATAAGGTTAAGACCGGTTTTTCTCCAACAAAAATATTCGCACGATCATTCGCTTCCCATAGACGGATTTTTTCGAGCTTCTCCTCCGTGTGCAATCTACTTCTATATAAAATATATCCATAGTATTGCCCCAAACGTTCCATTGATTGAGGGTGCGGATTTTCTATTGGCGTACTTATATCCTCTAATACAGAAAACAAGCTTACTTTTTCGTTTACATTTAAACGTCCATAAGCCTTTCTTTGAATCGTTGTTGTCAACGTTACGTCCGGAATTTTTCGGTATTTCGAAATAACCTCTTGATATCGATAATATTTTTCTGTCCGTTGACCATCTTCCGTTAATACCGCATCATAATCATAGGACGTTACATCCGGTGTTAAAGCATCATAATAATTTGACCCATTCATAAAGCCAAAGTTGGTTCCTCCTACAAACATATATATGTTTACATGTCCTATTTCCAACATTTTATCTAGGTCTTTTGCGCTTTCTTCTAGATTCCCTCGCATATGTCCACCATTACCCCAGTGATCAAACCACCCCACCCAAAATTCGGTACACATAAGAGGGCCACCATTCGTATATTGACTTAACGTCGCAAAACGTTCTTCTGTCTTTGAGCCAAAATTTCCTGTTGGCAAAACCCCTTCAATACTTCCTCCCTTTAAGCTATCTGTAAAAGGGCCATCCGAGGTAACCAACGGAACCGTCACACCATGTTTTATCATCAGTGTTTTTATCGCTTCCATATAGGCAGTATCATTTGCATAATAGCCATATTCATTTTCCACTTGCATCAAAATAACTTTACCGCCATGATCAATCTGATAAGGTACTATTTTGGGAAGAAGCACACCATAATAATCATCCACTGCTTTTAAAAACGCCGGATTATTTGCACGGATCTTCATCTTCTCTTCATTTAATAACCATGCCGGTAACCCACCAAATTCCCATTCTGCACAAATATATGGTGACGGACGGATGATTACATAAAGGCCAATATCTTGAGCTATCTGTATAAATTTTTCAATATCCAGCATTCCTTCAAAGTGGAAAATACCTTTTTCCGGTTCATGTGCATTCCATGGAATATATGTCTCGACAGTGTTACATCCCATTGCTTTACATTTTTCCAATCGATCTTGCCAATATTGTGGCACTGTGCGAAAATAATGAATCGCACCGGAAATAATTTTAAATTTCTCTCCATCTAAATAAAATGTATCTCTTATCTCAAACTTGCTCATGATCTATCTCCTATGTTTTCAGTATATGTAACACGCTTCTATCGGACTGCCCTAAAACACAAAGAAAGGGAGTGTTGACCTGTTATATAATCAACACTCCACATTCATCTAACAGTATCACATTTACTGATTATTATACCTTATTTGTATAATGTGTCAAACTGTACTTGGAGAGCAGCGGTTACATCTTCAATGCCTGCTTGTTTTAAAGCTGCTTGCATTTCGGCAACAATTTCTTCTGCTGTTCCCGGATATTTTCCGAAGGAAATCTGTTTCGTATAGTTTGTATAAACTTCGTTAACATTTTGAATTTTTCCTTGGATATCATCTACTTCCGGAACGAACTGTCCATAAGGGTAGTCTATCTTAATCTTGTCATATTCCGCGTACATCGCATCAATTGCTTCCCAATTTCTGCTTGCATCCTTGATTTCAAGATCGTCGTTACGTCCCCACCACCAGTTTGTCATACCATTAATGTTATCTATATCCGAATTATATCCATCCGGTGTTGTACGGAGGCCTTCGTCATTGATTTCATAGGAAACACCTTCAATTCCATAGCAAAGAAGTTTGTAGCATTCAGGATCATTTCTTAGCAAATCATATACCATAAGTGCGCGTTCAGGATTTTCACTTGCTGCTGAAACAGCCATTGCACCATGGGTAATTGATAATGCGACAACGTTTTGCGCTTCTTCACCAAAATAGAAAAATCCTGCTTCAGCATCTGGATCATCTTTGTAAATCGTATTTGCTTCTGTTGCACTACATAAATCCGTCCATGTTTGAGTATGATGTTGCTCTGCTCCTACACGTCCAATTCGAAAATCATCTCGGTTTGAAGATGCTGTATTATTCAAAACATCTGTTTTCCATACTCCGATTTCATCCCATTCTTTCATTAATTTCGCATATTCAACCATCATCTCTGTCTCTGTATACGCCGGCGTCATAATTGTAAATAAATCGTCTTTTGTTCCTCCCCATAATGCTCCAGACGCAATACCGTCGACTGCTACAAAATCACTATGTGAAGCAATCCAACCATTTGCCATTTGTGCATAATGCGTGCCGTCTGAATCCCAAGGAATAACATCGGGATAATTTTCCTTAACATATTTAAAATATTCCGTCATATCTTCCCAACTGTGAACACCGTTTTCGAGTCCGGCTTCCTTCGCCCAGTCAAGACGATATACATAGCCATGATTCGTCCATTGCGCGTAATTGTTTTCAGGCATTAAATAAATCTCTCCGTTATATTTACACAATTCCCAATGGTCTTCGCTAACGCTTTCCCATGTTTGTGGTGCATATGTTTTAAGCATATCTTCAGACAGCTCAAGAAATGCCCCGTTTTTTGCGTTCGGCCAAGCATCTAGCCAATCTGAAGCTGTTCCTACAAGGTCAACACTTCCGTCCATCTGTGCTAATGTCAAGTTATAATTTGATAAGTAATCGGTCCATCCGATGTAATAAATCTCTAATTCTGCATTTACTTTTTCTGTTAATATTCCGTTTAATTCTTCAAGCATTTCGTCTAATCTTGCAGCTTTGTCTCCATCCGGTTTATCCCCAGTTACCATATACGTTATAACCACATGTTCGTCTGTATCCGCTTCGCTATCGCTCGAAGTATTGTCTTCAGATGTCGTGTTTCCATTTGATGTTTGGTTACCCTCTTCGTTTGTTCCCGATTCTGAAGATCCACAAGCTGTTAATCCTAAAATCATAATCATTACCAATACAATTGCAAGTACCTTCTTCTTCATAACTACCTCCATCTTTCTCCATCTTAAAATTTTGATTGACATGTATTATCATCTTTACATTTGTAAAGCAATAATCTTTCCCTCTTCAAAAAGCGCCTCACCCTTTGACTGCTCCAACGGTAATCCCGCTAATAAAGTATTTTTGTACAAAAGGATAAAACAATACAATAGGTCCGGTAGCTAACACTGCATTTGCCATTTTGACACTCTCTGTCGGAATATCAGCTAAGGAAACATATTGACCTGCGACGGAATTTTTCAGTGCATCCATTTTATTAACGACTTCATAAAGAGTATATTGTAATGGCTTGACATCAACTCGACTACTTAAAAATAATGAGGACTGATACCATTCATTCCAATAGCCTAGTGCTAAAAATAATCCAATCGTTGCTAGTGCCGGTTTTAGCATGGGAAAAATCAGTTTTATAAAAATAGTCATATCGCCTGCACCGTCTATTTTTCCGGATTCTGTGATTTCATGTGGAATCGCTTTTACAAAGTTTTTCATCAAAATTATTAACCACGGGGACATCATTAGCGGAAGTAAAACCGCTAGATAATTATCTTTCAACTTATATGTCTGTGTCATCAACAAATAATAAGGCGCAAGCCCCGCTGAGAACAAGCTTGTGAAATAAATGTAAAAAGAAATAACATTACGAAAGGGAAAATCTTTTCTCTGAAGAGCATAACCTGTCATAGCAATAATCATAAGTCCAATAACCGTTCCAACTCCAGTGATTATAATTGTCAATACATAGGATTTCCAAATACCTCCACTCTTTGTAACCATTTCATAAGCCATTAACGTAAGATCTTTGGGTATCAGTTGCACCCCTTCTGCACGGATGACTTCTTCCGATGTAAAGGAACTTCCCACGATAATAAGAAAAGGAAATATACACGCAAGTGCATAGATTGTAACAAAAATATATCCAAACCCTCGAATAATTCGATCGGTAACTCCTAACTTAACCTTGCTGTTTTTTTCTGTATTCTTCATTTTTATTTTCATGATGAGCCTCCATTATGATTTCTATTACTATTCCATTAGACCTTATTAGAACAGGGCGTAATCCGGTTCAATTTTCCTGACAATATAGTTTGCTGTCATAACAATCACAAATCCAACAATCGATTGATACAATCCAACTGCTGAAGCTGTTGAGAAGTTAAAATCGGTCATGGTTGCTCGATATACAAAGGTTTCGATAATATCTGTCGTACCATATAATAAGGAGTTTGTTCCTATTATGTTATAGAACAAACCAAAATTCCCTTTTACAATGCCACCAAGGGCAAATAGAAGTAAAATAACAATCGTTGGTCTTAAACTGGGTAAAATAATAAATCGTATTTTTTGAAACCCGTTTGCACCATCAACTTTTGCTGCCTCAATCGTCTCTGAATCAATTCCCATAATTGCAGCAAAGTATATAACAGAGTTATAGCCTGTTTGTTGCCACAAAAAAATGATTACAAGAAGGGGTGGCCAACTCCCCGGATCTGCATAAGGCTGCCACTTTTCCATTCCTAGTGATGTAAGAATTCCATTGACAAATCCGGTATCATAGTTCAATAAGTTAAACACGAGAATTCCGACAAGCACCTGCGAAATAAAATAAGGTAAAAACATCATCGTTTGAGATACTTTTTTGAATAGGTGCGATTGCATTTCGTTGAGCAAAATAGCTACGGTTACTGCGAATAAATTTCCTAATATGATAAATGCTAAATTATAAAGAATCGTATTTCTTGTCAAAGTAAATAACTTTCCACTCTCTACAAGAAACTCAAAGTTTTGAAGTCCCACAAAATTACTTCCAAAGATTCCATCACGATAATTGTATTTAACAAATGCAACATATATCCCAGGTAAGGGCATATAACTAAATGCGAAGAAAAAAATAATGGCGGGTAAACACATCAGTGTTAACACTCTATATTTCCATATCTTTTTCCATAGACTTACCTTTTTCATCTGAAGCACAGAATCCTTCTTCTGTTGTTTAACAAACACCAGCACCACTCTCCCTTTTTGTTATTTTGCTATTTTGCAATCGGTTTCATATATTTATTTAAGCACATATATATAACAAAAGTCAACGTATATTTGCAATCGGTTTCATTTTTGTATTATATTTACATTGTTTAATAATTCTTTTTGTTTATTTCTCACAAAAATAAGACCAGAGAAAACTCTAGCCTTATTTCGAATTTAAGCATCAAATCATTATTCTTCTAAGAGTGTAAATCCATCAACAATATTATTCATATTTGTCGATGTGACTAACAAGGTTTTAGATAATTCATTAATTTCATTGGTTTCTGCAAAGATATGTTGAATACTTTTGAGAACATTTTCACTGCTCGTTTTCGATTCAAGCGCTCCGTCTTGAAGGTCATCTGCTGTTGCACTCATTTCTTGATTAATACTATCAAAATCGATTGTCTGTGATTCGATAAGTTTGGCTATTTGGGTCGTATTCTCGGATACTTCTGTAATCTGTTTCTGAATACTTTTAAATGTTTCTATGGTATCTTGTACCGACTCGCTTTCATAGACAACTTTTTTCGCAATCTGTTGAATACTTGTATCCGTATTCACCGTTTCTTTTTGTACATCCGTAATCAGTTCTCCGATTGAAACTGTTGCCCGGGCACTCTCAAGAGCAAGCTGAGAGATATTCTCTGCTACAACACCAAACCCTTTACCCGCCTCGCCCGCACGTGCCGATTCAATGGTTGCATTTAAGGCCAACAATTGGGTCTGCTTAGCGATTTTATCAATGGTACTGACGACTTCACTAATTTTTTGGGAATAGGTATTTAATGTTTGCATACTTTCGGTTGCTTTGGACATTTCTTTTTCTAGCTGATCCATTGTGATGAGAACTTCATTGGATGCATCGATACTTTTTAATGCATCTTCATTGGTGTTTTTCATATGCTCTTCAATATAGGTTATAGTTTTTGCAATGGTCTCTGCTTCATCGGTTAACTTGATGAATTTATCCTTTGTAATCTCAAAAACTTGATTTTGGCGATTAAGATTTTCTATAATCTGCCGCACACCACCCGCAACTTCCGGTGCCTCTGATTGAATTGAACCACTCAGATCTTTGAGGGTTTTTGCCGAATCTGTCGACGTATGCGATACTGTTCCGGCACGTTTTATTGTTTGCATCTGGCTACTCAAAAATTTATTGAACCACTTGGCCACATCGCCAATTTCATCATGATGAGAAAAGGGAAGACGTAGGGAAAGGTCTCCCGCTCCTTCGGCAACTTTTTGTAAGGTTCTTGTCACATTTTTTATAGGTTTTACTAACACATGACGTGTCAGCAATGCAACAAAAATCGTATTCACAATCCATGGAAAAGCAATAAAGCTCATTTGAAGTGTAGGATTACTTTGCCCTGAACCAAACCATTGCGCTAGAAAAAGTAAGAGATTAAGACCTCCAATAATCATAGGAACCTTCACATTGAGGCTTGTGAATTTATATATTTCTTCAATATCACCTTCACACATCATTCCCCAAACTTCATCACTATGAGGCGGGTGTATCAAAACACCTTTTCCTCCAACAAGAATATGTCTATATTCAGGATATCCCGGCCATGCTTCTAGATTGCTTCCTTGTTGTATTGTTTTTTCAACACCCTCATGTAGTTTTTCTGTTGCTGGATCATTAAAGATGATTTCAAATTCTGTATGTTTTTGAATCTGGACGGTTCCCCACTTTTTTGTACGAATCCCCTCTTTTAAATTATCCCCCAGAGAAAATGTATTGTCTTCAAATCGACTTCTTGAGATTGCCGTTCCAACCGGAATGTCTCTAGCGGATTTTACCATGAACAAATAGTTATCCCCGGATTCTTTGAATACATGAGTATCTTCTTCTTGGATCACGTCACTCATGACATCATTCGGTATGCGTCCACATAGAACACTTTTTCTTTTCGTCCTTGCATTATACATAGGCATGGCAAACATCAAGGTTACTTCATCAAAAAACTTTGAATGACAGTTTCCGATTTCAAGGGTATCCGAATCTGTATAGGGCCCATACATGTAACAGTCCCCTGACATTGCTTTTTGAAAATACGTTGTCGTCTTGACATTTTTACCTCTTTGTCGACTTGCTGACGATATATTTATATCTCCCATTTCATTAATAATAAAAAATTCAGAGAATTCTTTAAACTGCTTCTGTTTTTCCCCAAGAATTGTGTTTAATTTTTGATGGTCCACGGATTCTAAACGTTCAAACTGATTATGAATACTATCCTTAACGAGTTCTAATTGTAACCATTTGTCTTCAAACCAATTATTTAACTCTCTCACTCGCCCACTTGCAATTCCTTCAAAAACGCGTTCAGTTTCTTCTTTTAACCCGGGATTCAATAAGTATTTAATCCAATAATTCATATTCCTCGTCCTTTCCTGTCCTAAATTCTGCAAAAAAAGGCAAAGGAAATCTATAATAGACTCCTTTGCCTTTTTAATAGTATACCCGACTCCAAAATCTGTGTCAAGACATGGACTAGGTATTTTCGCACATTTTACGGCATTCCTCTAGCGACATGGGTTTATGAAAATAATAGCCTTGATAGACATCAATTCCCAAGTCTGAGATTTTGTCGAGTTGCTCTTGGTTTTCGATTCCTTCTAAGACAATTCTTAAATCAAAGCTATCAAAAAGCTCCGATAGTTTTTTAAGAGCGGTAAATACTTTATCTTGCTGAATTCGATCGATAAAGGATTTATCAAACTTGATTTCGTCAATTTCTAAGTCGGTGAAGCGTAGTATGGATGAATATCCTTCGCCAAAATCATCCAATGATATTTCATAGCCTCTTTGTTTCAAACCTTTAATCGTATTGAGGGCTTTTTCCATGTCGTTGAACATTCCTGTTTCTGTGATTTCAAAGACTATATTGCTTGTTGCAATGGTATATTGATGCTGTAATACGGATACAGATTCCAAAAAAGATTCTTCAATCAACTGATCTGCGGACAGATTTATGGATATACGTTTGTCCTGTAAAAACGGTTCCGTGCTAATGTCGTAAAAGACGCGCTCAATGACAATGTAGGTTATTTCCCGCATATAACCTCTCTTTTCTGCAATCGGAATGAAGTCTGAAGGATAGATAAATTCGTCTTCTCTCTCCCAACGAATCAGAGCTTCATAAGAACACACGGTATGATTTTTACCCTCGACTTGGGGTTGGTAAACGACCGAAAATTGCTTTTTGTCAATTGCGTCGCGTATGGCAAGTTCCATATTAAATTCATTCACATATTCAATTGGATCAATCATTGAATAGTCCGAAATATCATCACTACTTTTTTTAGCATATTCAGACGCGACTTCAAGGCGTTCTATAATTTTATTTGTCCCTTCACTTAGCATGTGTTCAGACGGTTGGTAATGGTATAATCCATAATAGACATCGAGTTTGACTCCTTGAAATCGCTGGAACTTTAGATATTCTTGTATTTTTTCGATTTCTCTATAGACCTCACCTCGGTCACTTTGCGGAAACACAAGAATAAATTTATCTGCATAGAAATGGTATGCACGAATGTCCGGAAGCATGGTTCTTAGCTTTGTCGCTATTTCACCTAGGATTTCATTGCCTCGATCAAATCCTAGCAGATTATTATACTGCATGAAATTACGGACATTGGCTAGGCAAAGATATTTTTCCGTTTTGGCACTTAGCAAATCCACATCAAATGCAAATTTATTTGGTATGTTTGTAATTCGGTCGATATAAGCCAAATCAAAAATCTGATTATTTTTTTCCGTAATTTTTTTATATAGTTCCGTTTGTTTTTCACTGGCATGTTTTTGCTTTTCGTTAAAAAAAATGATAAAAAACAGAAAGAATCCCACCACAATAAATGTCATTAAGGCCAAGTTCACCATATTAAATAATTCCGAAATATACAATGCTGAATATAAAGAGCTGATAAATAGGGATACCGATCCTACAATAATAAAATATATACCATAATTCTTATGCATTTTATGGTGTATTAATAGCGTTTTTAAAAATATGAATGTAATACACAAAAATACGATTAACGCTATGAAGTAAATTATTTCTGTCATGTATGCAGGAATTCCTAATGTACTCAAAAACCCAATTAACGTAAAAATATAAGTTTTTTTTGTCGCTATTTTATGTTTTGAATATCTTACATAGAGTAGCGTCATTACGGCAACAAAAAATATAACCGCCAATATGAACAAAGTAACTATTTGAACGGTTATATCATTATAAAGTATACTATTTTTAATCAACTCATATTGAATACGTAAATCACAAATCAAGACAATGGCAATAACTGCATTAATAATTTCATTAATGACTTCATTAACATCTTCTTCATTTAGTTTTAAATGCTTTAAAACAATCAAAAAATAAGCACTTAATGAAATCAAGATAAAAATTAACAGTGTATATTGAATGTACATGATTAAATCCTCCCTATCACCTAAGAAATAATTATACCATCAGATTTTCGAACTTTCAATCTATAGATTATAGGGAGAATAAATATCATTATTATTTTTTCACTTTGTTTAAATTGGAATTTAACTGAAATAGTAATATCTCACTAAATGTTTCACTATCCATATCAGCCAGAAGCTCAATATTCATACCTTCCATCATTCCAAACATGGGTTGCTCTTCAACTTTTCCAAGATAGCGATGCATAATTACCTTTGTTTCCGGATTATCGATAAGCTCTCCAATAGCATCTTTTATAGAATATCTATCTTCAGGAAATTCTAACTTTCCTGCTTGGGTGTCTTCCATATCCGGCAGTGTAAACCAGTTGGCAACAACAGATCCTTTTGCCTCCGGTCCTGTGTAGCTTGGATTAGCTTGACTCACACCAATAAAAATCGCTTGATCCGTATAAACCTCATCATCTTCATCTGTCTTTCCTCGTACAAGCATCTTATTCATACCAGATTGAACCGGTAGATTTCTAAAAATGACTGTTCGGTTCTCACCGACAAGGGCTTTTTCTATGTGTTTTCCATATATAAGTTCAACCTCATCACAGTTTGTATATATTTTTATATCCATTGTTTCCTTGTGCCGCTCTACATAGCGTTTCGATGTAATATGAACAAATTTTTCATCGGACCATTGAGCTTTGTACATATAAAACGCATCTTTTTTAATGCGACGGTCATATGTAATGAGCCCTTTATTATTTCGCCCCTGTACGCCACCTTCATCACGAATATTTGCTCCAAAATCAAACATATTCCACACATAGGTTGCCCACAAAAATGGTCGTTCTTTGAAAATCTTCCATACGGTTTCATGGAACAAGGTGTGATATTCTTCAGAATAATCTTTAACCTGTGGGTCGTCATTATGATATTCGATAATACCTTCTGCCCCATATTCTGAAATACATAACTTAACATCAGGAGCATTCACTCTGAATTCATCTAGCCACTTTGCAAAATCTTCCGTTTTTCCTTGATACCAACCATAATATTTATTGTATCCGACAACATCGGTCATGGTGTTATACTCATCTGTATCTTTAACCATCATAACATTGGCCATTGTTGTTAATCGAGTTGGATCTTCTTCTTTGGTCAAAGCATTAAGCTCTCGAACGACTTGACGAACTTCCTTACGCTCGCCACCGATTTGTATCTCGTTTTGCACACCCCAGAAGCATATGGATGCATGATGCAAGTTTTGACGAATGAGTTCCCGCATTTGTTGTTTTGCATTTTCACCGGTTAATTCGGTTTTGGACATCACTGAGATAAAGGGTATCTCTGCCCATACAACCATACCCTTTTGATCACATAAGTCGTAAAAATATTGGTCATGCTGGTAATGGGCTAAACGAATACTATTGGCGCCAACCTCTTCAATCAATTCCATATCTTGCTTATGATCATCTCGTGAGATTGCCCAACCTTTATCCATACGGTCTTGATGTCTTGATACACCATATAAACGATATGGCTTTCCGTTAAGATAAAAACCTTCATTCACATCCACGTGGAAATAACGGAGACCCATGGTTTGTACCACTTCATCTTTAACTTCATTATAGCTTTGTAATGACGCTTTCACTTTGTATAGATATGGATCAACTTTACCCTGCCATAGATGTGGATTAAGGACTTCGAAGCTTGTATCTACTTCCGTCATTGATTCTGGGGCTAAATCCACTTCTTTCGTTGTATAAGCAACCATATTATCTTCCTGGTCAAGTACTTCAATCCATAGACGTGCTTTTTTATCTTCATTCCACGCATTAACAATCTTCGCTTTTACATCAACAAGCGCCTTGTCATCTGACACGTCTTGTTGAAACAATGATATCCCGGGTGCACCAAAGTCCAAGAGGTCAAAGTGAATTTGATCCGTTATAATAAGCTGAACATTTCGATATAGACCACCGAAAAAACTAAAATCTGCCATCTGCGGATAAACATCTTCATAAACTTTATTATCCACTAAAACAAGAAGTTCGTTTTCTTGTCCCGCTTTTAACACATCCGTGATTTGAAAACGAAAGGTTGAATAACCGCCTTTATGTTGTCCTATAAATGTACCATTAACATATACTTGCGTAATGCTGTTGGCTCCTTGAAACTCAATGAAAATTTCTTTTTTTAACTCTAGTTCTGTCACATGTAGTTTTCTGGAATATCGGCATTCTCCGCGATAATAGTCAAAACCGTTGGCACCATCAATGACATTCCACGTGTGGGGAAGATGAACCTCTTCCTCATACACAGGTGCTTTTTCCGGATGTTGAATAAATGTCCAGTTCCTATTTAAATCTTTTATTTTTCGCATTTTAACTTACCTTTCTTATGCCTGCTCAATTTCAATTTCTAATTTTTGTTTACGATCATGAATCGCTTGTTGGATTTCATTCATTTTGACTCCATCAAGTTCATAGAACTTCATTGCAATCAGCGATGCAACCCATGCAATCACCGGAATTCCTATAAAGAAGAAAAGTCCCATTCCATATAATTCCGGTGATCTTGGTGTATCAACCGTTGGAAATGCTTCTTTAAATCCAATGGATGCTAGCAAAAATCCAATAAGCGCTGTTGATACCGAGGATACCATTTTATCCACAAAGGAGAAAATCGTTCCCATCATTCCCGGTATAAATCGTCCACTCTGATGCACTTCATAGTCTGCACAATCTGCAATCATGGGAATAACAATATTGCCTCCAATGTTCATCACTCCGGCAAGCAAGGCCCAAATAATAAGAAAAACAACCGTTTGTCCATTGATTGGCGTTAAGGATATTGATGTTAAATCAATAGCATTCATAAATACAAAAAGTAGTGCAATGAACAGCAAACTTAATTTGGTGGCAATAACATAAGCTTTTTTTATACCCAATTTCTTAGCATAACCAATCCCCCAAAACGTTATTAATATGGTTGGAATCGCTGTAATTAATTGTAGTTTTCCAGACAGATCATAATTCCCCATCATAACCCCATAAATAATAACCAGAACGACTGAATTTCGCATTGTCAGGGCGGCTAGTTTATCTGTCGATGCGGAAATAATTAACATCTGCAGTGGCCGATTCTTTTTAATCACTGGGATATAATCACGAAATCGTGTACGAACAACTTCGCCACTTCCCCAATTTTCTTCAACATCTTTTTTCCAGATTGAAATAAGTGCCAAGATGGTAAAAATTCCTGACGCTGTCATGACAATTAAAAAAGTTTCCGTAAAAAATCCCATTGTAAATCCTTGATGTTTTGGTACTAATACAGATGCTATCAAGACTTGACCGCCCACAAACATAATCGTGTTATATATAGCATCAAAAAGCGTAAACATAGGTCGTTGTTTCGGATCATTGGTTAAAACGGTTTGTGCTGCTTTTGTTGATGCCGTTTGGAATGTGTATCCGATAATGTAAACCATATATATGACGATAAAATAAACCAATCGAATACTTTCAGGCATCAAATGTGTTGTAAACAATATAATCGCTGTTGTTCCTGCCAAAATAATATTTCCACAAAGCATAAAGGGCCTAAACTTACCAAATTTTGACCGTGTCTTATCAATAAAAAAACCAATCAGCGGATCGGTAATCCCATCCCATATTCTTGAAAATGTTAAAATCGAACTGACTGCAACAACCAATAATCCGGCAACCCCTGTTGCATAATACGCAATAAACATGAACAAAAACATATATAAATTCGTCGCTGTGTTATTCAATGCAAAAAAACCGACTTGCCACGTTTTTGCTGAATTATATACGATCTCTGATTTCTTTTGTTCCATACCTAATCCTCCTAAAATAAACTAATGAAATTAATTGATGTACAATGCCTCCGCGCGTTGAGGTTTATTGTTTGTTTATAGTCTTATTATACGTATTTTTACCCATATGTGTTATACTTATATTATGTATATCAGCACAATATTATTTTTTTGGAGGAATTTCATGCTATATATTCATTTTCAGCAAACAATTATTCAAAGTATGTTCCATCTCAACGAATTAACCAATCTCGATATCGTCTGGTTTTCAAAAGAATATAAAAATGAGTATAGCTTTATGAGTCGTTCTATCCCGAATGCAATTAATTTCAACACAGAAAAAGAGTTTCCTCTCATTGAAAAGAAACTCTTTAGTCCTACGGGTCTGACGTATTGTTGTGCAGCAACCCTTGGTTTTCTAGAATTTATTTTTATTCCTTTACTCTATGAGGAGCAAAAGGAAGGTTTTATCCGTATTGGGCCCTTTCGCTCAACATCTATTACCGAAACACAAGTCACCCAATTATTCTATAACTTAAGGCTCTCGGTCCGAAACCAACAAAGCCTTCGCAATTATTATGATACCTTACCGCTTCTTCCAAGTAATGCAACAGCAAATCTTGGTTATTTAGGCATGAATCTTTTTGGCCAATCCATGCCCCTTGTTCGCGAAAGTCATTATCAATCTGAACAAGCCATCACCCAAGATAATGAAATTATCACATCTACACTCGAAAATATTGAAAAAATAGAAGAACGATATAAGCATGAACACATGCTTCGTCAAGCAATTTGTCAAAGCAATCCTGTTCTATTAGAAAAGGCCATTCATTTTTTTGAAACCTCCGCCAATTTTCAGGACCGTATTCCGCAAAACCCATTACGTTCAACAAAGAACTTAGCATTTGTGCTAAATACTGTATTGCGTCATGCTGCCGAAGAAGGGGGCTTACACCCTGTGTATCTTGATCGATTGTCTTCAAAGTATGCCTTGCTTATTGAACAAGCTACTACACGAACCCAAGTCAGTCAACTCCATCATGACATGTACACGAGTTACTTTAACGCTGTCGCAAAACATACATTTAAAGAATACTCGCCTTTTATTCAAAAAGTGGTTACTTATATTCAACTCAATATTGATAAATCCTTGACGCCAACTCTTTTAGCCAAACGATTTCATATGCAAGCATCTAATCTCGCCGCACTCTTTAAAAAAGAGACGGGAAAAACCGTCTCTACTTTCATTCATGAACTTCAAATTGCTGAGGCTTCTTATTATCTTGAGACAACAACATTAACAATTGGTGAGATTAGTACGATGATTGGACTTAATGATGCAAACTACTTCACTCGTCTTTTCAAGAAAATTAAGAAAATGTCACCGAGTGCCTATCGAAAAGAAAATTTTAAGTATTAATACATCAACAGTTTTTTTCTATAATTTTAACATCATTTTGATTTACTTTAATTTCATAAACTTGGTTTTTAAATCTCAAATGAAACGAATATTCTTCCCAGTTTTTAGGGATTTTGGAATTAAATGTTAACTCTCCATCTTTTATTCTTAAACCAGCGAAACCATAAACAATACCTAACCAAGAACCTGCCATATTGGCAGCATGTATACCATCCTTGGCGTTCTGATGAACATCTTCTATATCTGTTTTAGCAGTTTTCATGTAATATTCATAACTTTTTTCTAAATCACCAAGTTCTGCAGCCATAATCCCATAAATACAATTGGATAAGGATGAATCATGGGTTGTAATCTTCTCATAATAATCAAAATCTCGCTTTTTTTGTTCCGGCGTAAACATCGTCGGTTGTAAGAGCTCTGCTAATACCACATCTGCTTGTTTACATACTTGGTGACGATATAGCGTCAATGGGTGATAATGCATCAAAAGTGGATATTTTTCTTTTGGTGTTTCTGCAAAATCCCAGACAGGTTTTGATAAAAAGCCGTCATCTTGTGCATAGATTTTCAAGGTGTCATCGTAAGCCAAATACATATGCTCGATAACACGCTTTGCTCTTTCTACTTCAAATGTTTGAATCAATTCCATGCTCTTAAGTGATAGCCCACTACTTTCCTCTTGGCATTTCTCAATAAGGCTTAGTAAAAATTCAATTTCATTTTTCACCATTATATTCGTATATGTGTTGTTGTTCACTAAGCATGAGTACTCATCCGGTCCTGTTACTTCATGAATACAAAATCTTCCTTGATGGTCAAATTGCCCCATGTCCAGCCATAGATTTGCAAGTTCAAGCAATATCTCCATACCATAATCTTGAATAAATTTCCAATCATTTGTCGCTTCATAATACAATTTAATCCCATAGGCAATATCTGCATTAATGTGATATTGGGCGGTTCCTGCCGGAAAAAAAGATGAACATTCTTCACCGTTAATTGTCCGCCAAGGGTAAAGCACTCCTTGTTTATGCCCCATCTGGCGAGCTCGACTTCTAGCTTGTTCAAGTGTATTATAGCGATACATCAACAATGATTTTGCTATGTCCGGATTTGTATATACAAAAAATGGAAGCATATAAATCTCCGTGTCCCAGAAATAATGACCTTCATAACCTTCACCCGTCATTCCCTTAGCACTTATATTCGTAAGTCCGTCTTTTCCTACATTTTGAGTAAGATGATATAAATTCAAGCGAATGGCTTTTTGCATAAGCTTATCGCCTTTAATCACAACATCCATATGTTCCCACTGTTGTTTCCACCACTGACTATGCTTATCTAGCGCATGTCTATAGCCTTTGTTTTTGAGGGCAATAAAAGCACGCTTGGAATCCCTTGTTTCATTTTTATCTAACCAGATATATTTATAAAGTATAATCGATGTATCGTCTCCAAACTGATCTTGTAAGATTCCGGTCTCGGTATCTACCTTTATTCCGTCCACATTATATTCATTGAGAAGGTATACATTAAATTTTTGTTTTGAATCATAAGTTTCTCCGTTTAAAAACATGAGTTCATCTTCTAAACCACGGCTAAGAATAACAATAGGATTATGATTAAATTCAACGCCAATTCTCGGATCATCTTCTTTACTGATATTATGACGATTCGTATCTATTGTTGATTCTATAGAATAGTCACCTTCACCTTGATAAAATTGTATTTCATATTTTATACAAATCAAATGTTTTTCTACACTTGATGCAAAACGTGTTGAACATATTTTAGCTTTAGCTCCTGTATATGTTTCCCATACAAACTCACGCTTTAATATACCTGAACGCAAATCCAGCTCTCGATGATATGAAGATATTTTGCTTGTCTCCAAGGATAAGCTTTCTCCATTAACCTTAAACTTCACCGTTTTGGGATCCGGTAAATTAACCATAACTTGACTTTTATCCGGATAGGCCGTGAATTTTTCTCCATAGTGTAAGTCATGGAATTCATATAAGCCATTGAGATAGGTCCCTTGGTGTCCATAGGACATATTCCCTTCTTCATAACTTCCTCTTAGACTTAGATAACCGTTACTCACGGTCATCAACGATTCATTTTTGAGATAATCCTCTTGATTAATTTCGGTTTCACTATATTTCCATTGTGTATCTTTTGACATAATTAACCATCCTTATTTCTTATTGATTTATTTTACTGCACCTGATGCAACACCTTTAATAATGTATTTTTGCGCTGCAATATAAAATATAATAATCGGTAAAATGGCTAATAATAATCCTGCCATTGCCATATTCCATTGAATTGTGAATTGCCCAAAAAATGAAGCTGTCGATAATGGAATTGTACGTAATTTTTTGTCTGACAAAACAAGTGATGGCAAGAGAAAATCATTCCAAATCCAGATCATATCAAGAATCATCACCGTAACTGTCACAGGTTTTAATAAGGGAAATACAATTTTCCAAAAAACTCTAAATTTATTGCATCCATCAATAACAGCCGCTTCTTCAAGAGACCTCGGTATTGCTTTGATAAATCCATGATATAAAAACACAGCCATACTTGCTCCAAATCCTAAGTTCATATATACCAGTCCAGATAAAGAATTAATAAAAGGCAAGCCTATTGCTCTAGACATAGAACTCATAACCTGCATCAATGGCATCATCAATGTTTGAAAAGGTATAAGCATAGTTGCAACGAATACCATAAATAAAACTCTACTAAACATATGATCTACACGCACAATCATCCACGCTGCCATTGAGGCTAGAATTACAATAACAAAAAGTGAGGCTGCTGTAACAATAAAAGAGTTTTTAAAGGCATTAATAATATTCATTTTTTCCATTGCTTCAGCAAAATAGATAAAATCCAAATTATTCGGAAGAGATAACATGTTTTCATATAGTTCAGCCCTGTTTTTAAAGGCATTGGTAATAACAATATAAACCGGAGATAAATAGATCATGCAAAGAACTATGAATCCTATTTCTGCGAATATCTTAACTGTTTTTTTCATTACATGGATACCTCCTTTTTCTTAGTAATAGCAACTTGAACCAAAGTAATAACTGCAACGATAATAAAGAAAATCATTGCTTTAGCCTGGCCGTAACCATAGTTATTCAAAGAAAAAATCTCATTATATATATTCATGGCAAACATTTCTGTTGCATTATTAGGACCGCCACCTGTTAGGGAAAAATTAACATCAAATATTTTAAAACTCATCGATAAAGTTAAAAATAAACATATAGTAATTGACTGCATAATCATCGGTAATTTTATATGCACTAATAAATGCCAAAAACCGGCTCCATCAACTTTACCCGCTTCGATTACATCTTCAGGAATAGATTGTATTCCCGTAATATATATAATCATGACATAGCCTGCCATTTGCCATGTTGATACGATAACAATAGCTAATAGAGCTAAATCCGGATCAGTTAGCCAATTAAAAAATATGTCCGTCATTCCGGTCATCTCACCTAGCGACCGCATCATATCTGAAAAGATAAACTTCCATATATAACCCAGAATCAAACCTCCAATCAGATAAGGCATAAAAAGCATGGTACGCCCTAGATTTCTGAGTTTCAACTTACTTGTTACAATTAAGGCAAATGCAAAGCCTAATATATTTATAACTACAACAGCTAAAACAGTATAGTATAATGTGTGATACGCTGATGTAATAAAACGTTCATCACTAAACAGTTTAATATAATTTTCAAAACCTACATATATTTTTGGATTTAGAGGCATTCCATCCCATGAAAAGAAGGAATATCCAATTCCCATAAAAAAAGGAATAATCACTACACTAATAAAAACTAACGTTAATGGTAAAACAAAAAGCAAGTACCAAAACAAATCTTTTCTTTTTCGCATTAAGAGCCTCCAATCATGCACTAAAATTTCAAAGAAATCTAATGCCGTCGATATGCATTAGATTTCTTCTTCAAATAATATGCACTTCGTTTTTTTACTTACCTGCTTCAACAAAAGCTTCTGATAGCTTTGTCAATAATTCATCTGCACCCATATCTGTTGTGAAAAATTCCTCAGCTACCGGAACCAAATACACATCCACGATTCCTGCCGGCCAATATGTTGACATCGGCCAAGCAATCGTCTTGCCTTCCGCTGTATATCTAGCAACTTCTGCCGATAAAGGGTCTAGGTTAGTACTTTCAACAGATTTCAAAATTGGAATAAATCCAAATTCTTCACTTAAATATCTTTGACCGTTTTCACTTGTATATAACCATTCAAGAAAATCTTGTCCGGCTTGAACCTCTTCTGCTGATGCCTGTGAGTTCACATACCAACTTGATGGTACACTTACAGCAATACTATCATTACCTGCAATTGGTAAGGGCATCATCCCCATCTCAAAGTCCATATCATAATCTGCAAACATTCCATATACCCAGTTTCCTTGATGAATTGAGGCTGTTTTTCCTGTTGCAAAATCACCTGTTTGTATATCATAATTTACATCTAATGGACTAACTGAATTTTCACGAACATCTACCATAAGTTCTGCAAATTCTACAAATTCTTCAGAATCATTCATTGTTACTTCACCTGCAATTAAGTCTTCTGTAAACGTCTTTGGATCGTCCACTAATGCAAACGGTGTATTAAGAATATGTCCAATCATAAAATAGCTCTCTTGTGACAAACTAAATCCATTAATTCCCTCAGCTTGCTTTTCTTTTAGCATTGTCTCAAATGTATCCACATCGGCAACCACTGTAGGATCTATCATGGACTTATTATATACCACTCCGAAACCTTCCACTGTATAAGGAACTCCAACAAGTTTTCCATCCATAACATCTGCCATCCCATCCGCAATGTCATCGGCAAAAGAGATATCACTTAGATCCGCTAAATATGGAGCTAACTCTGAAGATTCAGAACCCGGAGCCAAACTAAATACTGTTGGACCTTGATTATTACTCAAACGAATACGTAGCTGTTGAAGATAATCATCTCCTGTTGTTCCCCATACCTCAACTTCAACGCCTGTCTCTTCTTCATAGTCTATTGCCAAGGCTTCAAGTTGATCGATGATCTCTACTTTTGATTGAAAAACAACAATCTTATCTGCAGAAGCTGTTTCCGTATTTTCTTCAGAATCATCTGTTGCGTTTGAGTCTGTTTGTGCAGACGTATTGGAAGATGCGTTGTCTTCCTCATTTGATATCTCGCCATTATCTGACGAACCACCACATGCTGTAAATAACATGCTGACTACTAACAATACTACAATTAATCCACTTACATTTCTTTTTGTTTTCATATTGCCCTCCTAAAATTTTGATTAGTAAAACGTTATACCAAGATTATAGGCTCGACTTTTTGCTTTGTCAACCTTTTTATATAAAATAGACAAAAAAATAGTGCAAATCATCATTTTTTTGATGTTTACACTATTTTATACACTGTTTCCAATTTCTTTATACTAAATAGCTTATATTTTTTTACTATACTATCTATCTTTTTACCACTGTTTTACCCTCTTGTTTTACTTACTTATTTGGTGTTGAATTACGCCAGACAACCTTGGCCTCAATGGATATATCATCAACATTTGTTTTCCCCTTTATATATTCAATAAGATACTTAGCCGCGATAAATCCACGTTCGTATTTTGGTATATCCACCGTTGTAATGTCCATTGCCTCTGCTAATTGAATATTATCAAAGCCTGTTATTGCAACATCTTCGGGAACACGATATCCATTTTCTTCTAAGGCTTTAATAGCCCCTATTGCCATATTATCATTAGCACACACAAAGACTTCCGGAACATCTTGACTAATAATAAAAATCTTCGCTGCTAAATATCCGCTTTTTTCTCTATAATTTCCTGCATAATAATCATTTTGGCTAAATACTATATTGTTAATTTCAAGCACATCTTTAAAGGCTTTATAACGTTCAATATTATCAAGCGTATGTTCAGGCCCTGCAATAAAAGCAAACTTTTTATACCCTTTGTCTACAAGTCCTTGTACCATTTTTTTCATGGGTGTATAATTATCAATAATGACACTTTTTATATGAGGATTGTCTATTTTTCGATCCATAACAACAATTGGATATTTAATATTTGCAACACTTTCTAACAAGGTATCCGGAATTTTTTCATCAAGAATAATACTACCTGCACTCATGTTATTGCGCATAAACTTCTCACAGGATTTTTCTGTAATTATAGCCAAATCATATTCATAATCATTAACACAATCACTAATTCCTTGAATGATTTTCAAATAAAAACTTCGATCAAAATCGCCAAAATTAAAGAGTATAACATTGCTTTTCCCTGATTTCAAAGCCCTTCCTGCACTATTAGGATAATAGTTTAATTCCTGACATATACTTAGAACCCGTTCTCTTGTTCTCTCTCCAACATTTTTTTTACCATTTAATACATTAGATACTGTCGAAATAGAAACTCCTGATTTTTCTGCGACATCTTTTATTCCGCTCATAATAACCTCTTTTCATACAACTATATATTTTGATTATACTATCTTTTAGTAAAATCTCAATAGCTTTTTACTATTCTTTCGGTTTTACTTGACAAACATTTTATTATTGAATATAATTCTATAAAGACAAAGGCGTCTAATCTGTTATAAACGGATTAGGCGCCTTTTTGTCTTATCATAGCCAAATATGGTTTATGGAAAGAGAGGTTCCTTCATATGATAAAAATGGAAAATGTCAACAAGTTTTTTGGTGATTTACATGTACTCAAAGATGTAAATCTCGAAGTAGCTGAGGGAGAAAAGCTAGTTATTATCGGACCTTCAGGCTCCGGAAAATCAACAACTGTACGTTGTATGAATTTTCTTGAACAACCGACAAGCGGTTATATCTTCATTGATAATCAACAACTTACTCCTAAAAACAGAACCAAGCTTGTTCGCTCTACAACATCAATGGTGTTTCAACAGTTTAATCTTTACCCTCATATGACGGTACTAAAAAATCTGACCTTAGCACCAATGAAACTTCATCAAAAAAGCAAAAAAGAGGCTGAAGAAACAGCTTATCATTATCTTGATGTCGTAGGACTTAGAGATAAAGCGCATGTTTATCCAGCCACTTTATCCGGTGGTCAACAGCAACGTATCGCCATTGCACGTGCACTTTGTGCCGGCACAAAAATCATTCTGTTTGATGAACCAACATCTGCACTAGACCCTGAAACAATTCAAGAAGTTTTGGATGTCATGGTTAAGTTAGCCGGAGAAAATATTACAATGGTTGTTGTCACCCATGAAATGGGGTTTGCTCGGCAAGTAGCCGACCGCATCGTATTTATGGCTGATGGCGAAATCATTGAAGAAGGAACACCGGAACATTTTTTCAACAATCCTGAGAGTGAAAGATTAAAGCAATTTCTCGGGAAAATTATACGATAAATAGGAGGATACGTTATGAATTCATTAAAAAAACGCTTTACATTATTACTTAGTTTATTTATGCTAACACTGATTATTATGGGATGTAGCACTGAGGAAGCAACACCTTCCGAAAATATGTCCGGGTCTGCCGAAGAAGTATCGGATGAATCGACAAATACTGAAACGGATTATCCTGCAGAAATTCAAGCAATCATTGATAATGGAACCCTTCGTGTCGGTGTTAAAAATGCGGTGGTTGGATTTGGTTATCAAGATCCGCTTACCCAAGAATATACCGGGTTAGAAATCTCGTTAGCCGAAATGATTGCTGCTGAATTAGGCGTTGAACCAGAATTTACTCCGGTAACAGCTGCAACTCGAACTGCATTGTTAGACTCCGGTGATTTAGATGCTGTCTTAGCAACTTTTACAATCACGGATGAACGAAAGGAAAATTGGGATTTTTCAACTCCATATTATACAGACTATGTCACCGTACTTGTTGAAAACGCTTCCGGTATTGAAACTCTTGAAAATCTCGTTGGTAAAAAAGTCGGTGTATCCTCCGGTTCCACCTCAGCAAAAGCTCTCGTTAAAGCTATGATTGAAGGCGAATATATTAGTGGTGATACATTTGACGAAGAGACTTTTGATGCCTCCACATGGACGGAAGGCATCTCATTTCAACAATATGATGACTACCCAACGATTTCCACAGGACTTAGCGCAGGCGAAATCGATGCTTTTTGTGTAGACAAGTCAATATTAGCTATTTATAATACTGAAACTCGTTCATATATCGATAACCAATTTGCTCCACAAGATTATGGCGTAGCAACAAAAAAAGATTCAGATCTTACTGCTTATATTGAAACCCTTATCACCGGATGGCTAGCCGATGGAACAATCGAAGCTTTGATTTCTGAAAATGGTTTAGAGTAATTGGAGGCGTAATTATGTCAGGTTTATTTTCAATAGATGCATGGGAAAAAGTATGGGTTTTTAAAGAAACCTTTGTAATTGGATTTCTAAACACCATCACCTTAGCTTTTTTCGCTTTAATATTATCATTGATTCTCGGAATCCTCTTCGGTCTTATGGCCACAAGTGAAAAAAAAGGTCTGATGATTTTAGGGCGCATCTATGTGGAAATAATCCAAAACACGCCCCTAATCTTGCAATTAAGTTTTTTATATTATGCCTTGGCCTTTTCCGGAAATAGTATTGGTATCATACCAACAGGAATCATCACCTTAGGTTTCTATCATGGCGCTTATATGGCCGAAGTCGTTCGTGCAGGTATTGAATCCATTCCAACGGGTCAATTCGAAGCAGCTCATTCTCAAGGATTTGATTACATCGGAAAAATGTATTACATCATTCTTCCCCAAAGCATTAAGATTATTCTTCCTCCCATGGTAAATCAGATTGTAAATCTAATCAAGAACACGTCATGTCTTTATATTATAGGCGGTTCTGATTTAATCTCATTAACCTATAGCTTTGTTACCGGCGCTTCAACAGGGGGCGCCTATGCACCAGCATACTTTTTAACCGGAATCTTGTTTTTTATTATTTGTTATCCCTTGTCTTCTATTGCAAGTGTTTGGGAAAATTCATTGAAAATGCGTGATCAAAAAACAATGGATTTACCCGCAGAAGGGACGGTGAACGGATAATGAGCACACTCGAAGGAAGTTTATCTATTTTGAAAAACCCGGCAATAATTATGTATCTTCTAAAAGGTATCGCCTTTACCATTGTTTTATCCGTCGTTGCCGTTATTCTCGGAATACTCATTGGTTCTTTGCTTGCTCTAGCAAGGAATTATTGTACCTCGGCAAAGACACGGGTTTTTAAGTGGCTTGCCACATCATATATTGAAATCTTTCGAAATACACCCTTATTACTATGGATTTTTATTTGTTTGGTTTTTTTCCCTGTGCCAAAGGCCCTTTCCGACGCGATGTTTGGGCTATCTTCAGTTGAAGTCAAGCTACTCGTTAAGGCATCTGCTGCCTTAATACTATTTACTTCATCGGTTATCGCAGAAATTGTTCGTGGTGGTTTAAATTCTGTTGCACAAGGGCAATTTGAAGCTGGATACTCACAGGGTTTTTCGACCATACAGGTCATGATATATATTGTTTTACCACAGGCGTATCGAAAAATAATTCCAACTCTTTTGAGTCAAGTGATTACAACAATAAAGGATTCATCCTATTTAGCCAATGTTGCCGTTATTGAATTGATGTCTCGGGTAAAAACATTACTCAGTTCTGCAAATAATTATAATGGTACAGGAACGGTTAATGTTTCTGATGTTTTTGTTCTCTTTGGATTTGCTGCCTTGATTTACTTTATTATTAACTTTACCCTTTCTTCGAGTGTTCGTTATATGCAAAAGCATCCTAGGAGGTTTTTTTAATGGAAAAATACGTTATTACCCTTTCACGGCAATTCGCTAGTTTAGGCCGTTCTATTGCAGAAGAAGTTTCACGCAATCTCAATATTTCCTTTTATGATCGCGACATTGTTGAAGCTACAGCCAAAAGAATGGGTCAACCCATATCCACCATCAGCAAACAAGAAGAAACAAATTCCTCACGTTTTTTTAAACGTAAATATCCTCTCGGAATGGGTGCAGCAAATATACAAGAGGAAATCTTTAACGTTCAAACAAATATTATTCAAGACTTAGCCGAAAGAGAATCGTGTATCATTGTCGGTCGTTGCTCAAATTATGTTTTAGAAGATCACCCAAATTCTTTTCATATCTTCATTTATGCCCCCTACAAAGAACGCTTGAAAAACTGTATTAATATCTTAAAAATGAAACCCGGCGTCGCAAGAAAAATGCTTCGTGACGTGGATCAAGCACGTGAAAATTATCGTTTACAGTATTGCAAAAATACCACTACCTTATACGACGGTTATGACCTTATGATTGATAGCAGTCGTTTTGGTGTTTCTAAAACGGCAAAAATCATATCAAATTTAATCGAATAAACTGCTTTACTTATCTCCTCTCCTGATTTAGTATAGAGTGTAGTAATACTAAACTCTGGAGGACAATATGAAAAAAGGTTTTGATTCAAAAAAATATTTAGAAGAACAATCAAAATATATACTCAAACGTGTTGATGATTATGACAAGCTCTACCTTGAATTTGGGGGAAAATTATTATTTGATATGCATGCAAAGCGCGTATTGCCGGGCTATGATGAAAATGCAAAGCTTGATTTATTAAAAAAATTACGGGATAAGCTTGAGATTATCATTTGTCTCTATGCAGGAGACCTTGAGCGCAATAAAATTCGTAGCGATTTTGGTATTTCTTACGACATGGATGTCTACAAGCTTATTGATGACTTGCGAGCACAAAATCTTCTCGTCAATAGTGTTGTCATCACACGATATGATAATCAACCTGCCGCTAACGTGTTTATAAACAAGTTGGCTCAAAAGGGTATCAAAGTCTACAAACACCAATCAACAAAGGGATATCCAACCGATATCGATACCATTGTTAGCGACGAAGGCTATGGCAAGAATCCATATATTGAAACAACAAAACCAATTATTGCTGTCACCGGTCCAGGACCCGGAAGCGGAAAGCTTGCAACGTGCTTAAGTCAACTTTATCACGAAAATAAACGTGGAAACCATATCGGATACTCAAAGTTCGAGACTTTTCCTGTATGGAACCTTCCACTTAAACATCCGGTTAATATTGCCTACGAAGCTGCCACTGCAGATTTAAAAGATGTAAATATGCTTGACTCTTTTCATATTGATGCCTATGACCAAGTTGCTGTCAATTATAACCGTGACATGGAAACATTTCCTGTTCTAAAGCGTATTATCGAAAAAATTACCGGTGAAGACTCCCACTATCAGTCTCCCACAGATATGGGGGTAAACTGTATTGCTAGCGGAATTATTGATGATGATATTGTGCGCGAAGCTTCGCGTCAGGAAATCATCCGTCGTTACTTTAAAACCAGCTGTGAATATAAAAAAGGCTTAACCGATCATGAAACCATTGATCGCATTAAGCTCATTATGGATGAGATGAAGATTAAAATCACAGATCGTTCTGTTGTTGAACCCGCTTGGAACTATGTAAAAGAACTTGAACTTTCACATCCAGAGCAGACGTCCCATCACGTTGTCTCTATCGAAATTTGTGCGGGTCATATTATAACAGGACGAACTAGTGATATCATGGATGCCTCCGCTGCTGCAATCCTCAATGCCGTTAAGCATTATGCAAAAATCGATGATGATGTTCATCTTCTTGCACCAGCTATTTTAGACCCGATTATTCGACTAAAAAAAGAGAATCTTGGCAACCATTTTCCAATTCTTAATAGTGAAGAAGTATTACTGGCTTTAAGCATCAGCGCTGCCTTTAATCCCATTGCCCAAGTCGCTCTTGATAATTTAGGTAAATTAAAAGGGTGTCAAGCCCATTCCACAAGTATACTCAGTACAAATAACGAAAGTACCTATCGAAAACTTGAACTTGAATTCACTTGTGATCCTGAGTTTTCATCGGATAGTTTATATTATAATGATTAATCGGTTTGCTTTAAGTACCTAAACCATAAATCTATCCTCTATAACTTGCGCAAACCCATGATCAGCATGATGCCGAGCAATGATTTGCGCAATGCTTTTTAATGGTTCAACTGCATTATCCATTGCAACACCTACCCCCGCATATTGTATCATCTCATAATCGTTTAAATTATCGCCAAATGCCATGACTTCTTCAGCTTGAAATCCATGGATTTGGCAATATTTTTCTATAGCGCTTCCCTTAGATACATTTTTTGCTACAAATTCATAAAAATTTTGATGCGAACGGAAGGCATTGTATTCTCCCTTAATGCTTGAAATAATATTATTTTCAATCATCGTTAAATATTCTTGCTCACCTGTAATCATTAGTTTGGGATAATCCTTTTGAATAAATTCTTTTAAATTTTCTTTTATGATTAATTTATATTTATTTAAATTCGCCTCAACTTGTATACTTGGATTCCATTTATTTGCATAAAGCTCTGCGCCTTCATGTACTGCACACACAACATCCAACTCAGAAAAAATATCGATAATATTTTTAATCATATCTTTTTGTAATTGAGGAATTGTAATTGCAACTTTTTCTCTAAAATCATATATTTCAGCTCCATTAAATCCAATTAAAAAATCAACCATTTCCATAATCTGATGGTCTTTAATGATTTGATTTATTACACCAACCGCTCTTCCACTAGCTATACCAAATATTATTCCTTTTTCCTTTAATTTTTTTATTGCCTCATAGTTTTCTTGAGATATTTCACTTTTTTCATTTAATAGTGTTCCGTCTAAATCTGTTACTACAATTTTAGTCATTTTTCTTCTCCTGTTATTTTATTGCTTATCTTTACTATGTACTTATGTTTGTTTGTATTTTATACCTTTAATTAATGTATTTAAGACTTCTATTTGCGCTAACATTTGCTGACTAAAGGCTGCGCTACTTTCAGCATTATTTGAATTGTCTTTTATTATATTTGACATTTGCTCAGTTTCATATGTAATCTTTTCGATCTCATACTTTTGTTCTTGTGATAATGTATATATTTCATTCAACAGTATTGCAACTTGTGCTATGTCTTCAGCTGTTCCTTTTAACAATGCAGATGTTTCTTCTGCCTCCTTTTGCCCGGTTTCAACAGCCTCATACGTTGAATTAATGAGTAACTCTGTTTCTTGAGCTGCCTTTTTGGACCGTTCAGCTAATGCTGCCACTTCATTGGCTACAACCGCAAATCCTTGTCCATAAGCTCCTGCTCTAGCCGCCTCTATTTGTGCGTTAATGGATAATAGATTGGTTTGTTCCGCAATTATATTTATGTGTTTTAATATCTTAGAAATTGCATGACTTTTTTCTTTAATAATATCTATCGCATCCACCAAATGTGACATTTTGTTTTCACCTTCAAGCGACATATCTCGAGTTTTATTTGCTAATTCATTGGCATTATTTGTGAGTTCTTCACTGTTTTTTGCTTTATTACTCACAATTTGAATTTTCGTATTAATTTGATCAATGTTTTTTTCTTGGTCTTGCGCTCCTTCTGAAAGACTTTGTGCACCTTGCGCCACCTGTTCGGCTCCACTTTCAATTTCTTGCGTCATTGTAGCCAACTTTTTAAATAAATCATTTAAAAACTCTTGTATTTTTGATAATGAGGTTTGAATGGGTACAAAATCACCCTTGTACTTCAAACTACTATCAAACACAAAGTTTTTATTAACCATTTCTTCCAATACAATCGATATATCCTCAACATAGTTTTTCAAAGTATCAATGGTTTGGTTTAAACTTTCCTCTAGCTCTGCAACTTCAAATTCACCGTTCTTTTCAATTATAACATGCAAATTTCCTTTTGCAATTTCTTTAGAATCTTCTGTTATTTTTTCTAAGGGAGTACATATACTATGAATATGCGATTTCATTTTTTTGTCTTCTTTATGAATTTTTAATCCTCCAAAAATTAATAAGCCAAGGGATAAAATCAAACTTATCCAAAGTACCTGGTTGACACGTTTTTCCCCTGTTCCACTCATTTGTTGAAACATCAAATTAAGTTCCATTTCTAATGCTTGTTGTGTTTCTGTTAATTCATTTGTATATATTTTTTGGGCATTGAAAATTCCGTCCTTTAATGCATAGTTAATAATATCCTCTTTTAGTGCTATATATTTAGTCACTAATAAATCAATAGATTCCCCACTATTTGTAGTATTTAATTTTTTATTTAATAATGTACTTTTACTATTTATGTTATCAATTGTTTCTTTCTGCGTCTCTTTTGTGGCTTCATAAACTAGATATCTTAATTCTCCATGCAAATCATTATAAGCTAGTTGTAATTGGCCTATTTCGCCTTGTCCTTTGCCATATGTGTTAAAAATATTTATATTAACAAATGTTGAACTCAATAAAATAACTAGCAGGATAATTAATAACATGGTTAAAACCAATATGCTTTTTGCATAAACATTATTTAAGCTATGACTAACCGTCTGAACGTTCTTTGTTTTCATTTCCAAGCTCCTTATTCATTATTTTTTTATAAAAAAAAGTTGGTGATAAATCTGTATAACGTTTAAAAACATTGGAGAAATGTTTATAATCCGAAAAGCCCGTCATGTCAGAAATCTCTCCAACGCGATATATTCCTGTGCTTAATAATTGGATTGCTTGACGTATACGATATGCACTCAGATAATCATGAAAGGTATGCTTCGTTTCTTCCTTAAATTTTCTGCTTAAATAGCTTGAACTTAGACTTAGCTCATCAGCAATCATTTCTATGCTAATTTTATTATTATAGTTTTCCTTTATTTTTTGAATACATATTTCCACACAATACGTTGTTTCATTTTCAATAAATTCAGCACTTAAATCTAGCAATTCTTTATTTTGCATTAGAATCCGAATTTCTTTTTCCCTTTCAACCTCTTTGTCAATTTTTTGAATTGCCTCTTTGATTTTTTCTTCATCAATCGGCTTAATTAGATAGTCTGCAACTTTAAATTTTATTGCTTGCTGTGCATATTCAAAATCCATATAACTGGTTAATATTAAGGTTTGAAACTTATGCCTTTCACTAGCCAAATCAACCATGGTTAAACCATCCATATTTGGCATTTTTATATCCGTAATAACCACATCCGGTTTATACTCAATTATTTTATCCAAGCCTTCTCGCCCATCTTCAGCTTCTGCTACAATGACACAATTGAGTTCTTCCCAATTAATTGAATATAATAATCCCTTTCTAATAAATTGTTCATCTTCTACTATAATAATTGTTAACATTTTACGACTCCTTTTGAACATTCTTCCATGGTAAATAAATTGCTATTTTTGTTCCCTGTGATATTTTACTATCCACTTCAATCCCATATCCATCTCCATATTGAATACGGATCCGACGATGAATGTTATAAAGTCCTTTGTGCTTACTGCCATTTGTTTTACCTTCTAATATTTTTTGAATCTCTTGTAATCTCTCTATATTAATGCCACAACCGTCATCACCACATTCTATAATTAACAAATTATTATAATGATATATATGAATAGCCACATTCAAATCATTTTTTCCTTCAAACCCATATTTTACAGCATTTTCGATAAGTGGCTGCAAAACAAGTTTGGGTATTATTTGTTCTTCCAAACCTGGCTCCATATCAATAGAATAATTAAAGCGCTGATTAAATCGAAGTTTTAAAATTGATAAATAATTATTGATATAATATAAATCTTCTTTCAAGCTATTTTCATTATTTGAAGAATCAATACTATATCGCAAAAGTGTTGACAAATAAAAGCTCATTTTACTTGCAGATTCAGGATCAATACGACACATAAATCTTATGTTTTCAAGAGTATTCATTAAAAAATGCGGATTAAATTGTGCTTCTAAATGTTTTCTCTGTGCGTCAATAATTAATTGATTCATTTCATTATTTTTTTCCACTTGTAACTTTAAACTATCCATCATATTTTGGTATACCTGACCAATGGCATCAAACTCATCTTCATCATTTTGTGATTTTGGATAATCCTCCCAATCACCATTTTCAGCTTTTTTTAATATGGATAACAGTTTATACAATTTATGCGTTTTTTGCTCTGCTATACGCCTTGAGTTAATACGAATAGCTAATACCATTAGAATAAATATTAACAACAAGAGTATACCGTAGCCTAAAAATATATCGATTTGATTTTGTAATGGTGTAATTGTATAAATCTTAATCTGCCCCTTATATATTGAATTAGAGGTCAGATAATATCTTTGAGAATTATGTGTTTTTAGTATGCCGGATCTATCAGGATGTACAAATTTTTTTGTTCGACTAATAAACTGTTCATTTGAACTCATATAGGCATAATCAAAAGAATCCGTAACAACAACCTGAGACTCTGACTCATGCATCAAATCATGAAACTGTCGACTATCAATAACTAATAATAAATAACCAATAATTTCTCCATTTTTAATAACTGTTTTTCCGAGTAACATTTGCATTATATCAATGTCACTATCATTCTCCAGCTTTATAACCATGTCATTTGGATGTTCATTTAAAAATCTAAAAACACCCCAATTCTTATATGTTATTCCGTCAATATAATATGGGATTTGAGCCGTTGAGCTTATTAATGCATTTATTTCTGTATCAAAATAATAAAAATTGGCTTTACTCTGAACATCATTATTGACTGCATATACATCCTCAAATATTTCTGTTCGTGAAGTTACAGATATCTGTTGATTTTGAATTGTCGCTTCTTTTTCTAATCTATTCAATAATCCTCTATACTTTTCAATAGTTTCTTCTATTTCATAAGAAATTTTTTCAAAATCCGACCGATTTTGGTCAATAAGTGCAACTTTATATATGTATACAAATGACAACAATCCCATCATTACCAACAAAATGACAGGGATAACTGCATTCAAAATCAAAACATGCTGAATTTCATCTTTGAAATAACTGTGTTTGTTTTTATCCATGCCGTTATCCCTCTTGTTCAAAAGAATTTAAATACTTATTTCTTTCTTTCCTGTTAGTTTAAAAAATATTAATAACGATACAATTGTTGTAAGCGTTAAAATTGTTGCAATGGCTGCTGCTGTCCCATAACTTGCTCGAATAACTTCTGTATAAATTGCTACTGACATTGTTCGCGTATGTCCCGTATATAATATAACGGATGCACTTAATTCATTGATAATGGTAATCCAACTTAAAATTGCTCCTGACACAACGCCTGGCAACATCATAATCGCTGTAATCTTAAAGAAACTCTTCATTGGCGAATCACCTAAGCTTATCGATGCCTCTTCCATACTGGGACTTATCTGATATAGTATAGCTGAACTTGAACGTAATGTAAACGGCAGTCGCCTTACAACAAATGCAATAATAATAATCGTTGCTGTCCCACTTAATAACATCGGTTTTTTATTAAATGCTAACAACAATGTAATTCCTAAAACAGAACCTGGAATAATATATGGAAACATAGTCATTGAGTCAATAATCGATGTTATGAAACTACGCTTTCGAATGGTAATGTAGGCAATAAACATTGCAAGAAAGATAATAATTACAATTGCTATAATCCCAAATTTATAGGTATTAATAATTGGAGATGCCAATCGACTAAAGACCGTTCGATAACTATCTAATGAAAATCCGTCTGTAAACATTGCCCCTTTGGTTGCTTTAAACGATGTGTATATTACGGTCAGTTGCGGAATAATGGAAAGAAAAACTACAAAATATAAAAATACATGAATCAAAATATTTGTAACACCTTTTGCTTTTTTAGATTGGATCGGACGTAATGAATTCATAGTAAATGATTTTTTACTTATAATATATTTTTGACCTGCAAATAACAGCGCCGTTACAGCCACCAATATTACCGCTAATGCTGCAGCAAAGTTTGCCTGCCCACCTAACTCACTTATAAATTCACCATAAATTAATACCGGCATAACTGTGTAACCTTCTCCTATGAGCATAGGTGTTCCAAAATCTGCCAAAGCGTTCATAAATACGAGTAATGAACTTGCTAAGATTGTTGGCGTTATTAAAGGTAATACAACAGATATCACCTTTTTCCAAGGATTGCAACCTAAACTTTCAGAAGCTTCGATTAATGATGCATCTACTTTTTTTAAAGCTCCTTTTGTATATAAATATATATATGGATATAATTTCAAAGTTAAAACTAATAATATTCCCCCAAAACCATATACTGATGGCAAACGAATCCCAAATGTATTTAAGAAGAATTTTGTAATAACACCACTTCGTCCGCCAAGTAAAATCCAAGAGTATGCACCAATAAATGGTGGTGAAAGTAGAGAAATAATAATAAGCACTTCAATAAGTCCTTTAAATTTAATTTTATAAATTGTTGTTAAATAGGCTAATGGTGCACCTATTGCAACTGCTAAAATTGTGGTACATATTGTCACCGTAAAACTTCGTAACAATGTTTGATAATAATATTTTTTTGTGAAAAACCGAATAAAATTATCAAGTGTGAATTCTTGAGTTTTTACGTCCCTAAAGCCACTTTCAAAAAGTGCATATAAAGGGTATACTAAAAATAAGACAAAAGTCAACGTAATTATAATTGTGATTATATTCCATGTATCTAATTTTTTAATTTTTCGCATTTCCAACACCTTCAATCAAACTTTGTTCACCTTTTTCATTAAAAACATTGATTTTTAATGTATTTGGCTTTAAGTATATATTTTCACCTTCATTATAGATTCGAATTGCATGGCCTAAATCTTGTGAATATTCAATAATTTGCTGTCCTTCAACGAGCGCAGGAAAGTCTAGTTCCAGTTCATATTGTACATATTTACCTAAAAAAGTTTTGTTTTTTACCGTAAACTTTAATCCATCCTCTGCTTCAACTAACTCTTCCGGTCGAATAGCAACAATTACTGATGCTCCAGGCAATACATCCTCGACCAAATTTTGCATTTCAAAAACATATCCATTTGCAAAAGCAATTTTTGATTTATCTTTTTGATCTATAGTTCCTTGCAATAAATTTGAATGCCCGATAAATGTTGAAACAAAAATATTAGTTGGACGTGAATATATTTCTTCGGGTTGACCTACTTGCTGTATAATTCCCTGGTTCATAACCGCTATTCGATCAGATATTGCTAAGGCTTCTTCTTGATCATGAGTGACATATACTGTTGTTATACCAACTTCTTTTTGAATATCACGTATTGCACTTCGCATTTCGATTCGGAGCTTCGCATCCAAGTTACTTAGTGGCTCATCCATCAGTAAAACCGATGGATGAATCACTATAGCTCGAGCTAATGCTACTCTTTGTTGTTGCCCTCCCGACAAATGCTCCGGAAGACGATCTTCATATTGGCTAATTTTTACCACATCTAGTATTTTATCAACTTTTTCTTTCATTTCATTTTTTTTCATTTTTCTCAATTTTAATCCGTATTCTATATTACTTCTTACAGTAAGATGGGGGAAAATAGCATAATTTTGAAAAACCATTCCAATATTACGTTTATGTGCTGCGATATTATTAATAACTTGATTATTAAACTTAATCTCGCCACCTTCTATGCTATTGAATCCAGCAATCATTCTTAATAGCGTTGTTTTCCCACAACCTGATGGACCTAATAAAGTAAAAAACTCTCCGTTTTTAATATCTACTGACAAATTTGGAATAATGGTTACTTCTCCATATCGTTTTACAACATTTTCAATAAAAATAGCATTGCTCATAACTTATTCTCCTTAATTGTTTTTTCTTATGCTCGTCTATTGGCTAATAAAAATCTCATTGAATTTTTCTAACCATTCTGATTTACTGTTTATAACAACTTCTTCTTCATCATAAATAATATTAATATCTTCTAATGGTTTTAAATAACTTGGAGCGGGAACATCTGAACGCACTGAACGTCGATTTAATTGCTCAATAATAATTGTTTGTGCATCTTTCCCTGTAACAAAATCTATAAAAGCTTTAGCATTATCCATATTTTGAGCATCTTTAATGATATACACTCCATCCGGTTTTGAAATTACGCCTTCTTCCATATATACAAGTTTTACAGGAGCTCCATCAGCAACATATTTTGCGCCGCCCTCTTCAAAAGTAAGTCCTACAACATACTCTCCATCAGCAACACCTTTATATACTGCCGATGAACCACTTAATAATTTTCCATCTAAGTTTGCACAAAATTTGTCTACAAAATCCCATCCATCATCTGGATTACCATTCCCCATTGCATAAAGCATATTAATTAAGTGCTCATATGATGATGATGATTTAGATGGATCACAATGTGCAATTTTTCCTTTAAGTTCAGGATTTAATAAATCTTCGTATCCATTAACTTCTATCTCCCCAATTAGATCTGTATTAATCATAAGAACGCTAGGAATATTAGTGAAGCGAGTTAATGATCCTTCAACATTTTTCATGCTATCTAACATAAATTCTTCATTCACTGACTGATATTCTTCAAACAAATCCATCTGGCCTTTCATTGTTGATAAAGAACCACCCCAGAATACATCCCCTAACGGATTTTCTTGCTCTGATTCAACACGCTTAAGAAGTTCTCCTGTTCCTGCTGCTATAATCTCTACTTTGATTCCGCTTTGTGATTCAAACTCGGTTACCAAGGGATTAATAAATTCTAATGGATGAGGACAATAAATAACTAATTCTCCTGCATCTTCTACTTCTACTTCTTCTTGTACCACTTCATTAGTGCCACTTCCCTGCGCAGTTTCATCTTGCACTTTATTTCCGCCATTTTCTTTGCTATCGCTTTCACTCGAACATCCAACAACCCACAACATCGCTACAATTAACATGATACTTAATAATACTTTTTTCATTTTCTTTCCTCCTACTACAATATATTTATTAGCTACATCTTTATTCTATATTTTTTTTATCAAAACAAATACCTAAAATCAAACACAAATGTCTTAATTTCTGAACACTTTTTATGCAATAATACAATTAATATCCAAAATATTTTATATGTTTATAAATTTAAGACAAAAAATATTGCGCTCATCAAGATAAGCGCAATACTTTGACCAACTATATACAGAATATGTTTTTCATACGAAGTAAATATTATTCTCTCGATACAACGTTAACAATATCATTTAAATGTATCTAAAGCAGGAAAACACTTTTATTGATTATCAAGGAATGTGTGCTTGGCTTTTTCAGCATACATTCGACGATCAGCTTCTCGCATCATGTCCGGAATATTTTTCATTTCTGAATACCGTGAGTACCCAATTGATAAACCAACAGAGCATTTATGATTTTCAATTTGAATCGGTCTTTTAAACTGGTTTAAAATGATAGCTTGTCGCTTATGAATGTCTCGCTCATTTTTAACATTGCCTTGAAGAATGACAAACTCGTCACCTCCTATACGTGCAACTATATCAGCATCTTCGACACAAGCATTTAACCGTGCTCCTATAGCGACAAGCAGCTGATCACCTACATCATGTCCCATGGCATCATTAATCTCCTTAAATCCGTCTAAATCAATAAACAAAATAGCAAAGTCCGGGTTCCCCTTCAGATATAACTCTTCAAAACTATATAGCATATCCAGAAAATAGCGTCGATTAGGCAGTTCGGTTAGTGCATCGTAATGTGCTAAGGTAAATAGCTTCTTTTCGAGTTCTTTTTGTGCCGTAACATCATGAAAGCTAACAATTATTCCCATGAAACCATAGGCATCATTTTCTGCAATTGTTGCACTATAGATTGTTTTTACAATCTTTCCTTCTTTTGTTAATAGCTCAGCTTCTTGATTCGTCAACTGTTTATTTTGAAAGAACTTGTCAACTTGCTTTTGATCAAATCGGTCTCTGTTAAAAAAACGAATGAGCTCTTGACCCACCATCTCGTCTAAGTCATAATGTAATAACTCTAACGTGGCTTTATTGCAGCTTTGAATAAATCCATTTTTATCAAGAACAATTAAGGCATCACTAATAATATTAAGAATGAATTCCGACGCCTCAAGGGAATTTTTTCTAAACACATCTAGTTTGAAAATAATAATCCAATAACTAAAACAAAAAACCATAAGGAAAATATTTGTCATTGGCGGGAAAAAATCTGTAAACAGCGGAATGACTAAATCTGATAAAAGTCCAATAAAAATTAATACCCCATCAACCACTAGAAAAGCGGAAATAATCCGTTTAAAATGCTGTGATGCTATTGTCCTTGTCCATAGGGTTAATATATATGCACAAACACCTACACCGATGAGAATATAGCCCACATAAAGCCAATACATAATATTATCAATACGATTATGATAAGTCCATCCCATTCCACTTGTGCTTTGAACTAAATCAATTGCTCCGGACGTTGTCGTTCCCGACATATTCATAATTAATAAGATAACCGGAACAATCCAAATAAGTAAATGCTCAATAATCCTTGGGAGTCTTACTTGATGTCTTGATAATTCAAGAAAAAACCATATAAGGACACCCATAAACCCAATCCAACCAATACTTCCTATCTTGAACCAAAACCAGGCTATTGATTTATCCGGTGCGACGTAAAAAAACGTATAGGCAAATGCCCATACCCCTAATAGAAGACATTCGATTGCTGATGATCGATTGATTTTTGATTTTCTATCGATACTAATTGAATAGACTGCAATAAAAAGAAAAAATACTGCATTGGCAAACGAAATTAGTGACAATACATTTAACATGAAACCACCTCGTAGAACTAGTATACACTGAAAGAAAAGCCCTGTAAATCAAAAGATTCACCGTCTTAAAGCCTTAACCAATCTTTCTTCCGCATGTTCTGCAAAATTTTACGCCTGGTTTTAGCGGCTGTCCACACTTGGCGCAAAACTTCGGTTTCTTATCCACAATCTCTTTTTCTTGCATGGGAATTGTAAACTTTTCTCCTGGTGCAACCATTTTTACTATGATGTCTGCAAATGCTTGTCTATCAATTGTTTTACAAGTAATCGCTTGATCCATATCAATATACCATAATTCTGTTGCGGTTTGAATAAACAAACCACTCATAATATTTATACGCTCTTGATATTGAAATACACTCTGAAATCCAATAGTTAATTTTCGATTTAAAACAATCTGCAACAATTCTCCCCCTTGAGGTGTTAGATCAATATTGTCTCCATTTACTACAAGATAACCGCTTTCTGTTAAATGAAGTAATCCTTCTTGGAGATTAATCCTTGCTTCTTCAAGTAAGTCAAAATAAAAAGGTAATTGCCATCTCCGGTCTTTAAAACGTTTGGCATATTGAATTTCTTCTTCCAATCCTGTCTTTGTTAACACAATGTCTCCGACAGTATGGGTAATTTTTGCCTCTAATTCCTGACGCTGAATTTGATCAGCTATGGCTAATAACGTTGCAAAGCTATCTTGTTTCATCTGGTACTGAGTGCCACTTGGTCTTGCTCCCACGTATATGAATTTTTCAAAAGTCTGTATAAGTTCATCCGCCGTTACTTCCTTTAGAATTGGTCCCTTATCCTCACGTTTTACAAATCCCAACCTATCATGTGTTGCTACTATAGTAAGTTCAGTCCAGTAACCCTCATGGCCGAACACCATAACATGGGTTATGGCATCCGGAGCACCAATTAGCACTTGGGACGTTTCTAATTGATCAAAAAACATACGTGATAATCCGTTTTGTTCCATAATGTATCTCGCCTCCTATTTTCCAATCTTATCAATAGCCTCCATGATTGCTGAATGTTGCTTAATTGTTTTATCAACATCTGTTCCTAATTCACCTAAAATCCGTTCTGCCTGCGATACGGTAATCTTACCATCTTTAACATTTTCCAACACTTTAATAGCTTTAAATGTTTTCTCCGGCACATGAATATCATGGCCGGCAGCCATTGCTGCCTTAATTTGCGAAGTCGATTGATTATCAAACTGTTTAGTTAATTGACGTATACCTTCTGCGTCCATACCTTCTGCCTTAATTAACAATTCCTCCCCTAAATCATCCGGAAGTTTCTTGGCTTCATCTCTAAGCTTTGCTCCGCGTTCAAACCACTCATTTGATTTGTACTCCATCGTATTGGATATGGATGATATATCTTCATAATCTCGAAGATCCATACTCTCATTATCCGTTATCTTTCTCAAGTCACTATCACCACGTCCGTAAGCATCCGGTGAAGTTCTGTCTGTTACTGTGTGATCCATATCTTCAGCAAATTGTTTTATTTTCGCCTCATCTAACACATCTCGACCATCTACATTGGTTCTAGGTATCTTTCCGTTATGATGCGCCTTATATAATTCTTGCTGATAAATTCTTTCGACATCGCTCTTTGGAAGGTCAATCCATTCTTTGTTCACATCATCATAAATTCTATAGGTAACATCCTTGTCAAAAGGTGACTTGGCACCGCCAATATTTTCCGCAACCATATCATCCACTTGATGACCTCCAGGAAAATCCGGTACTGTTTGCTGTGTATAGTCAAGTTCTCTTGCTGTTCTAGACGCATCTGCAAGACCATCTGTCCCAGCTTTATTCGTGGCTTGTACTACCTTAATTTTACTTGGATCAATATCTCTTTCTGCCGCTATACGTTCAATGGTATTATCCACTGCCGCCTTATTATATTGGCTATTACGTTGATTAAACATCTTACGTACAGACTCTCCGCTTGGATCTTGATTCAACTTATTCATTGCAAACTTGTCTTGTTGAACCTTACGCATAGCTTCATCAAAGGCTTCTTGAGCTTCTTTTGAAGCCGGATTTGATTCCAATGCTTCTTGAGCACTTTTTAACTGACTCACTTTACTTTGTCCGATTTTTTCACCTTTTCTAAATAGCTCATCCCGCTTAGTCAACTCTTTATTTTTACTCAAGAATTGTTCAACTGCTTCATCCGCATCTTTTTTTACTGAATCGGAAATGTTTTTAAATCGTTTGGCTTCTTGCTGATAAATGCCCTCTTTGGACATTTTTTCCATGGATTCAGATGTAAACTTTCCGGCTTGACTTCCTTTAAAGGCTTTAGCTGCATCATCGGCCTGCTTTGCACTCGTTGAAAAAATATTTTTAGACGCTTTTACAATATCTTGTCCGAAAAAGTCTGTTGTATGTTTTGCAAAACTTTCGACATACTCTACCGCAGCTTTTCCAACCTGTGTTTTTGAGACAATATTTTTAGTAAGATTCGCACCCTTTCCTAAGGCTTTAGCGCCTAATCCTAAAGCACTACCTACTCCACGTCCAATACCTTCATCAATGACCGTTGCCATAGCTGCACGACTGACTGCTTCATTCCAGCTGTCGCCACCTTCATCAACATAGTCTTTAACAATATATACCGATCGCGCCGCTTCGAAACCAAACTCTGATTTTCCTCCGGTAAGGATTCCGGCCAAGACACGGACTGCAATTGCTTTTCCACTCTCGCCTCTAGCAATCTCTTCAGAACTTAGCTTTAACATGTCCCTATAATTCTGGCTTGTTGTATAGTCCTTAGGCAAATCAGATGCGTCCCCAATCTCATTTCGGGAATGTCGACCGATAACGCGTGAAATACGTTCATAATCTTTGGCTTCGATGCCTTTGCCTGCGTGTATGTCTTGCTGCATTTTACTTAATCGTTTGGCTAATTTTGTCTCAATGGAATCCGGTCGGCCCAGTCCTTTCTCTTCAAATGTTCGTCGAAGATGTTCAATGCGATTCACTTGATTCCAATATTGACTATCTCCATCTTCTCCTTTTTCCATGGCCTTGGTTTGTTGTCTTGTCCATTCCATCGCTTCCTGTTGCTCAGCATGGGCGCGATCGACATCTTGAACATTAAGAACACTTCCATAGCTACTCTCAAACTCACCTGTGTTTGGATTTTGTCGATAGATTTCTTGAGATCCATTTGGCGCTGTTACAACTAGGGTGCCATCCGTCGGATCATAGTCGCCCCATTTGCCAAAACCTCCTGCTACAGCTATGCCTGCACCGATAAAAGCTCCTGCCGTAGAAGCTATATTTATAGCCACAAGTTCTGCTCCTGTAGCATGTTCATAGTCACTCCAGTCATCCTCCCAATCTTGAGCCCACGGATCTTCCCAAGGATCTTCTGTTATTTCTCCTTCAGGTTCTTCATCCGTTGGTACTATTTGAACATATTGCCATTCATATATTGTGGCCATAAACGCCACTCCTTCAAAATTGCCAAGTCCTCTAAGTACTGTCATTCGTTCACCTTCGACAGATCCTTGGGGAACCACTATACTTGCCATATTCGGTGAATAAGTAGCACCTATAAAGCCCGACTCGGACATTAATTCTTGGTCTGCTTGTTCACCTAAACGATGAGCGATAAAGACAACCCGAGAATTTGCCTCCATTTGATCAAGGGCATTTCCGTTCAAGTAAAATTCACCTGAAAAAGGAATATTTAATTGTTCTTCTGCTTTTAAGTATTCCGGTAAATCTTGCGGATAATCTACATAATAATCATACATCAAACTAGTTTCATCCCCATATTGGGTCATTATACCCTTTCCATAAAACTCGGTAACATTTATAAAACTTCCACTAGTCAAATCTCTTGAATAGTCTACCGGAATTTTCTCCTGATATTCTGAATCTTGTGAACTTAGGATAAAGTTTTCATCCTTTATTCGAACCCACTGTCCTCCATATGCCGCTTCCGCTTGTGGCGAAGACTCAAGTTTGACTGCATCAACTCGTGCAAATAAGGAGGCTCCTCCGCTCACTTCCCCCATAGACGCCATATCACCATATGAAAATTCAATAGGAATGGAAACATACATATAGCCCGCTTCCACATAATTTTCATATAAATAAGCAGGAGCTCCGATAATCGCTGCCGGATGCGTGTAGATTTTTGAATACCCATTTTCTAAACCGGCTACCCACTCGTTACTGGTCCAACTATCCCGAACCTGGTAGCCCATCTCGGTTTCAGCATACCATCCGTCAACATCTAAATAACAGGTTACATATCCGCCATATATAGCATCATTAAACTGTATCTCTGTTAACTGTATGCGTTCGCTTACTCCATTATCGAGTACCAATTCAATCGGGTCAAGGGCAATCGATTGATCAAAATTTTTATATCCTGCCGCTACAACAGTCAGTTCCATAGCCGCTGGAGGCGATAGCTCCATGGCATTTGATAGCTCCATATAATCATAGGCTTCATTTAAGGAAACACCATAAGCATCAAAAGGATCTTGCCATGACGACTCCGCCTTTACTGGAAAAAAAGGCAATCCTTGCACCATTAAGAAGACAAAGATTAACATAGCCACACTTTTTTTGCCTAAAAGGGATATGACCCAAAAGAACACGCCAAATACAAGCATAACAAAACCAATGGCGTAGCTTAAGGCTCCTAAGCCAATAAAAGATAATAAGACACCCATTAAAAATCCAACAAATACGCCTAGTATCCAATGTGCTGCTCGCTCTTTAGGCAACCTTCCCTTTGAAAAAGAACGTACTAAGCCTATAAGAAAACTGTCTGGATGATTGAGTGATCGCGCAGCCATCATCATAGCCATAATACCTACCATGGCATTTTCTATATCTCCAAAGCCCGTCATGAATTGATATAGTATGAAGGCCAGACCCATACCCAAGAATATAAGTTCAAAAGCCTTAATACTGTTTATACGTATGGCCTGAGACCAAAGTCCCTTGCCCTTTTTTTTATTTTTATGAGACTCTTTTGACATCATTCGAGAAAACAAAAAGGTGATTATTCCTGCAATAAAGGCTTTTCCGATAACTCCTCCAAGCGCTCCAAAAAAGCCTCCATACATTCCGCCTTGTGCAAATGTCAAGAAACTTAAAAGAGAAATCAAAGCTGCATCTGGAAAAATAACTTTTAGTCCGGATAATACATACCAAACCAAAGATACAAGAATTATTGGTAGTAACATGATTGGATGCTTAAATAAATGACCAACCCCTTTAATACCTGTTGTAAAATGATTCCAAGAATATTTTAATGGCCCCATTCCTTCTCGACTCATCCAAATTCCCTCCTTACATAAGCACCGTATATAGCAATTATACATCGAAAAAAAAACCATGTAAATCAAAATGATTTACATGGTTAAGATGGGTATTTACAAATTATTATTCAATAACAAGCGTGGTTCGCTCCCCGATATAGATACTGTCTTTCACTTGTATCCCTTGTATAATCGGGCTTTCTGCAGTGTATTTTCCTAAAGAGGTAATACGTGCATAATAAGAAAATTCTGTTTTTTCTTCATTGTCTGCCAACGGTTCTGACCGTTTATAAATGTAGAAACGTACTTTTTGATCTTCTACTTCCCGGTACCAATACGTATCCTCACCTTGAAGGCCTAATTGCCAAGGATTATCTATAGCCTTTAACCCTGACGGAACATAATCCGTCAATTGGTAGCTATCGTCAATGGCTTGACTTGCAACTTCCCAATCCAGAACAACTTTAACAATATCTCCTTCTTTGAAGCTTGTTTGTTCTTCTCCGGTTTGGTAGTTGTAATATCGACGTGTGACGCTAACATTTTCTTCCTGAGTCCTTGATGCTATAAGATCAGTCATATATGTCGCTGTGACAGCCATGTCTCCTTGAACATCTATAATGTCTAACTGGTCTACTGTGGCACTTGGAATTGTAATTGTTTGCGGCCAACCATTTTCTAAAACAATGGTTTTTTCTTGGCCATTGTATTGGTAAGTGACTTGCCCGCTTGTTGCCTCTCGACCTTCCAATTCATCCAGAATATATTGATATAAATGGCTATGAATCAGCACATCTTTGTTAAAGTGTGTTGTTAAATAGGTATAAAATTGTTCGTGTACCTCTTCTTGTGTTTTTGATGCAAGTAGCATTCCAAGGGCTGTTAATTCATAGCTTTTTGCTTCTGTCTCTGCTCGAATATAGGCTTGCTCTTCAAAAACTTCCAATTGTCCACTGACTGCTTCTTCATAGAGTTCTTTTGCTTTATATGTGTCCCCGATTATGGCATAAGCTAATCCCAAATATAACTTGTCTTTTATCGTTAGATTATCTAAAGATGCATAGGTCTGTAAGTCCAATAATACCGGTTCATCTAGCAGTGCTCGACCATATAAAACAGCACCTTTTTCAATACGTCCTGAGTCATACCAGGCATTTTCAAAATATTTGGCTAACATAAGGCTATTCACATCATCGCGAATCATGGGTAACATCAATACAGAGGTTTCAACATCAGCTTCTGCATACGGTAATATTGCAATGCCACCTTGATCGGTTTGATATTCATTTAAATCGACTTGCTCAATTGTTACCTCTTGATTAAAGGTCTCATTCAATTGTTTCCTTGCTTCCTGAGCTAAGTATTTCTGGTCAACGCGTTTGCCTCCTGAATAAGCGATGCGATATAAGGTCGGAAGATATTGACCACGACCTTGGTCCGTAAATGTAAGGCTTGTATCGCCACTATCCCTTGTCACTATTTGCGTTTCTTGGTTTAATACATAATAATCTGAAACACGCTGTTCGTGATAGGTTTTATATACTTGTATGGGAAGCATTAATCCATCAGTCTGGCCTGCGTCTGTTTGGCCGGTAATGGTCACTTCATATTGACCCACTTCTTGAAGGTTTCCAAGGGGTATGTTGGTACGTTCAAATGCTTTTCCGGTGGCTTCATAGGTGTCAAAAACTTGTCCGGCTTTCTCTACTGAAACCGTGTAATCAATCATTGTATCGACTTCTAAAGCATTTCCATATCCTGTAATGCCAATCATAGGTTCATCACCGACAAGATAGGTTTGACTAATAGAGGTATTTAAGAAAAATGGTAAGGATACATCCACATTTTCTACTTTACTACCTGCATTTAAGCTTTCTGATATAGCTGCTGCCATGACGCGCCATGACGTAACATTGTCTGGTAAGTCAAATGTCAACGTTGCTTTTCCGCTTGCATCGAATTGGACCGTCATAAATTCTGCCGTATCTTTAAATTCTTGACGTATGTCAATGGAATTCGAACTTTTATTGCCCGCATCATCAGCAGTATCCATAGCCGCTGATTCTTCAATTGCCTCATCTTGTGCCATACCACCCATACCCATTGCATAGCCTCGATATCCATAGTTTTGGTTCATGTGGGATGGATAGCTCATTCCAAATCCACCATCAACATGACGGTATAATTCTTCCAACGGATTGACTTCCATATCACTGAGTGCTAAGAGCGCTTCATCAATCAAACTGATATTGACGACACCTTCACTTACGGGTTGTCTATTTCCATTCTCATCAATATATGTTCCCTCAAGAGTTAAGTGAATCTCATCTCCGGGGCGATATGCTGATGCATTAGCTGTAATCTTTAAGTCGATTTCACGTTGTGTATAGTCATAGTTAACATTGGTTCCGGAAGCTTCTACATAGGTTGTTCCATTGAAGAGAACGCCTTTGACTTCTATATTAGGAACAAAATCCGCTTCAAAAATTGTTGTATATGTGGGTTTGCTTAAAATATCCACAGTTTTGATGCCGTTTTGTCCGCTTATGAACAAATATCTGCCCATGGTGTGGACTTCTTCATTATTCATAAAGTTAATCTCAACTTGATCATTCAAGCCATAGTATTCTTTGTCTGTCTCAAGATGATACCATTCTCCTTCATTTGGATAATATTCTCGATCTCGGCCAAAATAAACATTTATTGTCATTTCACGATTTTTATGATCATGAGTTATGACTTCTGCTGAATAATGAACATTGTTTTCTTCGGGTAAATGGAGGCTATACTCCGCGTGGCCCTCTGCATCCGTGGTCATGGAAAACGTATCAAACTCTGTTTTTTCTAAGTCATAGCTATACTGTTTTTTGACCTCTTTGTTAATATAGTCATAATATTCACCTGTTTCGGTTCTGACCCATTCATTCCGATAAACTATACCTTGCAATGCATGATTATCCACAGACTCTGCCAAAAAGTCTTGTTCATCAGTGGCTGTCCCATTATTTAACCGTTCAAGTGTAATGTCATTAACATCAACACTAATGCTTCCTTGTTCATCTTCTATGCTTCCGGTACTTGCAACGTGTATGTCATTAAAGAAGACACGGAAATAGTCGTTAACATGAATATTTCCTGATTCCGGAAGATTTGCGTATGCTGAAAAATAGTAATGTTGATCGCCTTGATGACCTACTTGATATTCCGGCCTAAACTCAATCTGGCCTTGACCTTTTGCATCGGTTGTTCCTGATCCCTCAGTATAATCGATCCCGTTAATGTTATAGTTATAGTCTAAAAAAGAGACCGGTGTTCCTTCAAAAAATTCTGTCTGTAATGTATATTGAAGGGTGTTGCCGACAAAAATAGCTTCCTGGTCTTTTTCTACCTTCATCCTATAACTTGGCTTCACATAATTTTCGACTTGGATATATGTAGAAGCAATAATTTCTCCATTATGTTTGACCGAGAGTTGATAGCCACCTTGACTCAGGTGAGGTAAATCTAATTTACCTTCGAAGAATCCATTATTGACTTCCACTATATTTGTTACATAACTCAATTCATCAACAGGGCTTGGAATAAAACGCCAAGCATAATATCTGCCTTGAGTGATTTCAACCGTCACTTGTGTGGGTAGACTATCTTCATAACGATGTTGTAGAAAACCAAAAAAGTTCACGGTATCTTCCGGTTTATATAAATTTCGATCCGGTTTAAAATAAGTCCAGTATTCTTGGTTTTGATCCATGCCACCACGATAAGGTTCCATCATAGAGCCATAATTATAAAGCACCGCTTCTTTATCTCCAGCTGTCAAATGATAAAAACTTGCCTTGGTCTCGTCCACATTCTTTGCTATACGTGCTAATCCTTCCTGATTTGTTCTTGCACTTAAATCAGTATCTAGATTCGTCACTTTTGCATTATTGATGGGTTCTTGACTTGATAAATCATGTAACCAAAAAATATCTTCATCGGTTCCTGCTTGATAATAAAAACTTAAATCTGTTATTTGTACAAATGTTTGAATGACTTGTTCGTCAAACGTTGCTTGAACTAAATAATACCCTGCATCTAATGTATTCGGTAATTCTAAGAATCGTGGGTAACTATTATCTTGTACTAAGGTTTGTTCAAAATCCATGACGCCTTGTAATCCACTTGTGGATAGCGCTGCGTCATTCATACCATAGTGTGACCACATTGGCACATCTGCGTAGTCCTTCAGATGGTCTGTAAATTGTGTGACATTTCTATAAGCAAAGACGTCAATATCCACAACTGCTTCTTCTATTTCTGCCTCTTCAAAGTAGTAATTCCATTCAAGACTTGGAACTTCGGATTCCGCAAATTCATGCATAAAACTTTGAAAATTCATGTAAAATGATGATGAATCCATTGTCTCATCCGCTTGGGTTTCAAAGCTAAACTGAACATCCTCTTGAAGCGTTTTATCTGAACCGTCTAATGGCAATCCTGCCTTAAGGGTAACTGTGTATATGGTCTGTTTTTGAAGTTCTTTCGGAACAAAAGCAATAACACGTCCATGCTCTTCAAATTTTCCTTTGACTTCCGGTTCAATCTCAAAGTAATCCTCAACGTCCGCACCTTCATAGTTGAAAATCAATTCAATCCCGGTATTTACCGGTACATTGGTTGACTGATGTCTTGGGAAGTTTCCTAATAGGACAAAATCCGCTTCTGTGCGATATGCCCATGTAATTCCATACACATCAAAAACATAAGTTGTGTTGGGTTCTAATGCTTGATTTGGAGTAATGACAATGCCCTCTTCTTGCTCCGATAGTGTATACTCTACTGTCGGCGTTATGTTTAATGCTTCTTGTAGGGATTCAAGCGTTAAGTCATCTCGCGTTGCATCCGTCTTAAAAACAAAGGCTGAATCTAGCGCAACGCCTGCTGTATCCATATGTGTTGGCGCAATAATATACCCATCCCTAAACTCGGCCGCAAAAACTTTTCCGGTATCTTGATTAAAGAAAAGTGCCGCTCCAACAGTAACTACTACTAAAACAATGGCTGTTCCAATACTTAAAATTCTTTTTTTCATGGTTTAATTCCCCGTCCTTTCTCTAAAAAACTTTACACTGATTAGACGCATGGTGTTTAGAAATGTTCCACTCTTTCACAATCTTCTATAGCATTATGATATATAAAGCACGTCTTGTTTTGATGGTCATTACCTTCTTCACGCATCCTTTTTCTTCTCTAGTCTTAAGGCATAGAAATAACGGACAACGGGATGTTTACCTTCCATTTGTTCTTTCATTGCAACCAATCGTTTCTTACCTACTCGACGATCTATAAGCGCAAGGATATTAAGAAGAATATCCTCACTATCCAAACTACTTTCAATTGATCCTGCCAAAAAAATAGTGCTTATTTTATAAAAATCCGTTTTATATAGATTGGATTGCGCTTTCAATATGTTTTTTGCATAGGCCACTTTCTTACGTTCTCTTGCAATAATTTGAAGTCGTTCCTCCGGTATTTTATCATTCGTAGCACGAAGTGTCTCGATATCCTTTTGTGTCACCGTCAACGTAATATTAGGATCACTGATAATTTCTTGCTCCGTTTCATACCAAGTAATACCGACACTTTTCTCTTTCTTATTAAAGACTTCCTTATGATCGACAGTCAGAAAACATTGATTTGATTTCTCCGCTATATAACGATAACCTGACGGCAAGTAGGCAACCCTCTCTTTAAGACTTGTACTCAAGAAACTTTCCAATTGTTGCTTTAATTTATTCCAAACCATAATACCCTCCATGATATATTGTCAAGAAACAACATTAATTAGGATCGTCATCTCAACCGAAATAACTCCATCATCCACTATGAAATTAAGCGGATATGACTCTAAAAGCTGATCCGGTTTCCATATGAATTCCACTATTTTTCCAGGTACAAAATTTTGTGTATTAAAAATGGCTCCATTGGGCAAATTCTCCAACCGAAGCGTCATCGGGGTTTTTACTCTTTTAACAAAAGCATCTTTTCGAGCACGCTTTTCATTATATATGGTTGATTTAGGATCTTTAACAGATACTTCATATCCCGGTTGACGAGCAATAATTTGAAAGTTCACCTTTGCTCCTAGTTTTACAACTTGTTTAGGCGGCACCAAAATCTCGTATATCATAGTGTACTGTTTCTTTTAATAACTTCTCTTTATCAAAAGGGCACCCTGTTGCTTCTAATATTTGAAACATCGATCTTTGCTGTTCTAAAATTAAAATATTAATCTTTCAAATTCAAGACATCTCTATACTAGGCATTATGATTAGGAATTAAAACGAATTTACCTACATGCTTCTTTAAGCCAAATTCTTTTTGAGCTTCTACAATATCTTCTAGCGGAAAGGATTTAGCAAGAGCTGGTTTGATTTCTCCCTTTTCTATGGCTGATATAACATTAGGAAATACAGGTTCATCCCAACCAGTGCAACCAATCAAAGTAAGATCCTTTAAATAAAAATCTCTCATGTCCATCTCAACAATTGGGCCTGCAATAGCACCAGATGATACAAATTTCCCTCCTCTTTTTAATACTTTTAACATATAAGGAAAATTAGGACCTGCAACATTATCAATGACTATATCTACAGATTTTTCACCTAATGCTTCCAGTATTTCATTCCCATAGCCTACGACTTCATCTGCTCCATAGGATTTGACTTGTTCAATTTTAAAATCACCTCTTGCAATCCCAATGACATATGCACCTCTTCGCTTAGCCAATTGTATAGCAGCAGAACCTACGCCACCAGACGCACCAGCTACTAAGACACGGTCTCCTTTTTTTACGCCAGCCCGATTGACCATGTTTTCAGCAGTACCATATGCGCATGGTATGGTACCAAGCTCAGCATCCGTCCAATCACAATCTACTGGAAATACTTCTGTAGCTTCTATTTTTACATATTGGGCAAAGGCCCCATCAAAATCAGATGCCATCCATATATTTTCCATAGAATCATAGCCTTCATTACGAATACATGATCTGATCAAAACTCTTTTGCCCATTAGGCCTTTATTTTTTTCATCTTTTACTTCTACAACTTCTCCACAGCAATCTGTTCCTTGTATAAATGGGAATGGTGTCGCTTCACTCCACCCGCCATCACCTTCACTAGCTACTTCAGCCAATTCTTCATCCGTCGCTGTAAGATTATCTGTACTTGTGGTTACTTTTGATGAATACCAACCAAGTCTAGTATTGATCTCAGTATTATTAACACCTGCAGCTAATACTTTAACTAATACTTCCCCTTCATCAATTGATGGAATTGGGACATCTTTATAGACTAATTGATCATAACCACCATTACCGACTGTAACAACCGCTTTCATGGTTTTATCGCCTTCTTTAATTTCAAATCGATCTTTCTTATTATTAATCACACTAGTTCCTCCTTTACATAGTATAACCTCTGTGTAATTATATCAGCTATAGAACTTTTTAGCATACGAAAGATTTTCATACCACTAAAATCTTATTGTTATTTGTAATCATTTTGACTACATCTAAATCTTAGCCATACTATTTAATGCTAGTCCTCTTAATGTTCTAATTACTTTGAAAATTTTCAGAAAGAAAGGACAGAAGCTCCCTTAGGAAATTTGCCTTCTATCTCTATACTGTCTCGACATGTGTGGAGGTGGTTACTGCTATTCTTCATTCACAACACATTTACTTCCAACAGAATCGGTGTATGGTCTTGTCGAACACCGGAATCTAGCATCTCCGATTTAATGACTTTGTCCGCCAACCGGTCACTCACAAGCCAATAGTCAATCCTCCAGCCGGAGTTATTGATTTTACTTGTTTTAACCCTTTGTGCCCACCAGGAATAGACGCCTGTCACATCTCCATGCATATGCCTAAAAGTATCTGTAAAACCTTTATTAAGCAGATTGGTAAAGCCTGCACGCTCTTCATCGGTAAAGCCTGCTGACCTATGATTGCTTTGTGGATTTGCTAAATCAATCTCTTCGTGGGCGACATTATAGTCCCCTGTTGCTAATACCGGTTTTTCTTGGTCTAAGTTTTGTAGATATTCAGCGTATTTTTCATCCCATATTTGCCGTTCTTTCAATCGTCGCAGACCATCTCCGGCATTGGGTGTATATACTTGCGTCAGATAAAATTCTCCAAAATCTAAGGTAATTATTCTTCCTTCTGCATCCATGGTATCCGGAGCTCCGATTATTGGATAAGAAACTTGTGGAGCGTACTTATCTTTATATAAAAACATGGTTCCTGCATAACCTTTTCTCGCAGGCTCTTGAGAAGATCTCCATGTATAA
>DDQW01000022.1 GCA_002342805.1 Clostridiales bacterium UBA2432 | reverse complement strand
GAAGCGTTTTGCCTTGCCCAATAAGTATACCGGCTCGACGATTTCGACTGTGCATGGATGTACAGGTTACGATTAAGTCACCGATACCGGACAATCCATTAAAGGTCATTGGGTCGGCCCCCATTTGCTCCCCGAGTCGACTGATTTCTGAAATGCCCCGTGTCATAAGAGCGGCTTTTGTATTGTCTCCATATCCTAAACCATCGGATATACCTGCAGCTAAGGCAATAACGTTTTTAAGAGCTCCGCCAAGTTCAATGCCAATTAAATCCGAACTGCCGTATACACGGAAGTTTTCATTCATAAATGCGTCTTGTACTCGTTTTACGATGCGATCATTTTTTGAGCCGACAACGACAGACGTCGGAATTCCTCTAGCCACTTCCTCGGCATGTGAGGGACCGGATAGAACCGCAACTTCAACATCTGGAATTTCATCTAAGACAACGTCTTCAAGAGTTTTAAGGCTCGTCTCCTCAATCCCTTTTGCAACATTAACAATAATTTGATTTAATGTAACATAAGCTTTCATGGCTTTTGCTGTAGCCCGAACATAAGTTGACGGAACCGCTAAAATCAATATATCTTGATCTTTAATTGCAAGACTTAAATCTGATGTATACATTAATGTATCCGGCAAAGTAATCCCGGGGAGTTTTGCAACATTTTCTTTGGCATCTTGGATGGCTTTAATTTCAGCATCAAATTTAGACCACACTGTTACTTTATGATGATTGTCATCAAGAACTTTCGCGAGGGCGCATCCCCATCCTCCAGAACCTATTACACTGACTTTCATAATTTCACCTCATTATTTTTTGCTTTTTTGACCCAGTTTATTTTCATTTCCATTCATTAACCTTCGTATATTTGCACGATGCTGATAAATAGCTAGAAGCATAAGTATTAAGCTTACCATAAGAATTTCGATATTTATTGCTTGGAAAAGATAAAACAAGACCGGCATAAAAACAGCCATAAACAAAGAACCAACAGATACGTATTTTGTCAAGAAAATGATCAGTGCCATGATGAGCATCATGATGATGCCGGCTCTAAAATCAACCGCATAAATAAGTCCAAGTGTAGAAGCAATACCTTTTCCACCTTTAAACTTCAAAAAAACCGGCCAGTTATGACCCAGTATCACACCTAATCCCGCATAAATAGCAACTGTAGCACTCTGTCCGGCCCACTGATACATAATATAATAGGCAACAACGGACTTTAATAAGTCGCCCACAAAAGTAAGGCCACCAAGTTTCCATCCCATCACTCGAATCGCATTTGTTGTACCGGAATTTTTGCTTCCGTATTCGCGTATATCGATATGTTCTTTAAAATGACCGATTAGATACGCAAAATTAATACACCCGATAAAATATCCTAAAATTACCGCAACAATTCGCAACATATTACTTCTCCTTTCGTTCTCTAGCAATTAATCGAATCGGAGTTCCTTTAAAGCCAAACGCTTCACGAATTTGATTTTCAATATATCGTGTGTAGGAAAAATGCATCAATTCTTTATCATTAATAAATAAAATAAAGGTTGGTGGTTTTATGGATACCTGTGTCATATAATAAATTTTAAGACGTTTTCCTTTATCCGACGGTGGTTGATTCATTGCCATTGCATCATAAAGGATTTCATTCATAACCCCCGTTTGAATCCGCATTGATTGATTCTGAATAACCATATCAATGGTTTCAAATAGCTTGTTGATACGAAGTCCGGTCAATGCCGATATAAATACAATCGGTGCATATGTCATATAAGCTAATGTGGATTGAACCGTATCAAGGAAACGATACATGGTTTTATCATCTTTTTCAAGTGCATCCCACTTATTGACGACAATGACGGCACCTTTTCCCCTGTCGTGAGCAATTCCGGCAATTTTTGCATCTTGTTCTGTAATACCTTCTGTAGCATCAATCATAATTAATACCAAATCTGACTTTTCAATACTGGCGACCGTTCGAACAATGGAATACCGTTCAAGATCCTCTTTAATCTTATTTTTACGACGCAAACCGGCTGTATCAATTAAACGATACTGTTTGTCATCATAGGTAATCAAGGTATTAATAGCATCACGAGTTGTCCCTGCAATATCACTAACGATGAGACGTTCTTCACCTAGGATTTTATTAATGAGTGACGATTTTCCAACATTGGGCTTACCCACAATGGCAATGCTCGGAATTTCATCTTCGTCTTCATCATTGTTTTCGTCAAAGAAATCTTTGAACTGACCAACAACGGCATCTAGCATATCTCCTAACCCTTGAGCATTGGATGCAGCAACTGGGTAAGGCTCTCCTAATCCAAGATTATAGAATTCAAAAACATCGTATTGATATTTTTTAAAGGAATCCACTTTGTTGACGCAAAGAACAATAGGCTTCTTTGAGCGTCTTAACATATCGGCAACTTTACCATCTGAATCCGTTAATCCAGTTTGTACATCAACCATGAAAATAATAACATCGGCTGTTTCTATAGCGATTTCTGCCTGTGCACGCATATGATTTAAGATTAAGTCTTGACTATCCGGTTCTATCCCCCCGGTATCAATGAGTGTAAAATCATATTTTAGCCATGAGACATCTGCATAAATACGATCTCTGGTTACCCCCGGCGTATCTTTCACTATTGAAATGTTTTCTCCGGCTAAACGGTTAAATAATGTCGATTTTCCGACATTGGGTCTGCCGACTACTGCTACTATTGGTTTACTCATGTTCAATCTCCTTACCTGTCATCGCGTCAAATAATAGGCTACCGCTTATTCGCATAGGTACAACCTTGGTGTTTAACGCTTCACTAAGTTCTTCTAAGGTTATATCATCTAAAAACACATATTCATCTGATTTTAACATATTCTCAGGAATGTAGATGCATTCACCTAAATCTAATTGTTGACACTGTTTAATAATGTCTTGTCCCGTTACAAGTCCTGACACAGTTATTCGCGGACCGAAAAATTCATTTTCAATTCCGACCACATGTGTCTGTGTTCTTATTTTTTCTAAGTTTTTGATTTGCTCACTAAAAAACTCCATCACTGGCTGAAATAATTTTCCAGTGACTATAGTCACTTTTGAATAAAGGTTATTCTGATTGTCATCAAATGAAAAATTGTGTAGCGCTTCTTGAAACTCATTTTTCATTAATCGCGTCATACCGACTCCGTTTTCATATTGCAAGTAGCCATCATATGTTGCTTCACTTGGAACATCTTGGTCGGCTAAAAAGTAAAATTCGTCTCCGGCATGAATAAAATGATTGTCAGATTTTTGAAAAAACTC
>DDQW01000055.1 GCA_002342805.1 Clostridiales bacterium UBA2432 | reverse complement strand
ATGGCATCCAATCAACAAGCGGCAATTGTTATTGAAGATCTTGGACAAATCAAGGTAACAGCTTCAGTAACACCGGAGACAATTCGTAAAATTAATAAGGGCGATCAACTTCAAGTGATGATTGGTTCTTTTGAAGAGCCCTTTATGGGTGAAGTGACAACAGCGTCATTATCAGCCGATAGTGCCACGCGATTATATCCCATTGAGATTATCATCGATAATGCAGATGGGCGTATTCGACCGGGAATGTTTGCGACCATTCAAGTGATTAATGAACAGAGTGTCTCAGCTGTAACGATACCATCAGAGGCAGTATTGCCCCACAATGGTGGCTATATCGTTTATCGAGTTGTGAGTGAAAATAAAGCAGAGCCTGTTGATGTTGAGATTGGAATGGATACAGGCTATAAGGTTGAGATTATCAAAGGCTTATCAGAAGGAGATGTGGTCATCACAAAAGGAGCAGGACTGATTAATGAAGAGACAGAGCTCAACGTGATAAGGGGGAATGAATAATGAATGTTTCATCTTTATCCGTAAAACGACCGGTAACGACGGTTATGTTTATCCTCATCATTGTTTTGTTCGGTCTGGTTTCAGCAACACGATTGCCCATTGACCTCTTTCCGAATATTGAGATACCGGTAGCGATTGTAAGTACATCGTATTCAAACGTCGGACCGGAGGAAATCGAAACCTTGGTAACACGTCCAATTGAAGAAGCTGTTGGAACGGTATCAAATATCGATACGATTCAGTCGATGACCATGGAGGGTTCGTCGATTGTTATTATTCAGTTTAAGTTTGGTACAGATATGGATTTTGCAGCACTAGATATTCGTGAAAAAGTGGATTTGGTTAAAGGCATGTTGCCGGATGGAGCTTCAGATCCAATGGTTATGCAGATTGATGTGAATTCGGAAGCCGTTATACAAATGTCGGTGTCCGGTGCAGATGTAGCCACCCTACAAAACTATGCAGATGATGTGGTTAAACCGGCCATTGAACGCGTGCAAGGTGTTGCTTCTGTAAGTGTGTCCGGTGGATTTAATGAGTATGTGTCCGTTAAAGTCGATACACAAAAAATGAATGCTTATGGGCTTACTATTGATACTCTTGCTAGCATGTTGGCAGCAGAAAATATTAACTTGCCTGCAGGTACAGTGAATAAAGGCGATAAGAGCTTTTTACTAAGAACTGTTGGAGAATTTGAAAGTGTTCAGGAAATTCAAAATATACCACTGACAACAGCTACAGGCGGTATTGTTCGCCTCTCTGATGTAGCCAATGTGAATATGGCCCAAGAAGAGATGACATCCATTACGAAAGTTAATGGTGAGGAAGCGGTAAGTGTAGCTGTGCAAAAGCAGTCAGGTGTTAATACGGTTGCTGTTGCAAATGACGTCCTTGAAGAAATTCAGAAGTTGGATGATGCGAGCCCATATGAATTAAAAGTTATTTTGGACCAGTCAGAGTATATCAAAGATACTATTAGTCAAGTCGGGCAAAATGCAATCATCGGTGGTATTTTAGCCGTTATTATTTTGTTGATTTTCTTGCGAAGTATTCGAAGTACCTTAATTATTGGTTTATCCATGCCAATATCTGTTATTGCAACAGGTATTTTGCTTTATTTTGCAGGGATTACCTTGAATATTATGACATTAGGTGGCCTAGCGCTGGGAATTGGTATGCTGGTGGATAACTCTGTTGTTGTTCTTGAGAATATTTATCGGTTTGTTCAAGATGGCTATGAGAAAAAAGAAGCGGCCATTAAAGGTGCAGCAGAAGTAGCCATGGCCGTAACGGCATCGACATTAACAACTATTGCGGTATTTTTACCCATGGTTTTTGTTGAAGGAATTACATCCATTATGTTCCGGGAATTTGCATTGACGGTGACATTTTCACTGGTTTCATCCCTAGTTGTTGCTTTGACCCTGATTCCGATGTTAGCCTCTAAACTTTTAGTCATTGATGAATTCGAGGGAAAACATCATGAAACGCGATTTCCAATTATTGGAGCTATTTTAGACCAATCTGATAAAGTATACAAAGGTTTAGAAGAAAAGTATCGCTCTTTACTGGGATGGTCGTTAAAACATAAGAAAACAGTTGTTATGATTGCTGTTGTTACTTTTATTACCAGTATTATTTCCATAGCATTTATTGGGATGGAGTTTATTCCGGAGTCAGATGAAGGAACCTTTACGATTGGGGTTGAACTTGAAGCCGGAGCTAAAGTTGAAGAAACAGATGCTGTCATGATGGAAGTTATTGACAAGATCATGGATATTGAGAGCCTTGAATATGTGTTTTCAACCACATCCGGGAATAATTTCTTGGGTTCGGATAATAATGTTGGAACAATTAATGGTGTTTTGGTCCCCTTGTCCGACCGTGACGTCAGTGTATTTGACGTTGTCAATGAAGTCGAAAAACGTGTTGCAGATATTCCGGGAGCAATCATTACGGTACAAGCACAAAGCTCGATGGGTATGATGACCGGAGGTAGCCCGATCTCTATACAAGTTAAGGGTGACGATTTAGATGGCTTGAAAAGAGTCGGCGATCAAATTGTTCAGGAAATTAAAGACGTCGAAGGAACAAGAAATGCATCAAGTAGCATGGAAGATCCGATTACACAGGTTGCAATTCGACTTCGTGATAATGATGCGGCGCGATTTGGACTGACGACGGCGCAAGTATCAAATGCGGTTAAGGCCATGCTCGATGGACGTGTAGCGACACGATATAAACTTGAAGGTGAAGAACTAGATGTCGTTATTGAAGGTGATAATCGCTATGGTGAAAATGTTGAAAACTTGAAGCAACTTGAGATTAGTTCACCGAGGGGGGGAACGGTTCCCTTGGGAATGATTGCAGATATATCGGAAGAAGTCAGTGCGATTGCCATTAACCGAAGCGATCAGGCTCGCTATATTACTATATCAGCGGATATTTACGGTCGAGATTTAGCCTCGGTTTCAGCAGATATAGAAGAGCGTGTGAATGCATTGAATCTTTCAAGTGAATACCTTGTTGAATTTGGTGGCCAAAACCAAGAAATGGTTGAAGCCTTTGGAGATTTAGGGCTTGCTTTAATCTTAGCTGTAATTCTAGTCTATATGATTATTGCTGCTCAATTTGAATCCTTGCTCATGCCCTTTATTATTATGATGTCAACACCCCTCGCCTTTGCAGGTGGTCTCTTAGGTCTCTTTATTACAGGTAGAACCTTAAATATTACGTCGATTATCGGCTTGATTATGTTATCCGGTATTGTGGTTAATAATGCCATCGTCCTGATTGACTATATCAATACGCGTCGTAGCCACGGTGAGAGCCGCGAGGAAGCTATTCTTAATGCGGGACCCATTCGTTTGCGTCCGATTATGATGACATCCTTAACAACAATTTTAGGTTTGGTTCCATTATCGTTAGGAATTGGAGAAGGTGCCGAACTTCAAGCATCCATGGGTACGGTTGTTATCTTCGGTTTGTTACTATCTTCCGTATTAACCTTGATTTTTATTCCGGTTGTGTATACAATATTTGATAATAGACATATGAAATTCGTGTCAAATAGAAACCGGAAACAGGAACAACGACTAGCCAAAAGAAATGCACATAGACATGCATAGTTGGGATGGAAATAATGAGTAAAGCACTTGTATTTGCAGAAAAACCCTCGGTAGGTAGAAATATCGCCGGGGTTTTGGGCTGCCAAAGTAAAGGCGGCAAATATTTTGAAAATGATAGCTACATTGTAACCTGGGCCCTAGGCCACTTGGTAACACTGGCATCACCGGAAAAATACGGAATTCCCTTTGAAGAATGGACCATGGACCGCTTACCGGTCATACCCAATCCATTTAAGTTAGAAGTGATTAATCAGACAAAAAAGCAGTATTACACAGTAAAAAAATTGATGGAACGTAGTGATGTAAAAACGATTATTATTGCAACCGACGCAGGACGTGAAGGTGAGCTTGTGGCTCGTTGGATGATTGATTTTGCCCATATTAAAAAGCCTATTAAGAGGTTATGGATTTCTTCGGTGACCGACAAAGCTATTAAAGATGGTTTTAAAAATCTCGTTGACGGTCACCGTTATGACAATCTATATCAAGCAGCTGAGACTCGAGCAAAAGCCGATTGGATTGTTGGCCTTAACGGAACCCGTGCCTTATCCATGAAGCACAATGCTAGCTTATCCCTTGGTCGGGTTCAAACGCCTGCATTGGACTTGGTTTTTCAGCGAGAGGAGCAAATAAAAGCGTTTGTTCCCCGTAGCTTTTACGAAGTTCAGGTGGAAATCGATGGCTTTCATTGTCGCCGGATTGATCCTAAGACAAAACAAAGTCGAATCTTTAATCGCAGTGAAGCGGAAGAAGTACAAAAACGCTGTAAAGGAAACGAAGCCAAGATCATCAGTATAAACAAGAAACATAAAAAGTCTTATGCCAGCGGACTTTATGACTTAACCTTGCTCCAACGGGATGCAAATCGCATCTATGATATGTCTGCAAAAGAGACGCTTAACGCCATGCAAGGTCTCTATGAAAAGCATAAAGTCTTGACCTATCCGCGAACAGACTCAAAGTTTTTAACCAAAGACATCGTAGGAACACTCGAAGAACGGGTTGTGGCCTTGAGGCAAACAAGTTATAAAGAGGCTTGCAAAGAAATTATGCGAGGGTCTATTCAAGGAAATCCTTCCTTTGTCAATGATCAAAAAGTTGGCGACCATCATGCCATTATTCCGACAGAAGAACGTCCGAATTATATTGCATTTAATAACCATGAGACAAAGATATACAATCTAGTCGCTGAAAAGTTTCTAGCTGTTTTAATGCCGCCTTATGAATATATGGAACTTGAGCTTACACTAAAAATCGGTGAGGATCTCTTTGTGGGTAAAACGCAGACAGAGTTAGAACTTGGCTGGAAAAAAATACAGAATGTATCCTTACAAAAAAATAGACAAATGATTGAACGAAAAGAAGGGCAGACTATAAGCAAGTATAGTATTGAACTCAATGAAGGCAAAACGCAGGCTCCGTCATACTTAACAGAAGGAGACTTGCTGCATGAGATGGAAAGTGCCGGACTTGGAACAGTAGCTACTCGAAGTGATATTATCGAGAAGATCATCAGTAATTTTTATGTAGACCATCAAGGCAAGTTTTTGCGTACGACAAAAACAGGACGACAGCTTTTAGATTTGGTTCCGGATGATATGCGCTCAAAAGATCTAACAGGAAAATGGGAACGTGATCTGGAAAAAATAGCAAAAGGACAACTTAGTGCAAAGGTCTTTCTTGATGGAATCAATACATTCACGAAACAAATCATTCGTGAAATCAAAAACAGTGATAAAAAATTCAAACACGAAAATGTGTCAACAGAAAGCTGCCCAACGTGTGGACAAAAATTACTTGTCATTAAAAATAAATATGGGAAAAAATTAGTTTGTCCAGATCGGGATTGCGGCTACAAGAAGAATCTGGCCAAAACGACCAATGCAAGATGTCCCGAGTGCCGTAAAAAAATGGACCTTGTTGGGGAAAAAGGAAACGAGACCTTTGTTTGTCGATGTGGCTATAAGGAAAAGTTAACAGCCTTTAATCAGCGTAAGGAAAAAAACAGTAAAGCCATGTCAAAGAAGGAAGTTCAACGCTTTATCAAGAAAAATGAACAAAAGCAAGAACCATTTAACAATCCTTTTGCAGAAATTTTACAAAAAAAGATTGACAAGGATTAAACATGATGCTATTCTATATAAGGAAATAACAAACAAGGCACCTAAGGTGTACTATTTAGAAAAGGAGGTAGGACAAATGAACAAGTTAATGATGAATCCAACAGTTGATAATTTAATTAAATCGATACCCTACCTCAACGGTCATTCTAAGTAGCTGTGTAATAACGTGTATTAAAACATAAGCACGAAAGCATAAGAATGTATATTGAGCCATGGGTATAAGTCCATGGCTTTTTTGACGCTTTTTTAGCCATGGGTAAATGCTCATGGCTTTTTTGTACATTTTTTTACAATAGAGAAAGAGCGAAAACGACATAAGGGAGGTAGAGAGATGAAACGATTATTAAAGTATTTAAAAGAAAACAAATGGATATATGGATTTGGTGTTCTTGCGATGGGATTTGGAATTTTTATGGATATGTTTAATCCGATTATCACAGGACGAATTATCGATGAAGTGATTGTAGCTGGGGACAAAGAGGCTTTTAAACATTTAAGTATGCTCCTAATTGCAATTACTATCGGGCGTGCACTTATGGGCTACGCAAAAGAAATGTTTTTTGATTTTGGAAGTGTACGTATGATTACATCACTACGTCAAGAGATTTTTGACCATATACAGAGCTTAAGTTATAGCTTTTTTGATTCAAAAAACACCGGTGAGTTGATGACACGAATTAAAGAGGATGCAGATAAGATTTGGCATGCAACAAGTTTTGGGGTTATGTTAGTCCTCGAATCATTTATAACTTTGGTGATTGCAACCATATTGATGATCCGCATTAGCCTTAGCTTATCGATTATTGCATTTATCACCTTGCCCATACTAGCCTATTTGGCAATAAAGTTAGAACGCAGTATTGGGGAGACATATGAACGTATCAGTGAACAAAATGCAGAGATGAATTCGACAGCGCAGGAAAATATTGCCGGTGTTCGTCTAGTGAAAGCTTTTGCAAGAGAAAAATACGAAATCAATAAGTTTTTAAAGAAAAATCAAGGGTATTATGACCTGAATTTTAAACAAGCCAAGATTTGGAGTATTTTTTATCCAAGGATTGAGTTTATCAGCAATATTTTGCCGGTTCTCGTGATTGCATTTGGAGGATCTTTGGTTATCGGTGAAAGATTAACAATTGGTACCCTCGTTATGTTTTCAGGATACACGCAGATGGTTATGTGGCCCATGCGTAATATCGGATGGCTAAGTAATGTTATTGCTGAGGCGATTGCTTCGTCGAAACGGATTGATACGGTGTTCGCCTGTGAAAGTGATATTGTAAATAATCCAAATGCCTTGAAACAAGGAGACATCAAAGGACGCGTCGAGTTTAAACATGTTGGACTTGATCTGAACGGTAGAAAAGTTTTAGATGACGTTAGTTTTTCCGTTGAACCGAATACAACATTAGCCATTATGGGAGCGACAGGATCTGGGAAGAGTTCAATTATTAATCTGTTGACACGTTTTTATGATACAAGTTCAGGTCAAGTGCTTATTGATGGCGTCAATGTCAAAGACTATGAACTTAGAAACCTAAGAAGTCATATCTCGGTGGTGATGCAAGAAGTATTTTTGTTTAGCGATACCATTGAGGAAAATATTCTTTTTGGGGCAAAAAACACAAGGCAAGAAGATATTTTGACCAAATCATCGGTAAGCGCCCAAGCCCATGAGTTTATAGAACGCATGGATGAATCTTATAGTACTATTATCGGAGAACGTGGCATTGGCTTATCCGGCGGTCAGAAGCAGCGAATATCCATTGCGCGGGCCTTGGCAAAAGATGCAGAAATACTTGTATTTGACGATAGTACTTCAGCATTAGATATGGAAACAGAATTACGCATTCAAAAAGAGATAAAACAGCTGACAAACCGTACAAAAATCATTGTGGCACATCGGATTTCAGCGGTTAAAGAAGCAGATGAAATACTTGTTCTTGAAGAAGGAAAAATTGTTGAGCGTGGAACGCATCATGAGCTACTTAAGTTGCAAGGGCGATACCATGACACCTTTATGGAACAATATGAAGGAGAGGTGGCTTATGCCAATTAATAATTTTAAAGAAGATGAAGAAACAAAACACGTATTAAAAGTGGTTACAGTAAAACGCTTGTTTTCATATATGCGTGGATATAAAAAAGAGATTCTAAGTGTGTTAGGGCTTATGTTGATTATCTTAGGTGTAACAGCGGTCAATCCCTTGCTAATAAAAATCTCCATTGATGATTACATTGTAGCCAAAAACTTTAGAGGACTTTTATACATTGCTGCACTTGCAGTCATTATTAATCTCATTGCGGCATTTTGTATTCGAAAAAGAACCCAAATCATGGGGCGCGTTTCGAATAAAGTCCTTATGGAAATTCGACAAGAGCTTTATGAGCACATTCAAAAATTGTCCTTTAACTTTTTTGATCATCGGCCGGTGGGAAAAATACTGGCTCGTGTTATCGGTGATGTAGATTCCTTAAAGGATGTTTTGAATAACAGCGTCATTACCTTATTGCCAGACTTTGCAAGTGTCATTGTTGTGTTTATTATCATGTTAGCTCTTCATGCACGATTAGCTTTGACAGCTTTAACTTTACTTCCCTTTTTGATTTTAGGTATGTGGTTTGTTGAAGTAAGAGCACATCGTCGCTGGCAGGACATGCGTAAGAAAAATGCCAACATGAATGCATTTACCCATGAATCATTTTCAGGGATTCGTGTGGTACAAAGTTTTACGGCAGAAGAACAGACCAGCAAAACCTTCCATATACTCCTAGCAGATATCAAGCATGGCTTTATGCATGCAGTGAAGTTAAATGACATGTTTTGGCCCATGGTTGAGATGAGTTGGGGGATTGGAACGGTGCTAGTTTTTTATTTAGGCGTGAGTCTATTAGATACAGGAGAAATCACTGTAGGACTTCTTGTAGCATTTATTTCATATATATCGATGTTCTGGAATCCGATTATGAACTTAAGTAATTTTTATAATCAGTTGATTACCAATATTGCCGGAGCGGAGCGTATATTTGAGATTTTAGATATTGAACCGGACTTAGTGGATGAAGAGAATGCATGTTGGTTGCCGACAATCCAAGGAGATGTTCGCTTTGAACATGTAACCTTTGCCTATGATGATGATTTGCCTGTTCTAAAGGACTTATCTTTTCACGTTAGAGAGGG
>DDQW01000093.1:123021-160713 GCA_002342805.1 Clostridiales bacterium UBA2432 | reverse complement strand
TTTTGATTTTCGAATACCACATTGTCTGAGGGTTTTAGAAAGTTCCAAGTCGGAAAAAGCACGTAAAAAAGTATTTCTAGTCTGTTCAGATGAGTTGTTATAGTGTATCATATGTGTATGCACCTTTCTTGTCTGATTTAATTGTAACTTCGCAATTACATTATATCAGATTTGAGGTGCATTTTTACGTCAAGAAACGTATTTTTTATAACTTTTCCTATGAAAACAATAGTGTTATAGAGGTTTTACAAGTGGGAAAGTTGAGTAAATAACAAAATAAAGGAAGGTGGTTTATATGAAGAAGAACGTTATTGAAATTAATAATCTATCAAAATACTATGGCAAACATAGAGGAATCGAGAGCGTGTCTTTTATGGTTGAAGAAGGAGAGGTTTTTGGGTTCATCGGTCCCAATGGAGCTGGAAAGTCAACTACAATTCGAGCATTACTTGCTCTTATTCATCAGACGAGTGGAGATGCTAAAATATTTGGGTTAGATTGTATCAAAAAATCTCATGAGATTGCAAAGAGTATCGGCTATGTTCCTTCAGAAGCTTTTTATTATGAGAATATGACTGTCAAAGAACTCCTAAAATATTCAGCCGAGTTATATCGGAAAGATTGTAGTAGTAAAACACATGAATTGGTCGAGAGACTTAAACTGGATATGAAAAGGAAAATTACTGATTTATCATTTGGTAATAAAAAGAAGGTTGGAATTGTAGCAGCCCTTCAACATTCACCGGAATTAATCATTTTAGATGAGCCAACAAACGGTCTTGATCCTTTAATTAAAGAAGAGTTCTTCCAATTACTAAAAGAGGAAAATCAAAAAGGAGCGACCATACTTTATTCTTCTCATATCTTAAGTGAGGTTCAAAAGATATGTAATAAGGTAGCTATCATAAAAGAGGGCAAGATTATCAATGTCCAAAGCATCAATGTACTTAGAGAAAATTCCTACAAAAAAATAAGGTTAATCTCTGAGGATATAGACAAAGAACACTTTGCAGGAGAAGGAATCGCAGATTTTCAGTTGAGTGGTAAAGAGGCTTCTTTCATATATCGTGGCAAAGTATCTGAAATCATTTCGCAGATCAATGAGTTAGAGATAACGGATGCTTTTATTGAAGAGCCTTCATTAGAAGAGATTTTTCTCCATTATTATCAGTAGGAGGTTACATTATGGTTATATTAAAAAATGAAATAAAGCAGGTTAAGAAGGCGACAATTATTTGGGCAGTTATATTATCGTTGCTAATAATTATGATGTTACCAGTATATATAAATATGGTAACTGGAGGAAATATTCCTATTGATAATATCACAGAGAATGCCTTTTTTGATTCTATTGGAACATCTTTGGAAATGCTTATGACACCTATGGGAATGTATTCCTTTCTTACATTTTTCATGATGACAGCATTCAGTATTTATGGAATGAATTTAGGGCTAGGAATTATGACGAAAGAATACAAACAGAGCTCGGCAGACTTTTTAATGACAAAACCCTATAGTAGAAAAACAATCTATTTTTCAAAGATGATGGCAGCAGCATTAAGTATCGTAGTGATTGGACTATTGTTTCTAATTGCTTCAACTGTAGCGATGAATCTAAGTATAGATACAGACTTTAGTTTAATTACATTAGGAATGATTGCTCTCCCTATGATACTTATTCCATTACTATTTTTATTTTTAGGTATGCTAATTGGAACTATTATGCCAAAACTAAGAACGACGATTGTTACTTCAACAGGTGTTGTTTTTTTATCATATGCCTGTGGCTCTGTATCAAGGATCGCCATGATAAATGTGTTAAGATATTTATCGCCTTTACATTATTTTAACAGCAATCAAGTAATCAAAGAAAATGCATATGAACTTAATTTTGTATTTGTTTTTATCCTAGTATGCATCCTTTTAATTTTGGCGGGATATAAAATATTTAACAAAAAAGACATTGCTGTAGTGTCTTAAAGGAGGCCGTATAAAATGAAAGCAATATTCTTAAAAGAATTAAAACTATCAAGAAAAGGTCTTTTGATTTGGAGTTTAGTAATTCTTGTAACAATAGGGTTTGGCATTGTTGAATACCCAATGGTATCTCAGAATGTTGATTTGATAATGGAAGGCATGGCAATGCTACCGAGAATTGTTGTTATTATGTTTGGGCTAGAAGGGATAGGTTTACAAACATCGATTGATTATCACTTAGCGCTTTTTTTCTGGATATCTTTGATTGTATACTTCCATGCAATAATAACTGGAGTGACAGTGCTAGGTAGAGATCAGCGCGATAGGACATTTAAATTTATATATACAAAACCCTATAAGAGAAATGAAATAATAATAGCTAAAGTTTTGTCTGGAATTGTGAATATTTCTATATTGGCTTTAGTAACGTGGATTGGAAGTATCTTTACCATATATTATGTTGATGGGACTCTTAGTTCATATATAAGTGGTGAGTTAGTGATAGGAACAGTTACAGAGACAATCATCGGTATGTTTTTTGCACAGATTCTACTTTTTTCTATTGGTATATTATTTGCTGGAATTATTAGTACTCATGGAAAAGCACTTCGTTTTGGGTTTTTATATATGATATTTGTGTATGCCTTAAGTATCATTATACAATTTTCAAGAAGTCTAGATTTTTTAAGGATTTTATCACCATTAAGCTATTTTGAAGGATTATCAGTTGTTAATCATGGGATTGATATCTTATTTTTAATTATTTCTGTGGTTGTTTCTATTGGATTCTTTTATATAAGTATTAGAGCATATAAAAACAAAGATTTAGTTAACTAATGTAAAATTTTAAATAAAAATTTGTTGAGACTGACTTGGAATTTAGATTCTTAGTCGGTTTTTTATGGTAAAAAGAATTATTAATTGTCTATAATAATGAGGGAGTATGATTATGGCAGTCATTAAAACGCTGTAAATTGGCAAATCTTATGGTACAGTTCAAGCACTTAAAGATTTGATTCTTGAAGTTAAAGAGAATGTTGGCTTTTTAGCTGGTGTTCTTTTTTTATATATAATTCTATGGTATTATGTATTGACCGATGGTTAATAAAGATATATAATTGTGTTGACCGATGGTCACTAAAATAATATAATTTCTACAGTTCGAATTCGTGTATGTCATGGATGGTTTGTAATAATATAGAAGGAGGCAAAACCAATGGCTTTACAACAGTATGACAAAGAAGAAATTCTGGATACTTGTTTTGATGTGTTTGCAAAACATGGATATGCTAACACTTCGACTAGTATGCTAGCAGAGGCAGCGGGTATATCCAAAGCACTAATCTTTCATCATTTTGAAAGCAAGAAAAAGTTATATCTCAATATATTAGATAGATGTATAGAAAAAGGAAGAATTGACATGGATTTTGATACTTTAATAGAAAGCCAAGATTTTTTTAAGGCAAAAGAAATATCTAGCATCACCAAGTTTCATTATTATAAAGAAAATCCTAAGTTAATGAAGATAATAAGAGAAGCTTTTTACATGACACCAGATGGACTTAAGATGGAAATAAATGAAAAATATGTGAAGTTGAATCATAACAATGAAAAAGAATGGAAACGATTATTTAGCAAAGTCCCACTTAAAGATGATGTGGATCGTAACCAAGCTTTCAAATTAATCACGATAACGCTAGATTATTTCGATCAAAAGTATTTATCAGACTTAGAGAATAACATAGATTTAAATGAAGAATATCTTAAGGATTTTCTTGAGGAAAGGAACGATTATCTTACTATGATTAGATTTGGTATTGAAAAGTAGGAAAGGGGTGTATTTATGACAAATATGGTAAAAAGTTTTAAAGAGTTGACTCCTGAGCTTCAGATCATCGCGGGTGGGAAGGGTGGTATGCTGTCTAGGATGTTCCAAGATGGATATCCAGTACCAGAAGGTTTTGTAGTGTTACCAACGGCTTTTGATGGGGGAAAAATAAAAGAAGAGGCATGGAATCAGGTCCAGATTCTCTTGAATGCCATTAGAGAAAATAATGAGGGAGCATTATTTGCAGTAAGGTCATCTGCTTTAAGTGAAGATTCAGCTCAAGCTTCCTTCGCAGGAGAGTTTGAAACCGTTCTAAATGTGGGAACTGATAAAGAGATACAAGACGCCATATATACGGTTTTCAATTCCAGGCAATCTGAGAGAGTAAAAGTATACAGCTCTATTAAAGGTATAGAAGAGACTCATCAAATTGCTATAGTTATTCAGTTAATGGTAGCATCTGAAATTTCAGGAGTATTATTTACAGCAGATCCAATTACGGGAAGTCATGAAAGTATGATAGGTAACTATGTATTTGGCTTAGGCGAAGAGCTAGTATCTGGAGAGGCAAATGCCTATGATTTTAAGATTTTAAGACCTAAGGGGAAATATGAGGGACCTGAGGATATAAGAAGATATGCATCAGATCTATATAAATATGCTGAAGAACTTACAGATGAATTAGAATGTCAACAGGATATAGAGTGGTCTATTGCAAAAGGAAAGTTGTATATTTTACAAGCAAGACCAATAACCACCTTAACTTCTGGCAATTTAGATACCTATGATATTAATGAAAGCTTGGTCGGAGATGCTCTATGGGTCAATACAAATGTGGGAGAAGCAATCCCAGATGTTGTTACTCCGCTTACATGGAGTATAGTTAGAGCTTTAGATGAGGCGTCTAGTTTTATACCTGGGTATTATTTATGGTCTGGTAATATTTGTGGAAGAATATACTCAAATATTAGTCAAAGAATCTCTGCTGTATCAGGATTATATGGAACGGATACAGAGTTTGTGATGAGAATAATCGGTGAAGCCTTTGGGAAAATTCCTAAAGACACAAGAGTTCCATTATATCCATTTTCACGATTAAAATTGATTAAAGTAATGGTTCCAAAAATAATTCAGTATAGTCGCAAAACGGTTAAAACATCAAAAGATATACCATACTTTATAAAGGACATACCTGATTGGTCTGTGCAAATGTCAAAGAAATTAATGGAAGCAAAAACCAAAGATGACCTATTGTCTATATGGGAAATGGATATTGAGCCTATGAATACTAGAGCTTGGTGGAATTTATTGGTAGGTGCCAGTAAGGCAACTCTTGCTTTAACGGCTATTAACAAGAAACTGACTGAAATGGTAGGAAGTGAGGTTGCATCCACACTACTATCAAATCTTAGGGGGGACTCTGATTTACAAAGTCTTGGTCCGATTTTAGGTATATCAAAGGTAATCAAAGGCGAAATGAGTAAAGAGGAATACCTGAAGAAGCACGGTCATCGAAGCCCTCATGAATTTGAGTTATCAATAGCTGATCCAAGGGAGGATGATAGTTGGTTAGAGCAGCAAATAGTGGAGTATAAGAAAACTGATATAGATGTTGAAGAACTTTTGGAGAAACAGCGAAATCAATATGAAGAAGCTCTTTATAAGTTCGAGAATCAATTCCCAAATAAAATAAAATGGTTGAATAAGAAAATGAAGAAGGCAGCGGAAAGTGCTAGGATAAGAGAGGCGGTTCGGTCAGAATTTACTAGGGCTTTTAGAGTTAACAGAGTTTTTGCCCTTAAGGTGGGAGAAATAACTGGTTTAGGAGAAGACGTGTTTTTTCTATATCAGGATGATATCGTAAACTTGCTTAAAGGCAATAAATCTGCTGTAGAATATATACCAGCTAGGAAAGAAAATTATGAAAAGTATAAATCTTTACCACCATTCCCATCACTGATCAGCGGCCGTTTTAATCCATCAGAATGGATAAATGATCCAAATAGAAGAATGGATTATTATGACTCTGCTAACCAAACAAGTGTATCATACGATTCAGAAACACTTAATGGTTTCCCAGGAGCAGCAGGCAGGGTAGAAGGTAAGGTTCGTATATTGATAAATCCGGAGGAAGGGCATTTACTAGAAGAAGGAGAAATTCTTGTTGCGACTACTACCAATGTAGGATGGACTCCATTGTTCCCAAAAGCTGCAGCGATAATAACTGACGTAGGTGCACCGTTATCCCATGCTGCCATTGTAGCTAGAGAGCTAGGGATTCCGGCTGTTGTAGGATGTGGTAATGCTACACGAAGGCTTAAGACAGGGGATCGAGTTCTAGTTGATGGTGGTCATGGAATTGTTCATATATTGGAATAGTCTATGAGACCCCGCCAAAGACAGTGGTATATTTTCATCCAACATTATATTGTTGACTTATCTAAGTCGGTATCGGATGTTCATATGTTTGTTTCTGCTGTCCACGATGTTATTACGCAAGTGAAGAAATACAAACGTTTATTGGAACAAGATAAGGTAAAAAGGGTTCATCTATTGACTTGTTTTCGAGAACGGTTGAAAACTATAAAAGTACCTTGGATATTTCCACCAACGGAAAGTGTCTTGAAAATTGCTGTGGATGTGTCACTTTGACGGATATATAAGAAAATTCATTTAAGACATTAAGTTGAGCCTGTTATTAATCCGATTAATGAGCTTATAAAAATATTTTGCAGAAGGTGAATTAGAAGAAAATCGAACTATTCGGGAAAACCGAATAGTTCAAACCGAAGGAAACACAGAGATTGAAATCATATATTTTTATTGACGTTTGCATTAAAATCATAGACCACTTTTAGAGTAACATTTTCAATATTCGAAGCTATTTAAAAGAGAAAAAAGAAAACTCTTATTTTAAATAGAAGAAAAATTGAGGAAAGAAAACGGATAATAAATTGAAATTTAGTGAACAAGTGTCAATGCTGAATCACTTAAAAAATTAAAAATTAATTTCAGCTATGGAGTATGATAAGATCAAGCTTTTTATCAAGAAGAAATATAAAATCGGTATTTATGCTATGGAGTAAAGTTTTGTTTACAAATATACTTATATGGAGCATGATATAAGTATATTTGTAACAGGAGGTGATAGTTATGAATTACCTTGAAAAAATTGAAGAATTGATTAAACAGCAAAATGGTATGATTTTAAGTGCTGATCTTGATAAATATGGGATACCAAGAAAATACCTTCAAAGATTGATTAATGAAGGTAGGCTAGAAAGATGTGATCGTGGGGTATATGTAGCTGTTGATGCTATTGAAGATGAAATGTTTGCTATGCAGAAAAAGTATTCGAAATTAATTTATTCCCATGAGACAGCTCTTTTTATATATGATCTATCGGATAGAACACCATTTGAGTATTCGGCTACGGTTCCTAGTGGGTATAAGGTTGTTTCAAATGTTGCAGACAGATTTAAGATTTACTATGTAAAAAAAGAATTACATGAACTTGGCGTTATATCACTTAAAAGCTCATTCGGTAATCAGATTAGAGTTTATAATATTGAAAGAACGATTTGTGACATTATAAAAAGCAGAAGTAGAGTGGATATTCAAATCCTAAATGAAGCATTGAGGCGGTACGCTAAAATAAAATCATCGGACTATTCATTATTAATGGATTATGCGAAAAAACTCAATATAGAAACGGTACTTAAGAATTATTTGGAGGTGATACTGTGAGTGGAAATTCGGTGAGATTCACTTGATTTTATGTTAGAATAAATAGAAAATGAACTTGGCTGGATTTTAAAGATTGGGGACAATTTATTATGAAATCTGATGATAGAGAAAGCAAAATAAAAAAACTGGAAAAACAAAGAAACAAGGCAATAAAAAGCTTAACGGACTATAAGGAAAGTAATTTGCCGGTTTCAGCAGCGGCAGAATATTTGAAATTTGTTGCTGGAAGTGGCGAAAGCACAATTGAAGTTCGTTACCAAGATGAAAATATATGGTTGACACAGAAAATGATGGCAGAACTATATGGTGTCGATCGTTCTGTAGTTACAAAACATTTAAAAAAGGTATTTTTGGACGATGAATTGGAGGAAGATGCAGTATGTGCAATTTTTGCACATACTGCATCTGATGAAAAAACATATAAAGTGAAATTTTATGCATTGCAAGCGGTCATTGCTGTTGGATTCAAAATCGATAATCAAAGAGCTGTACAATTCCGTAAAAGGATTATGACAAATCAGCCAAGACGACAAAAGAATTTTTTGAAAAGGTGCAGAACAAGCTACATTATGCCGTTCATCGGCATACCGCAGCAGAAATAATTATCGAGAGAGCAGATGCGGATCAAAAAAACATGGGATTGACTACTTGGAAATCCGCACCAGAAGGAAAGATTCAAAAGTTTGATGTGTCCATTGCGAAAAACTATTTGACTGAAAAAGAAATTGATTTTTTGAATCGCTTAGTTTCAATGTATCTCGATTATGCAGAGATACAAGCAGACAATAGTATTCCGATGACAATGGAAGACTGGGCAAACCGTTTAGATAACTTTATAGAATTCAACGGAAGAGACATATTGATAGATGCAGGGAAAATATCAGCAGAACAGGCAAAACTACATGCAGAAACACAATTTGAAAAATACCGCATTGTACAAGACCAATTATTTAAGAGTGACTTTGATCTGTTTTTAGAAAGTCATGATAAGTAATTTTGTTTAGAAAAAACATCCCTGGATATTTTAACTATATTTCGTATACGATTGAATATATTGATTGGAGGCGTAGCTAGGTGAAAGAGGAAAGAATTAGTAGCGCGGCATTGGACAAACTTGTTAATGTTATAAAAAGGTACAGTGAACTAGATGAGAAGAGTCTTCGTGAGATGGTGGATCATATTCCTGTTCAAGTGTTTCGAAAAGGGGCCGTTTTAATTGAACAGGGGAATGTTCCGAAACAATGCTTTTTTATTTTGGAAGGGTGCGCAAGAAAATTTTCAGTGGATGTTGAGGGCAAAGAGGTAACATCAGATTTTTTTACAGAAAACCAAAGTATTACTATATTTTCTGAAAGTGAAAATTTCGAATCACCTTATTCAGTCGTATGTCTAGAAGATTCTATCATGATTGTTGGTGAGTTGGATGAACAGGACAGTGAACTTGAGAAGTATCCTGAGTTTGAAAGCATCGTTTTGAAGATGATGCAATCCGGTATGGGGGAGTTACAGGACACTTTTGCCTCTTTCATACGAATGACACCGGAAGAGAGAGTCAAATATATGATGGGCAAAAGGCCTGAGTTGTTCACCAGAGTTCCACAACACCAACTAGCCAGTTATCTTGGTTTGACGCCGGAATCACTGAGTAGAATCAAAGGGCGTCTGGGACAGAATTATTTGAAGGCAGTTGATTAATTTTTCGACCGCCTTTAATGAATAGCCATATAGCGAAAGAGAGTTCTCCGATAGTCATAGGTATAGTAAGAAAAGTTTCTAAATATGTGGCAAAAGTTGTTGCTTGAGGTATAAAATTTTGAAGACCATGAGTTAGACTATAGCCTATTCCGGCTATAATTAAGAGAAACCCCAATAGATTGGGTGTCTCAGTGCTTAAGAAGACTCCAATGCCAGTTATTGCCAAGTGGAAACCGAAAACGAATAAACCAAGTGACCATATTCTTAAGAATATCTCAGTGTTTTTTGCGAAAAGGAATGCGATACCGATTGCCAAAAAGATGGAGTATGTAAGCCGAAGAGAACCTGAGATTAGAGCAATCAGTTTGTGGCTTGGTTTTAAATATCTGTATAATCCGTAAGAGACAATTATGTCGGCGACAAGGATAAGGCACCATGCAATAGCGCCTGAATAAAATACGGTGCTATTTGATTGTATGTTTGTCATCGTCTGTAGAGAATTATTTTCTACATATATTTTGCTGAATGAGAAGCCATAGGCATAGCCAGCTGCTATGGCCATGATTAGTAAAGAAATCCCGGAGGTTATGCTCCAGAAACGTACAGGGTTATTATTGGAAATTTTCATTAATAGTGCTCCTTTCATAGTTTGTATAGTCCTATTATGACAGTATAAAAAAGATTGTGCATTGATTTAAGTCAATGCTATTGAAATGCATTATAATCAAAATAGAGCAAATCAGTAGATAATTAGATAAGGAAGGAGATTCAATGACAAGTTACGAAACAATAGAAAAATCAGGCAGCTTCAAGACATTCATGGATGCTGGAATGTTGAACACGATAATAAATATGAACCTGAACTCACCTATTATGTTCCGAATTATAAATCGACACTGTGGACCTTGGTTCTCTTAGCTGACATTGAAGCCGACAGAGATGATTCGAGTCGACCGTGTTGTTGATTTTTTTAGCCACTACCAGCGTTTTGATGATGGCGACTTTAAAACGCCACATACATTTCCATATTATAGTAATAAGAGTTGTTATGGCAAACATACATGTTTTTGGGGAGTGGTCAAGCTCCTAAAAGGATTTTCCTTTATTCCGGAGAAAGAGCGTTCGGAAAAGCTGTTGTCATGTATTCAAGAATGTATTGATTATATTTTGCTCCATGAAGTCTGTTATAGTTCCCATAATCCGGATCAACTGTTGCATCCTATGATTGGACGGCTTACGCTTCCCAATATGTATAAAGCGGATTTTTTAGAAATCCTTTGGATACTGTCAAAAGAAGGAGTGTGGGATGATAATATGCCAAAAGCCTTAAAGCTTCTGAATAGTAAAATGAAGCCGGATGGGACATGGGAATTAGAGCGGCAAGTGAAAGACTTGATTGTTCCGGTGAAAAAAAAGTCTCTAGGTAATGAATTGATAACAAAACGTGCATGTAAGGTATTGACTGAATAAAACCTCAACGACTAGTTTTAAGGCTAGAAAAGTGTATTGGAGAGAAAAAATGTTAATTCGAAAAATTTACAAATCAAAGTGGGTTAAAGGAATATTATTAATCGCATATCTCGGATTCATAGGCTACTTTGGATTTATTTCAAAAATTGCAGGTAGAACTCGGTCTAATATAAATGCATATAATCTGGTCCCCTTTTATTCAATAGGAAAATATTTGAAAGTATCCGATTTTTCTAGTCTAGTAGAATTTGTCATTAATATATTGGGCAATATAATTGTTTTTATGCCGGTAGGCATTTTCATCCCCTATTTGTTTCATAATAAGACGTGGGCATATAAAATAAACTTTATTTTGATTATTGGATTCCTTTTTAGTTTTGGGGTAGAATCCATCCAATTCATTATCTCGGTAGGGGTGTTTGACGTAGATGATTTAATACTTAATACATTGGGAGCATTAATTGGCTGGAAACTATATTGCCGATATATGACCATATAACTAAGGAGGACTAAACCATTAAAAGCTTTTTAAATGATTGACAGTTTAATCAAAATCCATAATCACTTCCGTATCTTCATGAAATTTCTTCCAAGAGAACCAGTACTCATCAGAAACAGCGATTGGATCTAGATCTGCCTGTATGCTTCCGCTTAAATATTTGCCAAACATATTCCAATGAGTTTCGGATAATTGATCAATCAGCTTATTGTTTTCTTTTAAAATTATCACATGCTGACCATTGACAACATCCTTATAACCATTGACGGTTCCTGAGTGTGCTATCAAGTAGAATCCAAGTTCTTTGTTATGGATGATAGATGCATTTAGAACTGTCTTTTTTAGATATACTATGTGGTTTTCAAATGAGGGCTCCAAGATGCCAATGACCCGAGTCCTTGTAGGGAAGGTTTTGTCCCGGTTCTTTGAAGACAGTCCCGGTGTGGCTTCGGTGGCGATAAGCTTCTTCCAGATTCCGGGGATAGGTAATTGAAATTCTTTGAAATCTTTCTTAGTTACATGTACGACAAGGGGATTTTTGATTGTGTCTTTCACATCGGACCAAGTCATTATCTGAAAGGGAATCATCGTAAGGGTAGTGGGGTGAAGTTTACCGATCAGTGATTGGAAGGATGCCTGTTGAAAAAAGGTTTTTGTGGCTTTGTCAGCGACAATCATGTTGGAGTTTTTAAAGGACGCAACGAATAGTGGCCCAATATCTGTGACATCAAAAGGAATAATGCTATGGCACATAGCGCAATAAGTAAGAGCGACAGTCTTGGTCCCAAAACGGTCGTTGACAATATGGTGATGTATCACATAATCTAGTGGATAACACTTGCGTATGCCTTCATAGGTAATAACAGCCAATTCCATTGTCTCTTCAATGGGAAGTTCATAAGGCTCATCAGACATCTCAGGGAAAAACACAGATGGAAAAGCTTTTTCTTGATGCATTTTGTAGGTCAGGATTAAGGCAAAGAGGACTATAATAATTGGTGGTAATGTCCATAGTGGCCATTGACTCTCTCGAAAATAAATGAGTGATGACCATGACAATAATAAGAGAAGTATGGACCAATTCAAAGGCTTACGAATGAAATAATGATAGTAAAGCCATGACACCGGGACAGATTCAATCATGGCGAGATAGATTGCTGCAGTACCAACAATCAGTGAGAGGATGGATAAAGTATAAAATAGAGTTATAATCATGGTTACCTCCTTGCGTTTCACTTTATTGTGGGGGTTGGAGTTGGCTGGAATTAACAATAAGGCGACATAAATATTCGTAGAACAATGTCATATCCTTGTCTTGGAATCAGGAGTTTAAATGTTATTAATTGATAATTGTTATCCCATTTGTTATAATTAATTCTATAAGTTGAGACCAGTCATGAAAACAGTTTAGAAAAGGAGTTTGTTATGAAAATAGATATTTGGAGTGACTATGCATGTCCGTTTTGCTATATAGGAGAGACCCGTTTAAATAAAGCCCTTGCTGAGTTAGATATAAAAGACGAGACTGAGTTGAATTATCGTAATTTTCAATTAAATCCACAAGCTACTTCGCATCCGGATAAAGATATAAATACACTTTTAGCTGAAAAATATGGAATGACCTATGAACAAGCAAAGATGAATAATCAAAGTGTTATGAATGAAGCTAAAAAGAGTGGACTTGATTATGATTTTGAAAATATCAAACCTAACAACACACGTATGGCTCACGAATTGACTAGATATGCTGCAGAATTCGGAAAAGAAGAAGCCATGGCGGAAGTTCTATTTTCTGCATATTTTGAGAAAGGGATTGATATTGGACTTAAAGATAATTTGGTACAGTTAGCAAGGGAAGTTGGCTTAGACCAAACAAAAGCCCTGGAAGCGCTTGACCAAGAACGCTACAAAGAAGTGGTTTTAAAGGATCAAGACCTTGCTTCATCATTAGGTGTATCATCGGTTCCTTTTTTTGTCATTGAAGATCAATATTCTATTTCAGGAGCCCAAAGTCAGGAATATTTTAATCAGGTGATAAGAGACTTAAATACTAAAATATAAAAGGTTTTGTATATTTATGAATAAATTGCTTTTAATGGACAAAGATAATGGGAGAGAGGAGAAACTATGAAAGTTACATATATTAGTCATAGCGGCTTTTTAATTGAATGGGAGTCTTGCTATTTTTTGTTTGATTATTATAAAGGGACAATACCCAAGCTAGAAAAGAATAAAAAAGTCATTGTATTTGTCAGCCACAAGCATCATGATCATTTTAATCCGGTTATTTTTGACTTAACTTCGGATTACCCGGATGTCGAGTTTGTATTATCTTCGGATATTAGTGCAAACAAGATTACACATCGAGCCCATGTTGTTGATCCTGGGAATGAATATAGCTTGACAGATACCATGGAAAATATTATCTTAATAAAGACATTAAAATCAACAGATAGTGGGGTCGCTTTCCTAATAGAGTATTTAGGAAAAACGATTTATTATGCAGGAGATTTAAATTGGTGGTTATGGTCAGGCGAATCAGAACAATACAATGCGGACATGACGGAAATGTTTAATCAACAAATGGAGGTCTTAAAAGGGTCTTCTATTGACTTAGCCTTTGCTCCATTGGACCCAAGGCAAGAAGAATATTACTATTACGGAATAGAAAAATTATTACATACAGCCTCGGTTCAATATATATTTCCAATGCATTTTTGGGAAAAACCATCCATCATTCAGCGTTTTAAAAGAGAACGAAGTGACAAGTTGCAAGGAGCAAAGGTGATGGATATAAATGAAGAAGGCCAAACATGGATAATAAAGATATAAGAAAGGTGGAGAAAAATGAAATTTAAAATGGTACATGAAAATTATAATGTGAAAAACCTTGAAAAATCTATTGCATTTTACAACAAAGCAGTAGGGCTAACGGAAAAAAGAAGAAAAGAGGCAGAGGACGGATCCTTTATTATTGTATATTTAGGAAATGACCATTCGGATTTTGAATTAGAATTGACATGGTTAAGAGACTGGGATAGACCCTATGATTTAGGTGATTGTGAATTTCATTTGGCCTTTCAAGTAGATGACTATGACCAAGCCCATGCATTACATGAAGAAATGGATTGTATATGTTATGAAAACAAAAAAATGGGTATTTATTTTATAACGGACCCGGATGGATATTGGTTAGAAATAGTCCCAACACGTTAAATGTATAGTTATCCAAAATATAATAACGGGCTCTCTTTGTACGAATTAAAGAGAGCCCGTTATTATTTTATTTTAAGTATAAACAGTTATATACAATTACTTGGTGGGCAGTTGATAATTGAGACTCCAATAAATACCGAATTTATCCTTGACTGATCCGAAAATAGCACCCCAGAACTCCTCTTTTAAAGCTTGTATAACGGTTCCGCCTTCAGACAACAAATCGAATAAAGTATTAAGAGCGTCTTTGGAATCCGGTTCCAAAGTAAATGAAATGCTGTCTGTATAAGTTGCGTCTGAGCCAGGGAATGCATCGCTGATGTAGAGGCTACCTCCAGGAAAGTTGAGTTCGGAATGTAAGATTTTTTTTTCGTAACCTGAAGGAATATCCATACCTTGTGCTTCTTTGTAATACATAATATTAGGGTTGGACTGGGCACCAAGAACCTTGCTGTAAAATGAAATTGCATCAGAAGCGTTGCCGTTAAAAGTAATATAGGGGACAAAAAACATATAAAAACCTCCTTTATAATCAATGAAAATTAGTATTAATATAAGTATAAGATCTCGTTCCCTATATTTCAATAGTTCCTTATAATCAGTCATAATTGTGTCATATTTTGAGTGCATAATAATAATAACAAAAGAAATAAATAAAATAGGAATGAAAGGTGATAAAAAATGATGCGAGGATTAAATTGGTTTGGTAATGGAGGATGTGCCTCTTTTTTTGGTGGTTACTTTAGTATGTGGCATTATATTATTCTCATTGGCGTAGCCTTATTAGTTATAGGTATTGTAACATTAAACAAAAAACAGAGCCCTACGAATGATGATACACTTAATACACTAAAAAAAATGTACGTCAACGGAGAAATAACTGAAGAAGAATATCTTAAGAAAAAAAACGTTATTGAAAGGAAGTAGTTAAAATGAAAAAAACAAATCTGATTTTGATTGTTTTGGGTGTCGTTCTCATTGGTGGTGGCTTGTTGGGAATCATTTATTCACAATTAAATCAAAGAGATGTTCAAAAAACCACTTCATTTAATAATATACGAGGTTTTATGGGAGTTAATACCCAATACAGGAATATAAGTGATTCAGAAGAAGAAGTATATTCAATTGAAGAATTAAAAAAAGAAGTAGAAAGCTATATCGAAAATTATAAAACGCCCTTAGAGATTAGCGATATTTTCGTTTTTTCGGATAGTGAATACTATTTTTCTATTATTGAGGAAGAAACACAACGGGGGGCTATGGAATTATTAGTCAACCCATACACAAAAGAAATATATCCTGAATATGGTCCGAATATGATGTGGAATTTGAAGTATGGAATGCACGGAGGAATAGGAAGAAGAGGAATGATGGGCCGAGGATATTATGATAATGACCTAGCAATTGACAATGACAATATTTCCATAGATAATGATTTGACATATGAACAAGCAATGAATGAAGCCAATGATTACCTAATAAAAACGGGAGAGGCATTAGAAGTGGGAGAAGAATACCACGAATTTTATGGGTATTATACATTTCATGTAGTAAAGGATGATAATCCCTATGGAATGTTAAGTGTTAATGGTTATACCGGAGAGGTATGGTATCATAATTGGCATGGAGAGCTTATTGAAATCATAGAAATGCATTAATATAGACTTAAAGTAGATATAGTTAACTGATTACACAGATGTGTAATCAGTTTTTTGTTTGCGAGGCATGTTGTCGAATTATTATTAATTCGAAGAGAAATTTCAAGAGCTATGTACGGCAAACGTAAGCACGGTTCTATGAGAGCAAAGAAATTTGGACTAATTACCCAAGCAGTAGAAAATAGAACATTACCTTTAGCAGTTTGGGAATTTCAGGATAAATTAGTTTAAAGGATGACAGCAGGGGCAATTAAAGGTTAAAATAGAATAAATATTTCATACATGAATAAGAGTCAAAGCAAAATAAAAGTGACGATCAACTTAACTATAGGAGGGCTAGATATGAATCAGAAGTTAAAATTGAAATTACTTAACAATATATATGGGGTATGCAGATTAGAACATACAGAGCCTATACCTGAATGGGCAACACGCGATCAATATTTTTCTATAACGAAGACGCCAGAGGAATTATCTATTGTATGTGCAGAAAAAAATATTCCTGAAAGGATAAGATATGAAGGAAATTGGAGGCAATTCAAAGTAGAAGGCATATTGGATTTTAGTTTGGTAGGTATTTTGTCTTCGTTAGCTACGTTAATGGCACAAAATGACATAAGTATATTTGTAATATCAACATTTAATACAGATTATATTTTAGTAAAGAATTCAAATGTCAACAAAGCTGTCGATATTTTCAAAGAAAATGGATGTTCAGTTATACATAATATCGGCGATGACTATGTTGACCAACAAAACTATTAATACATAGTATTGTGTTTTCCGTGGAATGTGCTTTGAGGCTAATAGTGTTTTTATTATAAAGGTTAAAATTTTATCAAATCAAATAAAGTAATATAGGTCCAATAATTTTTCTTGACACTCCCCTGCACGGGAGGATGTATAGTGATGATAGGAGGTAAATATGTATAAAATTGGTGAGTTTTCAAAGATAACTGGATTAAGTATTAAGGCCCTAAGGTATTATGACAAAGAAGGCATATTAGTACCGGCTGATAGAGAAAGTGATAATGCTTATAGGCTCTATGATGCGCATAATTATAAAAATGCATTATTAATAAAGCGCTTAAGACAATTAAACTTCTCAATATCTGAGATAAAAGACACCTTATCTCTTTGCGTTGATGAGGATGATTTACACTTTATTCTTACTGAGAAAAAACAACTTATACAAAAAGAAATCGAAGAAAAAAAAGAACTCATCGAAAAAATAAATGCTTCTGTTAACACTATTATCAAGGAGGAATTATTGATGAATTATGAAGTGAAAGTTGAACAAATACCGAGTGTGCAAATAGCGTCTATAAGATATGTTGGGAAATATGAAGATTGCGGCAAATATGCAGGAAAGATTTTTAGAAGTGTTAAAGGGAAGGCAAGTGGAGACTTTTTTAACCTATATCATGAATTAGAGTATTCTGAACAGGCGGATATAGAAGTATGTGTGCCGATCAAAAGTGCAATGAGCACAAGTGATATCAATTGTAGAACATTAGCGGAGATGAAAGCAATAACAACAATACATAAAGGTCGTTATGAAAACATAGGCAATGCATATAAAGCACTTTTTGACTATGCAAAAAATAATGATTATGAAGTGAAAACACCAATTAGAGATGAATACATAAAAGGACCGGGTATGATTTTCGAGGGTAATCCAAACAAATATATAACTAAAATAATACTTCCAATTAAAATAGATGAAGGTGATGATTCATGAAAATCTTTCTTTTGATATTAGGCCTTGTTGTCGTTGTTATTATGGCAGTCGTTATTATGTTTGTTATCAAGTCATCACAACCTATGTATGAAGTTGGAAATGTTACAAAAGGTATTAATATAAGCGCATCCTTTGAGCCTCCAGCTCAACCGAAAGATGTGGATTATTTTTTAGTAGAAGAGGAAATTAAGCTGCATTATTTTACACAAGGGGCTGGCACCAATGTTCTTATAATTCATGGCGGACCGGGAATGCCAAACACAAGTGAGTGGACAGGGTTAAATGAATTAAGTAAAGATTATCAATTTATCTATTATGATCAAAGAGGATGTGGTAATTCAACTAGACCGATTGATACTTTTGCGTCGAAAAACTATCACAACAATATGTTGGAATTAGAATCAACACTTGGATTGACAGCTCAAATTGCAGATATTGAAAGAATCAGACGTATACTTGGGGAAGATAAACTGATTATAATCGGACACTCCTTTGGTGGCTTTTTAGCCACATTATATGCTGCTGAGTTTCCGGATAACGTTGAGAAGCTTATTTTAGTCGCGCCGGCGCCCCTAATGAAAATGCCAATGGAAACAGAAGATTTATTTGCTAATATCAAAAAGCGATTGCCTGATAATGAGTTAGAAGGGTATGAGGACTTTGTAAAGAGATATTTTGATTATCAGAATATCTTTAACAACTCGGATAAAGATTTAGTTAATCTAAATAATGAACTTGAGTATTATTTTAATTTGGCATATTCTGCGACTGAATACGTGCCGCCAGAGAATAATATGGCAGGAGGGTGGATGATTCAGGCTATGTATTTCAGTATGGGTAAGAAGCATGACTATACTAAAAGTTTTCCGGAGCTAGACACGGAAGTGTTAATAATACACCCGGGAGATGACTTTGTTCAAACAGAAGCTACCAGCAAAACTTACTTGGATTTATTCAAGAATGCTGAATTTGTAATTATTGATGATTCAGGTCACGCGGTATTTGAAGATGCCCCCGAAATATTCGGAGATACTATTAAGAGTTTTTTAAATGATTATTCTGAAGTTTTGGAGTAGTTGCTGGACTATATGAAAAGGGATATAATATACACATAACTGTTTTGACAACGTTAACTACTTAGCAGAAATGGAGTGAGCCATATGAAAAACAAGCGAAAAAACTTAGTAAAAAACACAGGTATGTTCATATTTGTTGTTTTAGTGTCCCTATCCTTTTTATCAGGAACTCTTATTGGGAGGGATTTAAGTGAGTTGATAAGAGTGTATAGAAACATTGTGACGATAAAAGTAAATGGTACCCCTGTCTCCACAGATAATTTCGTTGTAGATGGAACAACTTATGTACCTCTTCGTTCTGTCGCACAGTTAACAGGAAAAGAAGTTGGATGGAATGCCTTGACACAAGTGGCGAGCATTAATGAGCCGACCTATGAAGTGGATGCCCTATCTGAGTTATTACCGGACGCGACAGGCTATGAATGGAAATATGAAGGATTTGCAGAATACGGCCACAGTGCAACACTGGATTCTATTGTTGATGAAGCAAGCAAAAGAATCTATAGGGTCAGTGGAATGGTTGACGATATGTCAGATGGCGAAAGTGACAAGGATTATTCCATCGACTTAAATTATACGATTGAAGGAAATAGTCTAATACAAACAAAAGAAGAAGAGGTTATGATGGACTCTAAGTTTGATCAACTTACCTTGATTCAGACGCCCTTAGTTATCGGGACTTATTGGACAGATCAAGCAAGAGACAAGGACGGAGTTCTTCAAACGATTAATGGGCAAATTATGAAGGCAGAATTGACAAATATGGGAGTCAAAGAATATACAGTTAGACATAAACAGGTAGGCAGTGATTATTACGAGCAACGAGTTATACGTGAAAACATAGGCGTCGTGTCCTTTGAAAAATTATTTGAACTAGGAGAAGAACCTTTTACAGCAGGATATTCTTTATTCAATCCTGTGGATGTGACACAAAATGAGGTGACTTTGTATTTTCCGGGCATGGATGCACAGAAGGTATGGGAAGAAGTAAGGACCTTAACGGTTTACAATGACGAGATTGCTGAAGCAGCTATACATGGATTGATTGCAGGTCCCAATAATGAGGCTTTGTCTCCATCAATTCCTGAAGGAACAAAACTTCTTAGCATCAATATCGATAATGGGCTTTGCACAGTTGATTTTTCAAGAGAGTTTATCGATAATCATTCAGGTGGAAGCGCGGGTGAACTCATGACCCTAAGCTCAATTGTAAATACACTGACAGAGTTTCCTGAAATAGAAAGAGTACAAATATGGGTTGAAGGTAAATCCGGTGAAACACTAGGTAATATGTTGCTTGACGAACCGCTGTATCGATTTGAAGAATTGATCGAATGATTAAAAAGAGAAAATTCAAAGGGAATTATTATTGACAATTTTGAGAAATTTGTTTAAAATAAAAAACAAAAGGTTATATATTGTTAATAAACTGAGCAGGCGATGAATCGTATTTAGATCATGGGGCCGGGTCGCCAAACGAGTGACAGCAGATTAAAAGTAAACACATCTGTGGGACAGTAATGTTCCATTGGTGTGTTTTTTGTTTTGGAAAATATATACTATAAATTTTATCGAGGAGGTAAAAAATGAAGTTTCTTATTTATGGTGCTGGAGTTATAGGGAGTATTTTCGCTTGTAAACTTCAAAAATCTGGGAATGATGTGACGGTATTGGCTAGGGGTAATCGTTATTCAGAAATTCTTAGTCAAGGTGTCGTTATACAAGAGGTTAAATCAAAATCGTACTTATCTTCAAAAGTAAAGGTGATTAAGAAACTGGATCCAGATGAGTATTATGATTATATTATGGTTGTCATGCAAAAACCTCAAGTGAAAAACATAGTACATATTCTTGAAAAAAATTGTTCGTCGAATATAGTTTTTATAGTCAACAATGCATTGGGATATAAAAACTGGGCAAAAGTAATAGGTGCTGAAAGGGTAATGATAGGTTTCCCTTCAGCAGGAGGAGAGAGAGTAGAAGGGATTGTAAAATATTTTATTGGTAATGGGGCTATTCGCCTTTTTCAAACAACAACATTTGGAGAATATAATCAGAAGAAATCAAAAAGGGTAAAAAAATTAATAAAAGCATTTAACAATGCAGGGATTTCTTCGGTTTATTGTAGCAACATGGATGCATGGCAAAAATATCATGTGAGTATTGTTACATGTATAGCGAATAGTTTATATAAATATGACGGAAATAATTATGAATTATCCCAAAATTCTAAAGATATTTTATTAATGATTCAAGGGATAAAAGAAGGTTTTTCAGTTCTAAAATCATTAGGTTACTCAGTTACACCACTCAAGTTAAACTATTTTAAATTACCGAGTATTCTGTTATTACTCATATTCAAACCGTTGATGAACAAAGAAATTGCAGAGATAACAATGTCAAAACATGCGGTGGTAGCGATAAAAGAAATGAAATGTTTACAGGATGAATTTGATATATTGATAACGAAGAGTGGAATTAAAACGCAAGCTATTGATAAATTAAGAAGTTATTTAAGGAGGGCATATGTACAATTATGAAATAAACTATGAGAAACGAAGTTTCGAAGCAAAAAAAGTAACTTGGGTTGGATTTGTTGTTAATACAATACTGACAATTATTAAAATAATAGCGGGTATATTTGGAAAAAGCAATGCAATGCTTGCAGATGGAATTCATTCCTTAACAGATTTTTTTACAGACATTGTTGTTTTAGTTGGTTTCAGATTTGCGGATAAACCTGCTGATGAAGAACATAATTTTGGGCATGGTAAATATGAAACATTTACAACGGTAATTATTGGTGTAGCATTATTATATGCAGGATATAATATTTTAAAAAACGGAATGATTACGGTGTATGAAGTTTTAATAAAAGGTGCGACGATATCCAGACCAGGGTTAGTTGCCATCATAGCAGCTATAATGTCAATTGTATTCAAAGAGCTTTTATATCGTTATACCAAAATCATCGGAGAAAGAATAAATTCTCCGGCAGTAGTAGCGAATGGCTGGCATCATCGATCGGATGCCTTGTCATCTATTGGAACGCTTATAGGCATAAGTTTTGCTTTTTTTCTCGGAGAGAAATGGACAATATTTGATCCGATTGCAGCTATTGTAGTAAGTGGATTTATTATTAAAGTAGCTTTTGAAATAATGTTGCCGGCTGTCAATGAATTATTAGAAGCATCTCTTAATAAAGAAGAAGTACAATATATATTGAATCTATTAGACAAATCAAGTGAAATTCAAGACTGTCACAATTTAAGAACTCGACGTGTAGGTTCTAATGTGGCAATAGAAGCGCACTTGATCTTTAATGAGAAAATTTCATTATACAATGCACATGAAATTTCGGAATCCCTTGAGCAACAGTTGAAGCATTATTTTGGTAAAAGAAGTATTATTACGTTTCATCTAGAACCAAATAAAAAGAAGATTGAAAGATGATAATATTACGCCATTACAAAAGTATATCACTGTGTGTGTTATCCATAAAATTGACATAATAAATTGGTAGGAGTATAATTGATAATAGATATCAACAAATAATTATTAAAAGATGCCGATTTGTTTTTTATTACTTATTTAGGAAAAGTAGATTATACTAAGAACTATATAGATAAAGGAGGAGATACAAATGGAGCCCCGAAATCATACTAGCTCTACATGATATGGGAAGGTGATGAAATGAAATTTATAATAAGTATAGCAGTGGTAAGTCTTTTGTTTTTCTCAAATATATGGGAATTCTATAGAGAGAATTCAACAGTACAAGAGGAAATATTAAGAAGAATTGAACTCTATTCAAGAGATAATGGTTTGGAAGAATATGAAGGATCAGAATCTATTGAGATACCATCGAATAGTGATCTTATTGAAAGGGAAGTACCAGAAGCAGTACCGGATGATGAGTTTGTTAAGATAAGAGATTACATTCCGGAGATTTTTGTTGATTTAAAATATGCTACATCAGATAATATAACCGGGGCACCTATTTACAATTTTACAAATGCATATCTACGCTATGGAACGGTAAAAAAATTAACAGTCGCATACGAAAGCTTGATAGAAGAAGGCTATTCATTAAAGATATGGGATGGATACAGACCCACATCGGCTCAGTTTGACTTATGGGAAGCCATGCCCGATGCTCGATATATAGCCAATCCCCATTCGGGATATTCTAATCACTCAAGGGGCAATGGCATTGACCTGACTCTTGTAAATGCCGATGGAACGGAAATTCCTATGCCGACAGCTTACGATGATTTTTCGGCACGAGCAGACCGTAATTATGAAGAACTAGAAAGTGAAGCACGAAAGCATGTCATAATCTTAGAAAATGCAATGACAGAAGCTGGTTTTGAAGGATATTTTGCAGAATGGTGGCATTATAGTGATGAAAGCAAATATCCGGTTGAAGAAAATTTTGAACCGACAGATAAGAATGATATTATTTCCATTAGTGCAGTAGGAGATACATTGTTGGCTAATGGACATGGTTTTTGGTATGATGGAAGCATCGACTATTATATTGAATCGTTGGGCGTAGGTTACGATTATTTTCTTGAAAAAGTGCAAAGTGTTATTGGCCAAGATGATTTGACCATTTCAAATAATGAAAATGTATTTTCAACACGAGGTGAAAGAGCAAATAAATCTTGGCAAGGAAATGAAGCATTCTGGTTTAGAAGTAATCCGGAGTATGCACGAATTTATAAAGAGGGCAGTATTGAAGCTGTCAGCCTTGCAAACAATCATACTTATGATTATGGACAAATAGCTTATGAAGACACAATTGCTGCCTTGGATGCACAAGGGGTAATAAACTTCGGTTATGACCGGATTGCTTATTATCAGGTGCGTGATTACACGATAGCATTGTTGGGGCACAATGTATTAGGACCATTAGAGCGAGGCGTTGATATTGAAGAATTAAAATCCGAGATGAATGATATGTTGGCAGAGGCAGAATCCAATGCGGATATTGTGATTTCGTCGTTTCATTGGGGAATTGAGAGGTCAAAAACTCAAAATGCTCAGCAGACAGAACTTGCACTCTTTGCGATAGATAATGGTTCAGATCTTATTCTTGGACACCATCCCCATATAGTTCAGCCTGTAGAAGAATATCGTGGTGTGCCGATTGCGTATTCGTTAGGCGACTTCGTCTTTGGTGGAAATAGACATCCAATAAAAAACACAATAATATTAACAGTAGATTTTGTTATGGAGGGCTCAGAAATTGCAGAGATACGATATAATTCGATTCCAGCGCATACATATGGAAACACATCCAGTAATAATTATCAACCGGTTCTTGTTAACCCGACAGAATAATGTAATAAACTATTAAGAAGTATCAGATTATATAGGTCTGATACTTTTTTAATTTGCAAAAAAAAGATGTGAAAAACTTGAAATTTGTGGTACGATTTTAAAGTAGGTAATTTGGAGAGAGTTGTTAAAAAAATATAATATGGAGGTTAAGAATTTATGATTGTATTGGTATTTATTGCAGTTTTATTGGCATTATTATTGGCAGCGTTTAATTTTATCCAAGTAAAAAAATTGGACGAGGGAACAGAACTCATGAAAGAGATTGCAACCGCAATCCAAGAAGGCGCAGATGCATTTATTCATCATGAATACAAAGTCATATCAAAGTTTGCAATTATTATAGCGATTATACTCGGTGTAGTCGTTGACTGGTATGTTGGTGCTGCATTTATTATGGGGGCATCAATGAGTGCACTTGCCGGATTTATCGGTATGAAAATAGCAACGATTTCTAACGTTCGTGTATCTAATAAAGCGCGGACATCAAAAAGCCTTGGTCAGACCTTAAAAGTTGCGTTTCAAGGTGGTTCAGTAATGGGCCTTAGCGTTGGCGGGTTTGCACTATTTGGCCTCGCTATTGTTTATGTTGTTTTTGGTGATTTGCTTGGTCAGATGGATCAAGCGAATCTGATTATACAAGAAAATTGGATGGGGGTTAACTTTATTCCTTTCACAATGACCGTATCCGGGTATGCACTTGGATGTTCAATTATCGCCATGTTTGATCGCGTAGGTGGTGGTATTTATACCAAGGCTGCAGATATGGGGGCTGATCTTGTCGGTAAGACAGAAGCGAGAATACCTGAAGATGATCCACGTAACCCGGCGACGATTGCGGATAATGTTGGCGATAATGTAGGGGATGTGGCAGGTCTTGGAGCTGATTTGCTTGAAAGCTTCGTTGGCGCACTTATATCAGCTGTTGTATTGGTGTCTTATATGTACTATACAACAAGTGGAAACAGCGATCATCTTAGCTATGATCTAGTAAGAAACCTGATAACTTTTCCCCTTGTTTTTGCAGCAATTGGTCTTATAAGTAGTGTTATTGGTGTTTTATCACTTATTGTTCGTAACGTATCGGAGAATCCTCATAGAGAACTTAATTATGCATTATGGACATCTGCTGGACTAACGATTATAGGCACGGGTGCTTTCACTTATTTTTATTTTGCGGATATGAATGTGACAGCTCTTGGGTTTAAAGCAGGGATTATGTCTCCCTGGATAGCGGCATTGTTTGGTATAGGTAGTGGTATTTTAATTGGTTTCTTAGCGGAGTATTATACAAGTTATGATTTTAAACCAACCAAAACAATCGCAAAAAAATCGCTAGAAGGAACTGCTTTAACGATTACCCAAGGTCTCTCAGCAGGCATGAAGTCTACATTTTACCCGGTTATAGTGCTAGCAGTCGCAACTATGTCAGCGAACTATTTTGCGGGACTATACGGCGTGGCCATGGCAGCGATTGGTATGTTATCCTTTGTTGCAGCAACTGTATCTGTCGATACCTATGGCCCCATAGCCGACAATGCCGGTGGAATCAGTGAAATGAGTAAACTTGATCCTGAAGTCAGAGAAATAACAGATAAGCTCGATTCAGTGGGAAATACAACAGCGGCAATTGGTAAAGGTTTTGCTATTGGGTCAGCTTCGCTTGCAGCTCTTTCTTTGATTGCTTCATATTTATATTCGCAGGCAAATGCTGGGGATATATATGGATTTACGCTTAGTATTAATATGATTAACACATTAACGCTTGCAGGTGCACTAGTTGGTGCTGCATTACCATATTACTTCTCGGGATTATTGATTGAGTCCGTTGCTAAGGCGGCTGGACTAATGGTGAAAGAGGTTCGCAGACAATTTAAAGAAATTCCGGGTATCTTGACAGGAGAATCAAAGCCGGATTATAAATTATGTATTGAGATTTCTTCAGCCGGAGCGCTTAGAGAGATGGTGTTACCAGCAATGATATCTGTTTTGGTTCCTTTAATCAGCGGTTTTATATTTGGGGCAGAATTTGTTGGTGGAATGATTATTGGAACATTGTTGTCCGCCATTATGCTTGCCCTCTTTTCAGCCAATAGCGGTGGAGCGTGGGACAATGCAAAAAAACTTGTTGAATCAGGTGGTGTTCCGGGCCATGGTAAAGGTTCTGATTTGCATTCGTCAACAGTGATTGGTGATACAGTGGGTGACCCGCTTAAAGACACTGTTGGACCTTCCCTTGACATTTTGATTAAGATTATGGCTATGGTATCTTTAGTATTTGTCTCTGTATTTAGCCAATACAATATTTTGAACCTTTTTAATTAAGATGGAGTGAGTTTAAATGAAACAATATAGCATATTTGATATTATCGGTCCGGATATGATTGGACCGAGTAGTTCCCATACTGCTGGTGCGGCAAAAATTGGATATATGGCATTGAAAATTTTTGGCATGCCAATACATAAAGTTCTATTTGAACTTCATGGCTCTTTTGCCCAAACCTATCAAGGTCACGGCACAGACAAAGCCCTCCTTGCCGGAATTTTAGGTATTCACCATAACGACGAAAGGCTAAGCGAAGCATTTGAACGGGCAGAGGGACTAGTAGAGTATCAATTTGAGAAGGCGGATTTAGGCGAGGTACATCCGAATACGGTGAGGATTACCATGACAAGTCAAGATGGGATAAGCACTGTTGTTCAAGGGTCTTCCATCGGTGGTGGTCATGCTATGATTACTGAAATTAATGAGGTCCAAGTAGAAATCGACGGTACGTATGATACAATCATTACGGTTCATAAAGATCAACCGGGTATGGTGGCTACTTTAAGTAAGATCTTTGCAGAAGAGAGAATAAACATTGCCTATATGAAACTTTATCGTGAGACAAGAGGCATGAATGCTATTATGGTTCTGGAAGTAGATGAATCTATTTGTAAGGAGCAGCTAACTAAGCTGAAGGAGCAGAAAGACGTTTATAAAGTGACGTGGATTCCAAGAGGTGATTGATCATGCAGATGAGAAATAGCAAAGAAATAATTGAGTTTTGTAATCAACATGAGTTGAGTCTTTTTGATTATGCCCTGTCTTATGAAAAGGAATTGACGGACAGAACGGAGGAAATGATTTTATCTCAGATGAAGGACTATTGGATTATCATGAAGGATAGCGTTCAAAATGGCCTTCATGACTTTTCAAGAGGAGAAGGTCGGATTATCAAAAGAAAAGCAAAAGATGTATATGATCTTGCTCTTACAGAAACAGCAGCATCTGGCTCAAGAATGCTTAAGGCAGTAGCTTACGGATTGGCTGTAATGGAGGTCAATGTAACGATGGGGCACATAGTGGCAGCGCCTACTGCGGGTGCTTCAGGAATACTTCCGGGTGTGTTTTTATCCTTACAAGAGACATTTCACCTCGATGACGATAAAATTATTGAAGGTCTTTTTGTTGCGGGAATGATCGGTTCAATTATTGCAAAGAACGCATCAATTTCTGGAGCAAAAGGAGGCTGTCAAGCGGAAGTGGGTTCAGGGGCAGCGATGGCCGCCGGAGCAGGCGTCTATATGTTGAAAGGTAGTAAGGAAGAAGTCTTTAGTGCCGCTGCTATCGCGATTAAGAATCTTATGGGGCTTGTATGTGATCCGGTTGCGGGATTAGTGGAAGTACCCTGCCAAAAACGTAACGGTATCGGTATAACAAATAGTTTGATGGCCATTGATTTGATTCGGGCAAAAATGTACTCTTATATCCCCTTTGATGAAGTCGTTGTAGCTATGAAGGAAGTAGGCGATTTAATGCCTGCATGCCATAGAGAAACCGGAACGGGAGGAATTGCTAATTCCAAAACAGGTATAGCCATGAAAAAAGAAATATTCCACGTTGAAAGGTAGATGAAGGCAATGAAGATAGCCGTTGTAGGAAGTATAAATATTGATAAAGTATGTGTTTTGGATCGAATTCCGATGCCTGGAGAAACACTTAAAGCAAATGAATATTTTGAAACATTTGGTGGTAAGGGGGCAAATCAAGCTGTTGCAGCAGCAAAACTTGGAGCAAATGTAACTATGGTTGGTTGTGTAGGGATAGATGATGAAGGAAAAAGAATTATTTCCAACATGGAGAAAAACAATGTAAACACAGAGGGTATAATGCAAATATCAGAAGCTGTGACTGGTCGTGCGTTTGTAGATATAGCCAATCATGACAATGCTATTGTTATTGTAACAGGTGCAAATGAATATGTAACAATAGAATACATTAAGACCTGTGAAACAATTCTTGAAGAAGCAGATATTATTATGCTACAAAATGAGATTCTGCTTGCAACAAACGAATATCTTTTTCTCACATATGGGGATGAAAAAAAGATAATTTATAACCCAGCTCCATTTATGGATGTTGACAAAAAAATAATAAGTAAGGCGACATGGATAACTCCCAATAAATCAGAAGCAGAATTACTTTTGCAAAAGAAAGTATCAGAATGTGCTAATCAGAATGAATTGCAAAAAAAACTTATCATTACGATGGGGAGCGAAGGTGTGACATATTACGATGAAAACAAAAAGCAGAAAATACCTGCTAGTATATGTCATGTCAAGGATACAACAGGAGCAGGCGATACCTTTAATGGAAGTCTTGCCTTCTGTTTAAGTCAAGGATGGTCAATCGAAAAGTCCATTCAATTTGCCAATGTTGCAGCAGGAATATCTACAGAATCTCTGGGCGCTCAAGAAGGAATGCCAAACTATAATCAGGTTATAGAAAGGATGGAAAAATGAAAATAGAAACGTGTATTATGGAAAGAAGAAGTGTTCGAAAATACTCTGAAAAAGATGTTTCCGAAGAAGTAATCAATGAAGTTATATCCTTGGCAAGATATGCACCATCATGGAAAAATACCCAAGTTGTACGTTATCATGTTATAAAAACACCACAGATCAAAGCAGATATTGCCAATCATTGTGTATTAGATTTTGAATTTAATGCAAAAACAATTACCCGATGTAAAGCACTTGTTGTTGTTACAGTCATTAAAAATGTAAGTGGCTATGAAAAAAATGGGGACTTTTCTACATCGAAAGGTGACCGATGGGAGACCTTTGATGCCGGAATTGCTAGCCAAACATTTTGCTTAGCGGCACATTCAAAAGGACTAGGGAGTGTCATTTTAGGGATATTTGATGAAGAGAAGATTTGTCAATATATTCAGATTCCTGAAAATGAACAAATAGCAGCACTAATAACAATAGGTTATCCACTTGAAGAGGGAAAAGTAGCTCCACCAAGAAAAACAGTGGAAGAATTGGTCACATATTATTAGTCTATGAGGAAACGTTAAAAGGAGTAGCTATATAAGCTACTCCTTTGTTATGTCTGTTATGCGCGTCTTCCTTTAACAAAACCTAGGATTAAAGAAATTACGAATAAAACCAAGAAAATGTAGAAAATAAATTTTGCAATTTCAATCGCAGCTCCTGCAATTCCAATAAATCCAAAAAATGCTGCAATAATTGCAATAACCAAGAAAATTAGAGTCCATCGTATCATAAAAACTCTCCCTTCATATGTCACAACGGTTATCTTTTTATCCGATTCAAGTATATCACTAGGCGCAAGAGTTGTCAAACACCTTAATGCTAAAAACAGAATAGTCTGAAAAATAACTATAAGCAAAATAAAGCATAGAATATTTCAAGATATGGTACAATATAAGAGAAACGATTAAATGATTTAAAGGAGGCAAATATGGAATACACAGAATTGGTAAATTCGGATTTACTAGTGCCAAAGATGAGTTTAGGAACGATGACTTTTGGTGGGCAAACCGATGAAAAAGAAAGTTTGAAAATCATGGAGTATGGATTTGAAAAAGGGATAACACTTTTTGATACTGCGAATATTTATACAGATGGTGCTAGTGAAACCATCGTTGCCAAAGGTATTAAGAATAAACGTGATCAGATTATCTTGGCATCAAAAGTGGGATATGAAAGTGGAACAAATTTAAATGGAGTTTGCCTTACAAAAGAAGCTATTTTTTCAGAAATTGATAAAAGCTTAAAACGGCTAGATACGGATTATGTTGATATGTATTATTTTCATGCGCCGGATTATAACACACCCATGGAAGAATCTTTAGAGGCAATGACAGAATTAGTGGAACAAGGAAAAGTGCGTTATGTAGCCGTAAGTAATCATGCTGCATGGCAGTTGGCTGATATGATGGCCATATGTGAACGTGAAGGTTTTGCAAAACCGGTGATGACTCAAAATGTGTACAATGCCATAACACGATCACTAGAGACTGAATTAATCCCCTTTCTTGAAAAGCATCCTATGGGTTTATCGGTATATAATCCAATAGCAGCAGGACTTCTTACAGGAAAACATAAAAACGGACCGGCAAAAAATTCGCGATTATCCGATAATAAAATATATAAAAATCGTTATTGGAGTGAAGCAAATATTCAATCAACAGAGAAGTTAATGGATATTGCAGACGAAGCAGGAATCAGTATTTTGGAGTTAGCATTCAAATGGTGTACTGCGAATGCAAAGGTCACAAGTATTATTAGTGGAGTCTCTAAACTTTCTCAACTTGAACAAAATATAAAAGCAATGGAAGGACCGGAACTAAGTCAAGAAGTGCTTGAAAAATGTGAGAAAGTATGGAAAGAACATACAGGTAATCCATTTGGTTATAATCGGTAAATATATTATGAACTCAAATAAGATAAAATATTTAAAAATCAACAAATCTATAATGGAAGGCATTGAGATTAAGCAATGCATACGTAAAGAACAAAGTTATAAAAAACACGTGCACAAAGAATTATCTATCGGACTTATTGAGATGGGAGCAACAGTTGTTGAGTTTGGAAACGAAAGTTATAGATTTGAAAAAAATGACTTAATAATAATTCCGCCATTATTAAGTCATAGATGTTCACCTGATGATATTGATCAGTGGCAATTTATTATGGTCTATATTGATCCTAAGTACTATGAATGTAAAATGGAGTTTACGAAAGTGACAAAAATACAAGGTGAGGCGGTAAGTGGGTTTCTTGATTTCATCACGAGTATGTCATATGGGATGAATAATATGAGAATGGAAGAACTATTAGATATTAAGGAGTATATCGATTATCATTTTAAAGAAGAACTTTCGCTACATGACCTTGAGAAAATGTTCGGTATAAATAAGTTCACATTAATTCGTAAATTCAAGACCTTCTTTAATACAACTCCAAGTGCATATAAATTACAGTTAAAAGTAGCTGAAGCAAAAAAATACTTAGACAAGGGTGTAGACGTATTTGAGATTTGTGAGGAAATGGGATTTTTTGACCAATCACATTTTATAAGAGAATTCAAAAAAATGAATGGAGTAAGTCCGATGGAGTATAAAAAGATTATAGAAGAAAAATCATAATATTCGTTCATGTCAATTTTGTGCAATACAGCTTTTCGCTTTTATTCTATAGTGTCTATAGATTAAAGGAGGAGGCTTATTTATGGAAAAATTTAAATTAACATTGGTCATGCTTTTATGGGGGAGTATTGGGATATTCACAAGGAATATAGAGTTATCGCCTGTAGTTCTTGCTTTTTTAAGAGCGATTATATCCTTACCAATCCTTACGATAATCATATTTTTGAAAAAAAGCTACAATAATATTGTTTTTAAAGATATATTCATCTATATTTTGTCAGGAGCAATGATTGGCTTAGCATGGGCGGCATTATTTTTCGGTTATAAAAACACGAATGTTTCATTAGCTATTGTAATATATAATATGTGCCCTGTATATGTAATGATGTTAAGTCCCTTGATTTTGAAAGAGAGACTAAGTAAGTTACAAGTGACTATAATAGGTATTTCATTTACAGGTTTAATATTCGTCATTGGCCTTATAACATTAGATCATCAACACCTGTCAGGAATACTATTTAGTGGAGCATCAGGTATATTATATGCCACTATAGTCATTATGAATCGAAAATTTAATTCGAAGATGGATCATAATTTGTCGACCTTAGTACAGATGGCAGCAGCGACGTTTGTATTAATACCTTTTGTTCTCATGGAAGGTGGGTTGAATAATTTAATTAGGCTAGATATAAAGAGTTGTGTTTTTGTGCTTGTATTAGGTACGATTCATACCGGAATAGCATATAATTTATATTTTTCAGTGTATAGCAAATTAAGCTCTATGGAAATCGCGTCTTATAGTTATTTAGAGCCTGCATTTGGAATTATTTTAAGTATGCTTATTCTGCATGAGACAATGACAATACAACAGATGGTTGGAGTAGTGTTGATACTTGGTTCAACATATTTTGGAGAATACATGAGGTCCTTAAAGACTATAAGAACAATCGAATGATTGAGCCCTAATAATATATGTAGAGAGTGTGAACAATTTCTTAATTCTTTTGTATAAAACACATTATAAGATGAAACTGTGATAATATTGGACGGAATATTATATTTTTTCACAAAGGAAAGTAGGATTGTTTATGAAATTACGAATCAAAATGCTTCTAGTTACAAGTGCAGTCATTATTTTGTCTATTTCGCTTATTGGCATTTTTAATACGATCTCCACGAATAATGCATTCGCAGATAATGTTAATTTACAATTATATGATGAACTAGCAAATCTTAAAATGACCATAGAATCATCGGCTGAAATCGTTGACATTACAAAAGAAGCGCTCAATAGAAAAAACATTGATCTGACCTTGTCAATAGCCAAGATGATTGATGCGGATTCGACCTTATTAGAGCCGAATCAAATGGAACAGTTGGCTGAGGATTTAAATGTTTCTGAGATTCATGTTATCGATAGTAATGGTGTGATACAATACGGAAATGTAAGAGATTTCTATGGTTTTGATTTTAATACATCGGATCAAACACAGCCATTTATTGATTTAATCGGTAATCCAGGGACTAGCCTAGCACAAGAACCATCATTGCGCGGTACGGATAACCAATTATTTCAATATATTGGGGTGTCTAGAATTGATGAGCCAGGAATCGTTCAAATAGGAATAGAACCTCAAGTGATTCAGGATTTATTAGATAACTTGAATCTTCAAAAAAGAGTGAATGATTTGGTTATCGGAGCATCAGGATTTGCCCTTGTTGTGAATGAAGATGGAACATTAATAGCGAAAAATGAACTTGGATTAAGTGAATCATTGGCAACAGAGGTTCCATGGTTAAATACATTTATATCTGGTGAGAAAAACTTTAATACGATAGAAATAGATGGAACAAGCTATTATGCCATGAAAGAAATATATAATGACTTAACCTTACTCGTGACATATCCAACTGAAGAAATCGATCAAATCTTTCAAGCAAGTGTGATTAGTAATCTTATAGTTATTATTCTTACAACTTTAGTCCTAATATTGATTCTTAGTACACTTTTAAATAAATTAGTTATAAAACCCATTCGAATGTTACAAAAATCTATGGAACAAGTCGGTTCAGGAAACTTTCAAGTTTCTATTAATCATACGTCAACAGATGAAATTGGTCAATTGACGAATCATTTCAAGAAAATGACCAGCAATGTAAGTAATCTTATCCATGAAACCAAAGATAGTATTGATAAGGTAGCGCTTTCGTCTAACCGAATAACAGACAATGTGGAAGGTCTAAGAACATCGAGTAGTGAGGTAACTCGTGCAGTTGAGGAAATCGCAAACGGTACAGCAGTTATGGCTGAAAATGTAAATGATCGCCTAATAACCGGGCAAAAACTGGGTGAAAGTGTGACAGAGATTTATTCAAAACTTACAACTGCTGAAACGGTCTCAAAAGAAATGGTAAACTCAAATAATACAGGGATTGATTATATTAATACCTTATCGGAGTTATTTCAAATTACCATTGATAATACAGCAAATGTTGCTGATAATGTGAATGAACTTAGAGACAATTCAAAAGCAATAGAAACCATTGTTGTGACAATAAAAGGTATTGCTGATCAAACAAATTTATTGGCTTTAAATGCATCAATCGAAGCGGCAAGAGCTGGAGAATCCGGAAGAGGATTTGCTGTTGTTGCAGAAGAGATTCGAAAACTTGCAGAGCAGTCATCCACTTCAGCCGAAGAAATAAATGCCATCATAGGTAATATTGTAAAAACGGTCGCTTCCACAAGTGAAAAAGTAAATCATACTCAAGATTCAGTTGATTCAGTTAAAAAGAACCTTAATGAAACGGTTGTTGTTTTTGATGAGACGGTGGTCAGTGTTAATCGTGTTGAATCAATTATTCAAGAATTCATCAATGAGACAAAAAATATTGAGAAACTTAAGAATGATTTGATTGAATCTCTAGAATCTATGGCTGCGATTAGTCAAGAATCTGCAGCCTCGACAGAAGAAATAAATGCGTCAACGGAAGAGCAACTCTCACGAGTGACAGAAATTGGTGAGTCAATCGAAATTCTGAATCAAGATATATTAAAGCTTGCAGAAGAAACAAAGCGTTTTAATGTATAGATATAGTATGCTAGTATAAAATCCTCCTTGCTAATTCTGATGTTTGCGATATAATAAACGTATAGGACAAATGAGAATCGATATCAGTTTTAAAAAGGAGGATGTATATGAAATATATGGTTACTGGTGCAACAGGACATTTAGGAACATTAGTAATGAAGGAATTACTAAATAGAGTAGATCCGAAAGAAGTCGCAGTCAGCGTTCGAACGGTTGAGAAGGCCAAAGCTTACTCAGAAAAAGGCGTTGATGTAAGAAAAGGTGATTTTGAAAAAGTGGAATTAATGATAGATACCTTTAAAGGCGTAGAGAGACTACTCATCATCTCGACAGATGGGGATAATGCAACTCGTATAAGACAGCATACGAACGCTATTGAAGCGGCAAAAAAGGCCGGAGTACAATTTATCGTTTATACGAGTTTAGCCAATGCAGAACAATCGAATCTATTCTTAGCCGAAGTACATCAAAAAAGTGAAGCAGCGATTAAAAACTCAGGAATTACCTATACAATATTAAGAAATAATTGGTATCTGGAAAATGAAGTATCTTCAGTTCAAGGTGTATTGTCAGGAGCTCCTTGGGTTACTTCAGCAAAAGATGGAAAGGTGGGATGGGCGCTACGAGAAGACTATGCGTTAGCCGCGGCAACAGTTTTAGTTGAAGAAGAAAAACATGACAATAAGATATATGAATTAAGCGGAGACCTTCATACGCAAGAAGAAATTGCAAATGAAGTCGGTAAAATACTTGGTAAAGATATTGAAGTCTTGCAAGTTGATGATAAGACATATGAAGAAATCATGAGAAAAGCAGGGGTGCCGGAAAGCTTTATGCCCATGCTTCTTGAAATTCAAAAAGGTATTCGTCATAATGAATTAGAAGTCGTGAATAGTGACTTTGAAAAAATCATTGGACGTAAACCGATTCCGCTAAAAGATGCGGTAAATCAACTTGTAAAAATGGCGAAAAAATAAAAAGAAATACAAAAAAACGATCATTTCATTTATTAGAAGTGGTCGTTTTTTGTGTTTCTGAGTTGTTACTTGTTATTTAAAAATCCTTGTTTTTTCATTGCCGGATGGACTTTTGGAAAGTAGACATGTTGATATACACCGGAAGTAAATTGACTCCAATTGCCTTCTTGTTCTCTGTCAATTTCTTTTAAGTAATCCGTCATATGCGCATCATAATGATCAATTAATTTTAATAGGTCTTTTGTTTGATAGACGTCGTTGTGTCGAAAAGTATCCACAGGCAATCTTGGCTTTTTCTTTGAGGAGCTATTTGGATGACCTATTGCCAAACCGGCAACTGGAAATACTTTTTCCGGCAACTCAAAAAGTTCAATGAGTTCATCGGGACTTCTTCGAATACCACCAATAGGTACAACACCTAGACCTAATGATTCAGCAGCAATAATAGCTGCACCCATATTAAGACCGGCATCGAACGTGCCGACCATAGTTCCTTCAACACTTTCATGGATCACTTGGTTTAAGCCATTTTTTTTAGCTGCTAAATCTGTTTTATGAAAGTCCATTACAAATAATAAGAATAATGGGGCTTGCTCAATCCAAGGCTGTCCACCGGCGAGTTCAGCAAGTTTAGATCTTTTGTCTTTATCTGTAACCACGATGATTGAAGTTTGTTGACCGTTAATTGAATTTGGCATTGCTTGAGCGGCATGAATGATTTCTTCAATCATACTTTCTTCAATCGGATCTGCTTTAAAATCTCTTATGGAACGATGGTCTTTTATAAGTTCAATTGTTGTATTCATTATAATTCTCCTTTAAAATGGCATTAGTCAAAATGCGTTAATATTTTATTATTCAGTTCAATGTAAAGTTTCTTTTCTTCATCAGATAATGTTGAATTTATTGCTCTATTAAGATTGTTCCAGGCTTCCATCACATGAGCTTTTAATGCCTCACCTTGAGGTGTTGCGCATAGATAGACGTTTTTTCCTTCGACTTCTTTTCGGACAAGTTTTTTAGATTCCAACTTTTCTACGAAGCGAGTAACTGTTGAAGGAGTTAACATCAGATAATCCCCAACCTCTTTTTGATGAATGCGTTGTTTGAGACATACAATATAAAGAATAAAGGCATGGCTCGGTGATAAACCGGTCACAGCAAATCGATTATCAGCCTCTTTCTTTAGGGCTCTTGAAACTTTTGAAAGAGAGAAGAATAAACAGCTATTTAATTGGCATTCAGTATCCCTTAAGTCCATATTTTCATTCATAATATCACCTCTATTGTTTGTACATACAAATATATCATATGCTTTTATATATGTCAAATTTAATCTATATTTAAGGTTGGATAAAGCTCTGGTAAATTATTGCAGGTTAAAATAAGATTATACAATAAATTAAAAAGGAGCAAGAAAAATGATTAAAACAATTTTATTTACATTCACATTAGTAGGTGGCCTAGTCGGCTTAATAATCGGTTTTATCCAATTTGCTATGGGGTCTTATCAAAAAGTAAAAAAAACATCACTTATGACATTGATTTTTGTTATCGGACTACTGACGATAACGATTGTATCCCAACGAAGGGCTCATACACCAGAAATTAATCAAGATACAGGAATTGCAGAATTAATTCAAGTGGATGTCAACGGAAAAAAAGAATGGGTAAGTATACGTGGAAAGGATAAGAGTAATCCCATCATTCTGTTTTTAGCCGGAGGACCTGGAGGTAGTCAATTAGGAGCAGTCCGAAGAAATTTAGCTGAACTTGAAGAAGAATTTGTCGTTGTCAATTGGGAACAACCCGGTTCGGGAAAATCCTATCATGTCATGCCAATCAATAGTATATCAGTAAATACTTATATAGAAGATGGCTTAGAAATAACAAATTATTTGCGAAATAGGTTTGAAAGAGATAAAATATAT
>DDQW01000093.1:0-122950 GCA_002342805.1 Clostridiales bacterium UBA2432 | reverse complement strand
GAATCTTATTATGCTTTTATCGGAACAGGACAAATGGTTGATTTTGCAGAGACAGAGCAGAGATGTTATGACTTAGCCCTTCAACGTGCAAAGGAAAAAAGTGATACAGATACAATTGAGGAACTTAATAAAATTGGACCACCACCTTATAGCGGTAAAAACATTGCCCTTAAAGCAGGTGTATATTTACAATATTTAAGTGGAGAAATGAGTCATAATCCAAACATTCATAATCCGGGTTATGAAACTTTAGAGGATTTAGCATCGGAAGAGTACGGCGTCATTGACCAGATAAATTATATACGAGGGATTGTAACAACATTTTCGAATCTATACCCACAACTATGGGATATTGATTTAAGGCAAGGCTATACGGAGATAGATATCCCAATATATATGTTTGTCGGGAGACATGACCTTAATGCCCCAACAGATTTAGCAGAGGAATACTTCAATCTGCTACAAGCACCGGATAAAAAGCTGATATGGTTTGAACATTCCGGTCATAGTCCTTGGATCAATGAAAACAATCTGTTTTGTGAAAAAACCATCCATCTATTTGTACAACATGAAAACGAGTTTTAAGAAAAGAGGTTGATGTATGCATACGATTTTAGTTGCAGAAGATGATCATCATATTGCAAGCCTTATTGAGCTGAACCTTATGGAATGCGGCTACCGTGTTTATATAGCACAAAATGGATTAGAAGCGCTTAAGATTTTTGAAAACCATGACATATCCTTAATTCTTATTGATATTATCATGCCTGGTTTAGATGGATTTAACTTGTTAAAAAAAATAAGAGAAGAAAGCACGGTACCGGCTATTTTTATCACATCTAGAGACCAAGAAATTGACTATGTCATGGGGCTAGGATTAGGTGCAGATGATTATTTGACAAAACCATTTTCCATGGAAGCGCTAAAGGCAAGAATCGCTGCAAACTTAAGACGGTGTTATAGTTATACAGTAGCTGAAAGACAAAAAAGTTCAATCATGAAGAATGGAAAATTAATGATAGATACGGATTCTTATACATGTACATTCGATGGGCAGGAGATTGAACTCAATGCAAAAGAAATTAAGCTTCTTGTTTTGTTTTTACAGAATCCCAACAAAGTCTTTACAGCTAAACAAATATATCGAGCAATATGGGAAGAAGATTATTTGTATGATGATAACACGATTCGCGTACATATGAGCAATATTCGAAGTAAAATTGATCCGGATAAAACGATGATTAAAACAATACGAGGTATTGGATATAAAATGGTTGAGGTGAAAACATGAAAAAGCGTACAGTCAGAGATATTCGGGAAAATATGCTTATGAGTTATATAAAGATGTTTTTGCTTAGTATTCTGGTTTTACTGATTATTTATTTAATACTTGTCATATCCAATCAGTATATTAAAGGAAGACTTATTAGTCAAAAAGTTCAAATAGAAGACTATTTGACGCATGATTTTAGAGAAACAGATTATTCACCGATTATTCAAAATAATGGCGGCATAGTGGTGCTGGATGAACATATGAAAGTAATACATCAAGAAGGCAATGATTTCTTAGACTCGCATCAGTTTACCAAAATGGAATGGGCAAAGTTTTTAATGGATACACAACAAATCGATGCAGCTTATAATTATAAAGTTGCATATTCAGACAAAGCAGAAGGATATTGGTTAATCATTGCCTTTCCATCGTCAGTAAGAATGATGTTTTCATTTTACTACAATGGCAACATTACCCCACATGACCAAGCAATCGTTATTCCGTTTTTAGCTTTCTTGTTTTTGGTATTTATAGTCCTCTTATTAATCGTTACTTGGATTTTTACGAAATCTACCGCCAATAAATATATACAACCGATTCTTGAATTAGAAAATAATCTAAAGGCCTTTAGTGAAGGGGATTATAAAAAACGCATAGAAATTCATAAGAAAAATATCATAGCAAATTTAGCTGAGATTTATAATCAAATGGCAGACAAGATTCAAGCGCAGATAAATACGCGACGTGACTTGATTTTAGATATATCCCATGACATAAAAAATCCCTTAATGAGTTCCACAGGATACTGCGAATATTTACTAAATAATCCGGACATATCAAAAGAGAAACGATTAAGTTATTACAAAATCATCTATAATGATAGTATGCGGGCAGTAAAATTAACCGATGATTTATTGCAACTTTCAAAATTAGAAAATGATGAGTTAAATATGCATTGTGAAAAAACTGATATATGTGAATTTATCCGAGAAGAAATCGCACGAATAATTCCTGTGCTGGATGAACAACAGTTTGAATATGACTTTAATATACCTTCAAAAAGCTTATATTGTAATATTGATAAGAGCCTTATTAGTCGGGTTGTTGATAACCTTATGACAAATTCGATTAAATATAATTCAAAAGGAACGAAAATATATGTTTCAGTTCTTGAAGAGGCACATTACCTAAGTTTGGTTTTTGAAGACGATGGAATTGGTATCCCAAAAGAAATATATAGTGATATAACGAAACCCTTTGTCCGGGGTGAAACAATATATCAAGATGTTCAAGGGTCAGGCCTTGGCTTATCCATTGTTGATAAAATTGTTGCTCGACACGAGGGGAAATTCATGTTTGACAGTCATCGTAGCATTGGATGTAAGTTTGTAGTGCAACTTGTAAAAGCTTAATAAATAATAGGAAAAGTATTGACAAAAATAATATGCAGTTCTATAATCAAAAATACGAAAACGTTTTCGAAAAGTTTAGGAAAAGGAGAAAAGTATGTCAGACTATTATTTTGATCAAAAGAAACAATTTATTATTGATGACTATCATCAAAAAAAGACCTTTAGTAGTTTTTTGCCAGGAATTGCAGGAGAACAGGGGATTCCTATATGGGCTTTTTATGTAAATAGAGGTCAAGGCATTTCAAGCTTTGGAATCCAAGACAAAGATCATTCAATGATGGAGTTTTTCCCCGCCAATGGAGCGTATCGTTTTGTATCAACGTATGGATTTAGAACCTTTATTAAGTTTAAGGATGGTCATATTATTGAACCTTTTATTGGCACTTCAGATCAGAATAAACGAAAGATGGCCATTCGACGTGAATCTTTTTTTCTTGAAGAAAATGTAAATGATGATTTTGTCATTCGAGTAAACTACACAACAATGGTTAATCAACCTTTTGGCGGATTGATTCGTCAAGTAACCATTGAAAACTTACAAGATACATCCATAGAATTTGAGATTGTCGATGGGATGGCGACAATACTACCATATGGTATCAGTACCGAGGATTTTAAGGCCATGAGTAATTTGATGCGTTCATTCATGATTGTTGAACATCCAAACACAATACCTTTTTACAAAATGAAGACAAGTACAAAAGATGAAGCTGAAGTTACGGACGTGAATCAAGGTTTTTTCTTTTTAGGAGACGCAAAAGAGAGCCCTTTAATCATAGATCCGGATACTGTTTTTGGATATTCTACAGATTTAAAAAAAGCGGTTGGCTTCCAAGCGGATGGCTTTATTAAACGAATGGAAAATAATCAAGTAAATGAGAATAAAGTTCCGTGTGCTCTACAATATAAACAAGTTAAATTATCACCGGGAGAGAGCGTAGTTATTAATAGTATCTATGGATATAGTGACTCTTTTGATAAGATTGAAAGATTTGAAGCATCACTTGACAGAAAAGTGTTTATTCAAGAACAATTTAAACAAGTCAATTCGGTAATTGAAGAACTCTGCGCAAAGGTAGAGACGCATACAGCTTTTCCGGTTTTTGATGAATATATTAAACAGAGTTATTTAGATAATATCATGCGTGGTGGGTTCCCACTTGTTTTTGATGGGAAAAATCAAGACAAGGTATATCATATATATTCCCGTAAACATGGAGATCCGGAAAGAGATTATAATTTCTTTTCTATTGAACCGTCATACTATTCCCAAGGGAATGGAAATTATCGTGATGTAAATCAAAACCGACGTTCAGATATACTCTTTAATCCGAAAATTAAAGCGTTTAATATTTGGCAATTTTACAACTTGATTCAAGCGGATGGCTATAATCCCTTGAAGATAGAAGGGGTAAAATTTATTGTACAAAGCGAAGAAATGGACTCTTGTATGGAAGCGCTAGATAGCATAGGTGTTTCTCAGCAATCAAAAGAAAAAATTCATACTATTATTCAAGAACAATTTACACCGGGAGATTTATCTAAAGTCCTTGCTCGACAAGACATACAATCAGTAATTGAAACGGTTCTTTTTTATAGTGAGCAACGAATCGATGCTGATTTTGGTGAAGGATATTGGAGTGATCACTTTACTTATAATCAGGATTTGCTTGAAAGTTATAAAAAAGTTTATCCAGACAAAATGGAATCGCTTTTATTTGAACAAAACAAGTATCGATACTACCATTCGCCCTTCAAAGTACGCCCAAGGGTAGAAAAGTATGGTGTGACAAGAGAGGGAAAAGTACGTCAATATGGCGCCCTCGAGAGCATAGCAAAAGATTCTGAATATAAGGGACAATGGATGACGGACAAGAATGGACAGATTATTCATACGACTTTATTTAATAAGTTACTAACACTTGTCTGTACAAAGTTTTTGAATCTTGATCCTGAAGGAATGGGGCTTGAAATGGAGGCTGAAAAACCAGGCTGGAATGATGCAATGAACGGATTACCAGGTCTTTTTGGTTCAGGAATGAGTGAATCCATAGAGCTTTTACGTATTGTTCAGTTTTTAATACAAGAATTGGAAAATATATCGAAAGAGACAATTTCGATTTTAAAAGATACCAATGAACTTGCAGACCAAATCATTAAAAATAAGGTCGACGACGCAATGAATTGGTGGATCATTGCAGGAAGAATTAAAGAAGCGTATCGAGATAAGACATGTTACTATTTGAATAATATTCATGAAGATTACAAAAAAGAAAAATACCTTACTCTTTTTAAATGGATGCAAGAGAAACTTCAGACCGGAATTAATAAGGCAAAAGATATGAAAGACGGGCTTATACCAACATTTTTTGTATATGAAGCGAATCAGTATGAGGTCATTGATGGGACAACACCCTATGGACTAAAAAAAGTTGATATCCATTCATTTATTCCAAGAGCCTTACCAGCCTTTTTAGAAGCGCCTGCACGACTGTTGAAAGTTAGTTCGAAAGAAGAGGCCCAGATTCTTGCCATGAAAATCAAAGCATCAGATATCTATGATCAAGAGCTGAAAATGTATAAAACATCGGCACATTTAGATGATGAGACTATTGAAATAGGCAGGATTCGAGCATTTACTCCCGGCTGGCTTGAACGAGAATCCGTATTTTTACATATGACCTATAAATATTTATTAGGCTTAATACAAGCGGGTGCAATAGAGGAATATATGGAAGCCATAAAGACGAATTTTATACCATTTCTTAATCCAGAGCGTTATGGACGTCCGGTCACTGAGAATTCTTCATTCTTGGCAAGTAGTCGAAATCCGGATGAATCAGTCAGAGGACAAGGCTTTGTTGCGAGACTAAGTGGTTCAACAGCAGAAGCTTTACATATATGGTATCTTATGTTTGTCGGAATGCGAAGCGTTGAAATGCAGGAAGGACAACTAAGATTTAGTTTTGAACCTGTTTTACCCGGTGAATTTTTTGATGAAAATGGAAAAGTTACTTTTACATTATTTGGACATACGCAAGCGACCTATATCAATAAAAAAAGAGAAAATACATATGGAGATAAGCAGGTTAAAGTAACATCAATAACTATTGACGGAAAAAAGTTGAACAGATTATATTTAGCAGATCAAGAAGTTGAGCGACTAAGAGAACAAAGCATTGAACATATTGCTGTTATTTTTGACTAAGCCTTCATTGACAAACATTCACAAAAGGCATACTATTATATAAATAAACGGCATAAAAACATAGAGGTAATCATCATGGTGAAAATTCAAGATATTGCAAAAGCGACAGGTTATTCAACCACAACAGTTTCAAAGGCCTTGAATAATTATACAGACATTAGTGATAAAGCCAAAAATAAAATCATTATGATAGCAAAAGAATTAGGATATATACCCAATGTTCATGCGAGAGGATTAGTCATGAAACGTTCCTTTACTGTTGGCGTAATCTTAGATGAATTGCTTGGACTTGGACTAAACCATCCTTTTTTCTCAGGGCTGATTGAGGCTTTTCGAGCTGCGATTGAAGAGCGAGGATATAGTATGATTTTAATATCAAATCATATTGGGAATACTGGAATTGGATCCTACTTGGATCATTGTCAGCAACAAAATGTAGATGGCGTCTTTATCTTATGTACGGATCATAATAGTGAAAGTATTCAACAGTTAATTTATAGTGATATCCCGATTGTACTTTTTGATATTCCCAATAAAGAAACACATTCGGTTGTATCAAATCACTTTGAGGGAGCTTATCAAGCGACCAAATATTTAATTGATTTGGGTCATCATAAAATTGCTCATATTTATGGTAATACTTTTACTTATGCAGGTACTGAAAGAAAACAGGGATTTGAAAAAGCGCTCTTAGATGCAAATATTGCCTTAAATGAAGATTATCTTGTGAGTGGTGGATATTTTGATTTTAAATATGGAAAACGAGCGATGGAAGAATTGCTAAAACTGGAAGACAGACCTTCAGCAGTGTTTGCGGCAGGAGATATTATGGCTCTAGGTGCTATGCAAAGTTGTTATGAACATGAAGTTCGTATACCAGATGATATATCTATAATTGGATTTGATAATATAAAGTTGTTAGACTGGATTACCCCTTCGTTAACAACGATTGCTCAGGATACGCTTCAGCTGGGACGAGAATGTTGTAATGTATTAATTGACTCCATAGAAGAAAAGAAAGATGTTGCTATGCATAAAGTTGTTGCGACCTACATTGTTGAAAGAAAATCCTGCGCACCGTATCAGCAAGATTGACAAATTTGCATTTGAGGATTATCATTAATGAATAAGGAGGATGTGTATGGATATTAAAGCTAAAATTGAAGAAATAGTAGATGAAATTCAAAGGAACCCTAATTTTGCAAAGGATTTTAAAGACGAACCCGTGAAGGCTATTGAATCTGTTGTTGGAATGGATCTTCCCGATGATCAAATCGAATCCATCATCCAAGCGGTAAAAGCAAAAATTTCTGCAGATAAAGCAGAAGACGTCTTAGGCTCTATTAAAAAATTATTCTAGTTCAAATGAAAAAGAAGCATTGCGTACGTGATTACATCAATCATATGTATAGCATTGCTTTTTTTTACAAGTGATAAATTAAAATGTAGATGTACATATTATATTGAAAGGAATGATTGCATGTTAAAAAAACATAATAAAATCGAAGTAGTGATACTTATTGTCTTTCTTGCATTAATTACCGCTTGCTCATCAAAAGAATCGTCAGAAGAATCACCAACATCCGAGGCAAAATACCGTAAGATAACACCGGAAGAGGCCAAAGAAATGATGGTTGAAGGTAATATTATACTCGATGTAAGGACCCAAGAAGAATACGACACGGGACATATTGAAGATGCAACATTATTGCCGATTGACGATGTTTTAGCGGATAATCTTGATCCGATTCAGGATAAAGACCAAGTGATTCTTGTATACTGTCGAAGTGGTAATCGTAGTGAAGTGGCATCAAAGTATCTTGTCGAAAAAGGATATACACAAGTTTATGATTTTGGTGGTATCATTGATTGGCCATATGAAGTTGTGAATGATTAATCATAAATTAACGACTAATTGATATAATTAACATTAATGTTAATTATATCAATTTTTAATTTGATTATATCAATTTATTAATTGACAAAAGTAAGTTTTGGGCTTATTATTATTGTGTAAGGTATTATTGTGAAACATGTTATTGTTATTATTTTATGGAGGTGGCAAGATGCAATATAATGCTCCGGGAAAATGTCCGGTTTGTGGAGAACGGTTAACGATTACGAAATTAAGTTGTCATAAATGTCATACAAATATTGAAGGCCAATTTAATCCGTGTGAATTTTGTAGTTTACCAAAAGAAGATTTGCATTTTTTGAAGACATTCATTAAATGTAAAGGAAGCATAAAAGAAGTTGAAAGAGAGTTGGGAATTAGTTATCCGACAGTTAAAGGAAAGCTAAACAACTTAATTGAAGCCTTAGGTTTTCATGTACAAGAAGAAGAAATAAATGATGTGGAAAAATCCAACGACCGTGAAATCATTTTAGCACAATTAGAAAATGGAGAAATTACTGCGGCGGAAGCAACCAAAAGATTGAATGAATTAAAGGGTTAGGAGGGTGTGAAAATGAACGAAAAAGAACGCATTTTAAAAATGATTGAAGAAGGAAAAATAACGGCATTAGAAGGCTTGGAGTTGCTAAATGCATTAGAAGAACCGAAAGCAACATCCGACAAGTCGCAAACATCATCAACCACTGAAAAAACATACCCAAAGCGTAAGTTTACAGTGTTAAAAGTTCGAGTCTTGATTGATGAAGAAGATATAAATGTGAATGTGAATATTCCACTAAGTATTTTTAAAGTTTTTGGTAATATCACGGATGAGCTTGATAAACTCATACCACAAGAAGCAAAAGATGCGATGAAGGACAATGGTATTGACTTAAGTGGAATGGACTTTGCCAAGATTATTGAATCCATTGAAAATGGAGTTAGAGAAGACCCAAACATTGTCGATATCAATATAAGTGAAAAAAGCTGTGGGTCCGTAAGAATTAAGATTTATTTGGATTAGCTCCCAATCGTCATATTTATGCCATATTCTTTAGAGATAATAAGGCATAGAGGTTATGAAAGGAGTGGTTTTATGAAAAAAATAAAAGAAAAATGGGAAAAGTTTATTAATAAAATTGCGGATCAAAACAAATCCACATATGGAGAAGGGAAACTTCATTGTTGTGAATTAAAAAAAGTGACAGAAGGAAGAGAAATTAAAAAATGAGCACCTTCATTTAAGGTGTTTTGGTAAGAAATCTGTCCGGAATGCTTTGAAATGATTGTTTTCGCTAAGGTTAGGCCGATACCTATGCCCATGTGCCCTGAGCGAGAAAGGTCGGCACGATAAAATCGTTCAAAAATGAAAGGGATATCTTTTTCAGGCACGCCGGGACCGTTATCTAGATAATGAATCATATAATTACCCTTGGTATCATTATCTAACTGAATGACTATTTTTGTACCGGTTCCGGCATATTTTATAGCGTTTGAAGTGAGATTAAAGAAGACTTGCTTCATTTTATCAAGATCACCATAAAAGTTTGTATAACTTTCTGCATCATAATTACTACCGTATTTTATATGTATTGACATACCTTGTTCTAAAAGACTTGTCTGAAAAGTAGTCGAAAGTTCTAATACTAAATCATGTAAATTGAAGTAATCAAAATTCAGCAAAACCGTATCGTTTTCTATTGAAGAGAGTGCTTCAACTTCTTGGATTAATGATTTAATGCGTATGATTTCTTCATAACAACTATGAATGCGCTCTGTTGTGAGGGGAAATATACCGTCAATCATTGCTTCAAGTTGTCCTTGAATAGAGGTTAAAGGCGTTTTTATTTCGTGAGCCATATCTTGAGTTAGTTGTTTACGTAACTTTTCTTGCTCATGTATACGTTGTTCTAAGGTCAAAGCGCTTATGTATAAGTTCTGAATTTCTTGACTATGATAAGAATGTTTTGGAAGTGATGAAGTTGATGTGTCTTGAATATGATTCAAATAATGTATGACGGATTCGATTGGCGTAATGATGCTTTTAGATATAAGGATACCTATTAATATAGCAACAAGCATAGAGCCTATTGATACAAGAAGAAGGATACGATTGACTGAAGACAAAAAGTATAGTTCTTCCTCATTAAAGTAAAATGGACCTAAATAGCCAATCGTAATTTTTCCTATATTTCGATTGGCTATATTTAATTCAAAAACATCTTCTGTGTAGTTTCCATTCCACTGGTAATAGTGGGTATACATATTCTCTCTAATATTATTCATCATTGATTCGCATAGACCGGAGTTATGTTCCATCGCTGACCAGACAAGTATATTATCAGTATCGTAAATAGATAGAATGAGTCCCTTCTCAATAGCTTCGACACCAATATGCTCAAGATATTGTGTGTCGAAGCTTTTTTGCGTTGAAAAGTCATGTTCAATAGAATCAATTAACTCTAGAACTAATTGATTATGTTTCTCAGAAGTATAGCTTTCAAACCCTTTTCGAATGGTTATATTTACTAAAAAACTAATTATTCCGATTATGATGAATGTAAGTAAAACATAGGAAAGAATGAGTTGGGATTTAAGGTTTACTTTCATTTGATTTAGATCCTTCTTCTTCGTAATATTGATATCCGATGCCTCTAACTGTTCTAATATAATCTGTTTTTGAGTGTTTAGCAATCTTGTTTCGTATATTTTTAATGTGCGAATCGATACTTCTGTTATAACCTTCGTATGTGCCTGAAAAAGCGATTGTCGCTAATTCTTCACGTGTAAAAACTTTTGAGGGTCTTTTCAATAATGTCACGAAAAGATTATATTCAGTTGCAGTAAGAGATAGGTTATAACCATTCAATAAAATTGAATAATCATCTTCAGATATCTGAAATGGACCGGTTACACAAAGCGTTAAACGGTCTTCAATAAGATGCGAACGCCTAAATAACGCCTGAATACGAGCGATAAGTTGTCTAGGGCTAAAAGGTTTAGTTATATAATCATCAGCGCCCATGTTAAGCCCTGCTATAATACTAGATTCGTCACTTTTAGCGGTAATCATTATAATAGGTACATTTGATTCTTGACGAATGACTTTACAGATGGATTCACCGGATAAATCCGGAAGCATAAGGTCGAGAAGAACCAGATCAATGTGACTTTGTCGAAAAAAACTAAGTGCATCGCGACCATTTTCAGCGACCAAAGCTTGATAACCTGCATTTTCAATATATGATTTAATAAATTCAACGATTTTTGGCTCGTCTTCGACAATTAGTATGGTTTGATTCATTTTCAACACCTCTGAATTATTATAATAAACATTGTGTTAATCTGCAACGACTTCTATATAACTTGTAATCATACCCATCCAACACGTGTAAGCTATTTTCCCTGCTTTTTCCGGCGTGAAAATAATTTCATTTCTTCCCGGAACGAGTGTGTGTTCAATATTGATTGAAGGAATTGTTATTGGATTATTACATCCATTTAGGTCCTTTGAATCAACATTAATTATGAAACGAAGGGGAATTCCTTCTTTGACACGAATGGGTGTATAACTACTCGAAGTTAAGTCAATTGAAACTTCTTGCAAATAATCATCCACTTGAATAGAATCAACAAGATTTGCATTGTTTTGAAAAGGCAAGATGATACCTGCTAACGCAGCGCCTCTTGAAAACATACTTAATGCTAGAATAAAAATAAGCAAACCGCTGTACTTTAGAATTTTTTTCGAAAATTTATGATTGAGTAGAGAACTAATAAATCCTAATCCAAACATGAGCGGGAAAGTACCAAGGCTAAAATAGAACATAGATAGAGCGCCTTGAACGACACTACCGGTTCCAAGAGCATATAGCTGCATGGATTGTAATGGGCCGCAGGGCATAAATCCATTAGCAAGTCCAATGACAAAAGGGTTGTTTCCAATTTTTAAACGAGGGAGTTTAAGCCTTGGAAGGTCTAAAAGTTTTAGCATGCGAATGGCCATTAATAACATAATAAAGCTTACAAATAAGGTTATATATCCTCTCATTTGACCGGTAAAACTTAAAACGGACCCTATACCACCGATGACTCCACCAATGATAGTGTATGAGATAAGTCTTCCAAGGTTGTATAAGAGACTGGGGTTGCTTGGATGTGTATTAATATATCGCTGGCACTGGCTTATTGTTATTCCGCCGCACATAGCAACACAATGAACAGAAGTTATCAGCCCGACCAAAAAGAGCGCGCCATAGCCCATATTTTGACGGACGCTTGGAACAAAATCATAGGACAGTTGATTGGCGTATTTTAAAACAAGGAAGCTTATAGATAGTAGAATAAAGATAAGAAAAATTTTTCTTTTTATAGTATTACTATCGTTTGATAAAATAATATATCCATTATCCTCAATAATCGCTGATATTTGTTGCAAATTAATTAAAGAATCGTCAAATTCAATATAGACTTGATTTTTTGATGCGTTTGCAGTTGCTTTTTCTACGCCACGATTTGAAGCGAGTGCAGCGGAGATTTTTTCTTCGCAATGTGAACACGTCATCCCACCAACATTTAGCGTCGTCATAACTATCTCTTCCAATTAGAAAATAAAGGTTCAAATGCAGTCAGTTGATCCGATGGAATAGAAATCTGATCTTGAGTTTCTGTTTTCATATCGTCAAGAATTGGAACCGGATTACAGCCACCTTTTTGTAATTCGATTTGGTCGATGGTAAATTGATTTCCGCAGTTATTGCAAATCAGAATGTCTCCGAGTTGTTCATAGTAGCCTCGGCCTGAAGAATAGCAAACTTGGCAAGTGTTTAAAGCTGTTCGAACCGAACCGTCATTTGCTTGAACGGCAATAATTTCCATATATGTCCCATTAGATTCATATGGAAAAAAAGATGCAGTTTTTGTAATTGCATTTTTTTGAATGACCAGGTCCCCATTGTCCGTTGCTTCAAGTGTTTCCTCTGTCGGTGTAGGATTGGTGAGAAGGGTTAATACGATAACGAGTAAAAGAGTAGCGATACTTCCTGTAATTAATAATGTTTTTTTCATAGATACCTCCGATAATCTTTTTAAACATACTATATAGTATGTATGTGGATTTTTTATGGAGGTGGTGTAATATTCTAGGATAGTACCATATTATTTTTTTTTCATGAATAGACATTGACATGAGAGGGATTCTCATTTATAATCCGTTTTATGCAAATGAATATCAATATCGATTATATATGGAGGAAAGAGATGAAAAAAATATTATCAATCATCATCCTAGCAGTATTACTGGTAAGTGTTGTTGGCTGTGGGTCAGAAGAAGAGAAAATGGTTAATATCTATACAGACAGGCATTATGATACTGACCAAGCCTTATACGATAAATTTACGGAGGAAACAGGTATTGTAGTGAATGTCGTTACGGCAGGTTCAGATGAACTGCTTGAAAGATTAAGTGCAGAAGGCGAAGACACAGAGGCTGATCTTATTGTGACATCAGATGTGGGGAGGTTATATAGAGCCGGAAAGATGGATCTAACAAAAGCATTTGATTCAAACACTATAGAAGCAAACGTGCCAGAACACTTAAGAGCTACAGATAATCTCTGGACTGCATTAACAGTTAGAGCAAGAGTTATAACATATGCACTAGACAGAGTGGATCCAAATACCTTATCGACCTATGAAGCGTTAACTGAACCTGAGTGGGAAGGAAGGGTTTTGGTAAGGTCATCAGGTAATATCTATAACCAATCACTTTTAGCATCATTTATTGCATTAAATGGTGAAGAAGAAGCTAAAGAGTGGGCCCAAGGGTTAGTAGCTAACCTGGCAAGAACTCCTAAGGGAAATGACAGAGACCAAATGAAAGCTCTTGTTGCAGGTGAAGGTGATGTGGCCATTGTTAATACATACTATGTTGGAAAGTTGCTTAATTCATCCGATGAGGTGGAAGTACAAGTTGGTGAGCAGATTGGTGTGTTTTTCCCAAATCAAGGAACGAACGGAACTCATATCAATATAAGTGGAGCTGCATTAACGAAATATGGCGCTAACAGTGAAGCAGCGATTGAATTATTGGAATTTTTAACTGGAGAAGAAGCACAAAACGACTATGCAAGTGCAAACTATGAATATCCAGTCAATGAAGCAGTGGAACCATCTGATTTACTAAAAAGTTTTGGAGAATTCAAGGTTCAAAATATTGATTTATCGTTGTTAGGTGAATACAATGATGAAGCAGTTAAATTATTTAATGAAGTTGGTTGGCAATAATTGTTAATGAAAATTAAAGAGAGGGGACTTAGTCCCCTTTTTGTCATCGTTTCATTTATTATAATAGCCATCGTATTGCCATCAGTTTTTATTTTCATTCGACTTTTTCACCCGGTTACAGAATCTTGGTTACATATTAAGGAATATGTTTTGGCAGACTATATTCGTAATTCCTTGGTTCTTGTGACTGGAGTCGGCATGATAACGGGGATATTAGGTACGTTTTTTGCATGGTCATTATCAAAGTACAAATGGCGGTTTGAACTCTTACTTGAAAGTATATTATTTTTACCAATGGCGATACCACCTTATATCGCAGGTTATGTTTATGGTGGTATTTTTACACCATTCGGAACGTTAGATAGAATTTTAGTTCAAGCTGGCGTAGAGCCTATTCGAATTGATATTTTATCTAAAGGTGGTGCAATATTTGTTTTTAGTTTATTTCTGATGCCCTATGTCATACTTATAAGCAAAGGTTTCTTTGATAAGTTACCCAAAACCATAGAGGAATCATCAAGACTATTAGGAAGAAATCAGACATCGACTTTTTTTAGAGTGATTTTACCGATGTCAAGAGGGTCGTTAGTCGGAGGAATAGTACTTGTAATGTTGGAAGTGTTAAATGATTATGGATTGGTTCGCTATTTTGGTATCCCAACCTTTAGTACAGCTATTTATCAAACCTGGTTTGGCATGAGTGATGTGGATGGTGCGGTTAGGTTAGCGGCTAGTCTCATGAGTATTGTCATTATTATATTATTGGTGGAGCAGTTTTTTAGAGGTCGAGGACGTTTGAGTCAAGCCAGGGCGATATCAGACCGAGGTGTAAAAAAGAGTGCCTCAAAAATCTATAAAGCAGTGTTTTATGTGCTTACCTTTGTTTACCTATTGTTTTCTTTGATTATTCCAATTACCCAATTAGCTTGGTGGAGTTCTATTGCTAAACAAACCAATGTTATGCGACGATTAGGCTCTATTCTATTTAATACCATAAGTGTTGGAGTCATTGTGACAGTTCTTGTGGTTGCCTGTGGTATTCTTATAGGAAACTTGAATAGACTTAATCCGAGTATAGTGTCAAAAATATATGCGCGAATTGTTATTTTAGGGTATTCAATTCCTGCGTCGATCATAGCAATCGGAGTCCTAGTTACTTTTATCTATGTGGATCGTAGTCTGTCTGGCCTATATGGTATTCTTGATGTCAAGAATTTATTTCTAACGAGCAGCAAGTTTATCCTTATCTTTGCTCTAACCATAAGGTTTATGGCCATTGGTTTCAATAGCATTGAATCCGGATTTAGCAAGATGGGCAAAAAATATTATGAAGCCAGTAAACTTTTAGGGCGTGGGGAGTGGTATACATTTAGGTATGTTGATTTTCCAATATTAAAGCCGGCAATTTTAAGTGCAGCTATTTTAGCCTTTGTTGATGTGTTAAAGGAGTTGCCTTTAACCCTAATACTCAGACCATTTAATTTTGATACATTGGCAACACGAGTATATACCTATGCTGGAGATGAGATGATTCATGAAGCCAGTGTCTATTCTCTGATTATTATTTGTGTGAGTATTTTTGCACTGATTTTGCTTAGTTTTATAAGAAAGGGGACCAAAATATGATCAAACTAAATAATATTTCCTTTCAGTATGATAATGCAAGTTCTGAAACACTGAAAAATATTAATTTAGAACTTACAAAGGGTGAAGTACTTGCAGTTGTTGGGCCGAGTGGAGGTGGAAAGTCAACCTTACTTCGCGTAATTGCAGGTCTTGAGAAAGCTAAAGCAGGTGAGATGTTTTTAGGAGACAAGTGTTTATTTGGCAAGAGAAGGTTTGTCAATCCGGAAAAACGAGGCATCGGCATGCTGTTTCAAGATTATGCACTGTTTCCACATATGACGGTAGCAAAAAATATTGAATACGGACTAATAGGAATGAAGGTCATTGAGAGAAAAAAACGAGTGGAAGAAGTCCTTGGTTTAGTCAATTTAGTAGAATATGAAAAAAGATATCCACATGAATTAAGCGGTGGTCAACAGCAACGCGTTGCACTCGCTCGAGCTATTGCGCCAAGGCCAAAAATTTTATTGCTTGATGAACCCTTTAGTAATCTTGACACACATTTACTTCAAAGTGTTCGTGAAGAACTTTTTGCAATTATTCGACAGATAGGCATTACAACGATAATGGTTACGCACAATCCTGAAGATGCTAAGACTCAAGCAGATCGGGTGATTCAAATTGTTGAGGGTGTCGCTTCTGAAAAAATAATAGAGTAATTATAAAAAACATCTTTACATACCCTAGGGGGGTATGGTATATTAAGGATAAGGAGGTGCTATTATGGAACAGAATATAGAAAAGACTCCATCAGCACAAGCAATCAAAAATCAAAAATCGGTTATCGATCGTTTAAATAAAGTGGAAGGTCAGATTCGAGGAATTAAGAATATGATTGAACGAGAAAGCTATTGTGATGACATTATTAATCAAATAGAAGCTTCACGATCGGCACTCCACTCCGTTCAAATCATTTTACTCGAGAGCCATATAAAGAACTGTGTTGTCGATCAATTACAGCACGGTGAATTGGATGTTGTTGATGAAATTTTAAAAACATTCAAAAAACTGACTAAATAAAATCAATCGAAAGGAGTTTTAATATGTCACAAACAAATAGTTTCAAACACATAAAATTTAAAGTAAATGGAATGTCATGCAGCAGTTGTTCCAATAATGTACAAAAGAAACTAAATGCATTAGACGGGATAATTAATGCAAACATAAGTATTGCTACTGAAAAAGGGCAAGTGGATTATGATAGCAACATAGTTGATGTTAAAACCATTCTATCCACAGTCGATAATTTAGGATACGAAGCCATTTTAGATGAAGAAAAAAACACACAAAAAGTCACATTAAAAATTAAAGGTATGAGCTGTACAGCTTGTGCAGGAACAATAGAAAAATCTTTGACGAAGATGGACGGTATTGTTACAGCAAATGTCAACTTTGCTGCTGAAAAGGCAACCGTTGAATATGACGCTAAAAAAGTAAGGCTAATGGACTTACAGAAAAAAGTTGCTTCATTAGGTTATGAATTAGACTTAGACGATGAAGATAATCTTGTTGACGAAGATGAAGTTAAAATGAACAAGGCAAAAAAAACAATGATATTTTCAAGTGTATTTACTGGTATCATTATGGGTCTCATGGTCATTCATATGTTTATATCGCCTATTCCTGGCTACTTGCCAATCATAGCTGTTTTGGGATTACCGATTATTTTTGGAACGGGTCTACATGTCCATATAGGAAGTTGGAAAGCGCTAAAAAATAAAAGTCCCAATATGGATGTTTTAGTTACATTAGGTTCACTTCCACCCTATTTAATAGGCTTACTGGGACTGTTTTTTCCTATTCAATCGTTCATTGAAATGGCGACAACAATTATGACCTTCCATTTAGTCGGGAAATATTTGGAGGCACGCGCAAAAGGTAGAGCGTCTCAAGCAATTAAAAAGCTACTTCAAATGGGTGCCAAGACAGCGAAAATTATTGTCGATGGTGAAGAGGTTGAAGTTCCTACAAAAGATTTACAAGTGGGAGACATTATGGTTATTCGTCCGGGTGAAAAAGTTCCTACGGATGGAATCGTTGTTGATGGACATGGTTTGCTTGATGAATCAATGGCAACAGGTGAATCTATGCCTGTAAAACGTCAAATAGATGATGAAGTAATCGGTGCAACCATAAACAAACAAGGCTTGTTAAAAGTCAAAGTCACAAAAGTCGGAAAAGATACATTCCTATCTCAAGTTGTGAAAATGATGGAAGAATGTCAAGGATCCAAGGTTCCGATTCAAGAATTTGCAGATCGTATTACCGGATATTTTGTTCCGGCAATTATTATAATTACAATTGCTACATTTATTTCTTTCAATGTTTTTCCGGCCTTTCACTTGGGGATTATTGAGTGGGGAGCATCATTTTTACCTTGGGTTAATCCGGATCTTTCACCACTTACTTTAGCCTTTATAACATCCACGGCAGTGCTAGTTATCTCTTGCCCATGTGCATTGGGCTTAGGAACACCGACTGCTTTAATGGTAGGAAGTGGAATGGGTGCCGAAAATGGAATTCTTATTAGAAATGGTGAAGCTATTCAAACATTCAAAGAAATCAATGCTATTGCTTTTGATAAAACAGGCACAATCACAAAAGGAAAGCCGGAAGTAACAGATTTAATGACACTCAATGGATTTAGTGATGAAGAATTTCTATATTATGCAGGTACGATAGAGAATGGTTCTGAACATCCACTAGCTCATGCCATTGTTGAAAAGGCAAAAAATGAAAAAATGAAGCTTGGTGAGGTTGTTGATTTTAAGGCAATTGTCGGCAAGGGCGTCAGTGGAACAATCGACGGAGAGATTGTTTTAGTTGGAACCAGAAAATTGATGGTAGAAAATAACATTTCTTATGAAAAATATGAACAAGATTTGATTCGATTGGAAGAAGAAGCAAAGACAGCCATGTTACTTGCAAAAGGGAATCAATTATTAGGTATTATCGCCGTTGCAGATCCAATTAAGGAAGATTCAATTGAGGCTATTAGAGCTTTAGAAGCGCTTGGTATTAAGACAGCGATGATCACTGGTGATAATAAAAGAACAGCTGCTGCCATTGGAAAAAAAGTGGGAATTAGTCAAGTCATCGCAGAAGTTTTACCTGATGGCAAGGTTGAAGAAGTTGTCAAATTACAAAAAATGTATGGAACTGTTGCAATGGTAGGTGATGGCATCAATGATGCTCCGGCATTGAAACAAGCCAATGTAGGAATAGCTATTGGAACCGGAACAGATATTGCTATAGAAGCAGCAGATGTTACGTTAGTAAGAGGAGAGCTTAGTGGAATAATCTCAGCAATCAAATTATCTAGAGCGATATTTATCAAAATTAAGCAAAATTATTTCTGGGCTTGGTTTTATAATGCATTATTTATCCCGGTAGCTGCACTTGGTTTATTACATCCAATGTTAGGAGCTGCAGCGATGGCCATAAGCTCATTGAATGTCGTTTATAATTCATTACGACTAAAAAAAGTAGATATTAGTTCAGGATATGCAGTTCAGTAGTCAGAAAAAGGGGCTGTCGGGAAATGAACAGTCTCTCAAAAAAATAGAGTAGTTCGAAAGAACTATTCTATTTTTTTGTGTTATGCTATAGGAAAGTCCTACTTTAGCTTTCTGCTTTGAAACGTAGCAGAAAGCGTCAAGGACCTTTCCCTCCGCGAACAATATCTCTTCGAGATAACGCGACAGAGTCGCTTTGTTATAGGAAAAAGAGTTGTTCGGATAACCATAATTATGCCATATTCTAATTGTATAGTATAATGTAAACAAGGAATATTGCTTATGATTTATTTGAAAGGGAAGGCGAAATAATGAAATATAAATTATTAATCGGTATCATTAGTGGATTAGCAATCTTGACTATTGGCTATGTGATTTTAAATATGAACTATTTGCAAAACACATTTAAGAGTAATAAAATATTACCTATACCTGTTTTGTTAGAAGACAAAAATCCAGACATCAATATATCCGATTACTACATTATAGCGCAAGAGGGAAAAACGAATTTTATTGGAAACAAGCAAACCTTAACGATGGGCTATAATGGTAGTTATTTAGGACCGGTTATTAAAGTCCGTAGAGGTGAAGAAGTCCGAATGCATGTAACAAATGAACTTAATGACAGCACATCCGTTCATTGGCATGGATTAGAATTGGAAGGTCCGGCAGATGGGGGGCCCCGTCAAGTCATTCCTGCAGGAGCAAAATGGGAACCTAGTTTCACTATAAATCAGCCGGCAGCTACATTATGGTTTCACCCACATGTCATTGGGACGACAGCCATGCAGGTATACTATGGACTGGCAGGATTACTTATTGTTGAAGACGAAAACACGGAGTCCCTTAATCTACCAAACGAATATGGGGTGAATGACATCCCTTTGATTATACAAGATCGAAGTTTTAATGAAGATGGTTCCTTTATGTACATTGATAATATGATGGATGGTGCCTTTGGAGAATATATCATGGTCAATGGGGCTATAACACCATTTTTAGAGGTAGAGCAAAGAAAAATGCGTTTTAGAATCCTTAATGGTGCCAACGCCCGAAACTTCAATATAGGACTTAGTGATAACAATGAATTTTATCAAATAGCTTCAGATGGAGGATTGCTTGAAAGACCGCTAGTCAATGATTCCTTGTTCATTTCACCCGGTGAAAGGGCAGAAATTATTATTGATTTTTCAAAATATAATGAAGGGGAAACGATCGAATTAGTCAGTGATAAGGAATTAGTTATGACATTCAAAGTTGGTGCTAGTGTGACTGATCAAACGGAAATTCCTGAAATACTATCAACGATTGAAAGGCTTGATGAAAGTCAAGCAACAGGGATTAAAACCATTGAACTAGATGGAATGGGACATATGGTGACATTAAATGGCAGAAAATTTGATATTAATCGAATTGACGATAATGTTAATTTTGGTGATATTGAAATTTGGGAGATATCATCAAGTAGAGCCATGATGATGGGGAGTCAAGGACATCCATTTCATATACATGGTACTCAATTTCAAGTACTTAGTCGAAATGGCAATGAACCAAATGCCAATGAGCGAGGATGGAAAGATACAGTTTATGTAGGCTCAGGAGAAACCGTTCGGATTATTGTCAAATTTAAATACAAAGGAATATTTATGTATCATTGTCATATTTTAGAACATGAAGAAGCTGGAATGATGGGACAACTAGAAGTTCAATAAATCTGTTTAGAGTTAGGAGAAGAGTATATGGATGATAAATATTTGGATTTTGATAGGAAAAGGATGAACATCTTTAGTGAGCTAGTAAAAAGATATTGGAATGGAAATTTGAATAGTGTCGTTGACTTAAATAATCTGGCGAATGATATAAAAGATAAGTATGGTTTTAATGATGCTGACATGCCCTTCATAAGAAATCACATTCGAATCGCACTAGGGCAAGACCCCAAAGGAGATGAGGAATTCGCAGACGAACTAAATCTTCTTGAAAATTTAACGGTCATTAACCAACCGGTGGTTTCTAAATTGGAAGGTCCTTGTGAGCAATGTTCAAATGAAAAGTGTATATGTCATGAAACGGGAAAATATGAAACGCAAATGTACAAAAGGTTAAATGAAACGATCAGTTGTGGTTATAGTGAAATGACCTGTGACTTTGGAGCCTTAGCGGATAAAATTGAATTTATGCCGGTCATTGATTTATTAAAAGATAAAAAAACGCCTGTTTATGTTACTGTTGCTCCGGCTATAGTAGGCCAATTTGGTGAAGATGTAAATATGGGGAAATTAAGAAGTGCTTTTAAAATGTTAGGATTTGAAGATATGATTGAAGTGGCTTTATTTGCAGATATTCTGACGATTAAAGAAGCCTTTGAGTTCAATCATCTTGTAAAAAGTGAAGAAGATTTCTTTTTAACAAGCTGTTGCTGTCCAATCTGGTTTAATATGATTAAAAAAAGCTATCCAGATATTTATAGTCATTTATCACCATCTGTTTCTCCAATGATTGCTTCGGGTAGAGTATTAAAAGAACTATACCAAGGAGCTAAAGTGGTATTTATTGCCCCATGTGTCGCAAAAAAAGGAGAAATAAAAGAAACCGGATTAGAAGGTGCAATAGATTATGTTTTGAATTTTAGAGAACTCAAGGAAATATTTGATGCTCTCGATGTGAACCTTCATGAACTTCAAGAAGATGACAAGGACCAAGCATCATTAGGTGGTCGATTGTATGCCCGAACAGGTGGTGTAAGCTTTTCAGTTAAAACAGTTGTTAATCGATTAGAACCGGCGAGAGTTATTAAACTCAAACCTCAAAAAATAAATGGCGTTAAAGAATGTAAAAATATATTGAGTAACCTTAAACATAGAAAAAAGGATGAGGCCAACTTTATTGAAGGTATGGGGGGCTGTGTAGGTGGCTGTGTAGGTGGGCCAAGGACAAATGTTGATGTCGATACAGCAACGAAAAGAGTGAATGAATTTGGAGAAGATTCTTTTATCCTAACCCCATTTGATAATCAGAACGTTATAAAGATATTAGAGCAATTTAATATTCAATCGATGGAAGAAATTATGTACAACGATGATTTTAAGGAAATTTTATCGAGAGAATGAACAATGAAAAAGTAATGAAAAAACTCGTCATATTTATGCCATAATTTTGAGAGATAATAAGGTATACAAACATGAAGGAGGTTTTTATATTATGTTAATTTTTGTAGTGATTATTGGAATACTGGTATTCTACTTAATGTCGAATGAAAAAAATGGAAATAATCGACTGAGCTTACCCGGGAAAAAAACACCAGAAGATATACTCAAAGAAAAATATGTTAATGGTGAGATCACTGAAGAAGAATATTTGAAACGAAAAAAAGTAATAGGAGGATAAAAAAATGATGCATGGATTTGGTTGGTTAATGTTTAATCGATTTTGTCAAGGTGGATTTAATGGAGGATTTTTTGGCATATGGATGTATTTAATTGTTGCAGGACTTGCAGTTATTGCGGTCGTACTTATTGTAAATAAAAGTTTGAAAAAGACGTCCGATGAAAATGCAATTGAAGTATTAAAGATGCAATACGTTGAAGGGAAAATAACAGAAGAAGAATATATGAAAAAAAAGAAAGTCATCCAGGGAAAGTAGGTAATTAAATGTTTCGCATTTTAGTCGTTGAAGATGAATCAGAGATTAGTTCAATCGTTATGAAATATATAGAAAAAAGTGGATATGAGTGCCGATTGGCTGAGAATGGTTTTGAAGCATTAGAACTTTTTTCGGCACAGCATTTTCATCTGATTATTCTAGATGTGATGATGCCTGGAATAGATGGATTCGAAGTGCTAGCAAGAATCCGTGAGATTTCTGATGTTCCGATTATTATGCTGACAGCAAAGCAAGAAGAGGTTGACCGAATAAAAGGATTTGAAGAAGGCGCCGACGATTATGTTGTTAAACCCTTTAGTCCGAGAGAACTCATCAGTCGAATAAAAGTGTTTCTGAAGAGAATTTATAATTATGGGGATGAAATGATTTTAACATCTGGCCAATTGCGACTCTTTACATCGTCTATGAAGCTATTTGAAGGGGAAGAAGAAATTGAATTGACGTCAACAGAGTTTAAGCTATTACATGTACTGATGCGAAATATGAATCAAGTTCTTACGCGAGAACAATTAATTGAATTGGCTTTTGGAATAGACTATGAAGGCTTTGATCGTAGTATTGATACCTATATTAAACGTATTAGGCAAAAGATAGAGCCTGATCCAAAACATCCCCTATATTTGAAAACGAAATATGGATCAGGCTATGTTTTTGGAGGTGAAATAGAATGACACTTCGAAAACTTTGGCTGATAATATTAGTTTTTGTATCCATTATAGCTATAGCTGTTAATACGCTTATTTTTGCCTTTCTCACAGACCGTTATTTTTCGGATTATTTAAATGAAAGTTATGATTTGCATGTCAATCAGATATTAGAATATACATCCAAAGCAATGGTCAATGAAGATGTTTCTTATAATCAGATGGCTATTGAATTAGAGTCCCATCTGAATGATCCTATTATCGCGATAAAACTTTATGATACCAATGGAGACCGATTAATTGAAGTCAGTAGTGATTATTATTTGGACCCTCAGATGAGAAATGGCATGATGGGAAATCGGATGATGGAACAAATGTGGGGGGCTTCTTCTGAAGAAGTCCATCAATATAATATTACCGCTAATGAAAAGACAATAGGTGTTATGAACATAACATCTCATAGTCTTGCAGAAAATTCCTTTGTGGCTAGACGGTTCAAAGGTGCACTCGTTTCCAATAGTTTAGTCTCCGTGGTAATTACTATTTTGATTGCTATATTTGTTGGAATAATTATTAGTCGTATGATGAGTCATTCTTTAAAAGATACTGAAAAACTAGCAAGTGATATTCGACTTGGACAAGAAGTAGAGCTAAAAACATCAGGTATACAAGAAATTAATTCAATTCGAGAGAGCTTATTAGAATTAAATGCACGATTAAAACTCAAACAAAAAACACGTAAGAAACTTATTGATCAATTAGTGCATCAAACAAGAACGCCGCTTACGATTTTACAGTCACATATTGAGGCTATTGAAGATGGTGTCATCGAGGTGGATGATAAAGAAATTCAAACCTTTAAAAATCAAATTTTTGACATTACATCGATCATATCCAATATGAGTTCACTTATTGGTGCAAGTAAAGATACAGATGAGTTGAAAATAGAGAGCTTTGAACTAGGTACAATGTTAAAGCAAATGCAACAAGGACTTGTCGCTCAATTCATGAAGAAAAACATTGAATTTGTCATTGATTCCCACCAAAGCATCAAGTTGAAAACGGATAAATATAAATTAAGTCAGGCTATCTATAATTTATTAATTAATGCATACAAGTATACAGAAGAAAAAGGCCTTGTCAAAGTGAGTTATACACAGAGTGGCGACAGGTGCCTTTTGAAAATAGAAGATTCCGGCATCGGCATTGCAGAAAAGGATATAGATAAGATTTTTTCTGCATATTATCGTAGTTCTACAGTGATAGGGCAAAAAGGTGACGGAATAGGGCTTTATATTGTGCGTGAAAATATAAAAAGAATAGGTGGGAATGTGACAGTTGAATCTAAAGTAGGAGCAGGTAGCCTATTTACGATTGACATACCTATCGATCCCATTTCTTCATCTTAAAAAAGAATAGCATACCTCCTGCAATAACAAAACATGCGACAATAAATACATAAAATGCGAAAGGAGAATTTAGTCCGGGAAAGTGAGAGAAATTCATGCCAAAAACTCCGGCGAGAAAAGATAATGGAATGAATATGGCAGAAAACGTCGTTAAGGTCATCATCGTTTTATTCATTTCATTACTGGCATTTGCCATTTGCATTTCATGCAAGCTAATGGTCATTTCTTTATAAGCACTTAGTGCATCTGAGATTTGATGAAGATGATCAAGAAGATCACGATAATAAGGCAACATATCTTTGATAATTATTTCTTTATTGACTAATGACGTGATTGAATCTCTTATGGGTGTTACAGAGTTAATCAGGTGTAAAAGTTCTTTTCGTAGATAATAGATATGTTCGCGACTTTTTGGATCACTATCAAATATTTTTAATTCAATATCTTTGATATCAGAGGCTAATCGATTAAGTATTCCAAAGTATTGATCGACTAAGGCATCAATTAAGGAATAGTATAAGAAATCACTACCAAACTCTCTAGATTCGCTTTGCTTGTCTTCTAAACGTTTTCGAATTCCGTCAAATACATCTCCGGGGGTTTCTTGAAAGGTAAGAATTATATTATTATAGTGAACAATGGCTAAATGCTCATGGATAATTTCTGAACTTTTCAAATACATCATTTTAAAAATTGAAAAAAGATAGAAATCATTGATTTCAATCTTACTCCATTGAGATACATGCACAATATCCTCTAAGTCCATTTGATGCAATTGAAATTCTTTTCCAATGTTTTCAATGAGATCTATATTATGCAATCCAACGATATTAAACCAATAAACCTTGTTTGAATCAAAAGGGCCTTTAATTGTTTCAATGTCGCTTTTTTTATACATATCTTTACTATACTCGATACATTCAATGCGAATATTTACATCTTTATGTTGTCCACTATAGGACAAGGTTCCGGGAGGTTCGTTTGTGGATCCTTTTTTTCCGTGCAAAAAATTTAGTGAATCGTTTAAAATCATAAAAAACTCCTTTTCTATTGGTTTAGTAAACGGAAGATGATATATCCTATGTAACAAAGGAGTAGTATAGCTCCTTCTTTCCGAGAAATAATTCGTCCTGTACGCATCAGGATAAAAGTGATAATCGTAAAGATTAAGAGCAATACAATGTCAAAAAGTGCACGTGCATCAATGGAAAAAGCACGAATGCTTGCTGAAAGCCCTAAGATAAATAAAATATTGAAAATATTCGATCCAACAATATTTCCTATGGCTATATCACTTTCACCTTTTTTGGCGGCAACGACACTCGTTATTAACTCGGGTAAAGAGGTTCCTGCGGCAATTATGGTAAGGCCAATAACAATATCGGGTATACCTAAGTAGACGGCAATGCCTACAGCGCCCTTAATCGTCAAATCAGCCCCAAATATAATGAGTCCAAGACCTAAAAGGCTAAAAAGAATGGCTTTTTTTAGACTGAGCTGTTTATTAGTGACGTCAAGTGCTTCCGAATCTTGCTGAATCATTTCAAGCATGCTATAGAGATACATTCCAAAAAGTATAATCAATACATAACCATCGTAGACTGAAAATCCAAAAGCGCCTTTGCCTTCATACCCTAAGAATAAAGCGGTGGCAGTTACAAAAAGCATAAAAGGCATTTCTTTTTTTAAGCTTGACACATGGATGGCCACCGGTTGGATTAATGCAGTTAGACCAAGTATAAATAATAAATTGAATAGGTTTGAACCAATAACATTTCCGAATGAAATCTCGCTTACTCCGTTAATAGCGCTTTGAACGCTAACGGCTGCCTCAGGAGCACTTGTGCCAAAGGCGACTAAGGTAAGTCCGATTACCATACTTGGAATTTTGAGCTTACGAGCAATGCTTACAGAACCATCAACAAACCAGTTTGCACCAAAAATTAACATTGAAATACCAATGAGTGTCATGAAAATATCCATAGCAAGTCTCCTTATATGTGGGACCTATTGTATAATGTCGCTGATACAATTCCAATATACACTGTATCAGACTTTTCTTCAAGATATTTTATTTGGATTGTGATTCAAATCACATACGTCTTTAGCTTATATCTTTATACTATACCTATGCAAATAATTTACATCATTGATAGGAGGATTTTATGAAAACAACGATTATATATTGGACAAGCACAGGTAATACTGAGAAGATAGCAACATTCATTGAACAAGGCTTAAATGTAGGTAAAGAAAGCGCAGATCATATTATTAATCTGAAACCAGTTTCAAACAGTGATGAAGCAGATATTCTAACCAGTGATTTAGTGATTCTCGGTTGTTCTGCGATGGGTGTTGAAGAGATTGATACGTCTGAAATGGAGCCTTTCCTTCGCGCTCACCAGGACCTATTTAAAGATAAGTCGGTTGCCCTTTTTGGCTCTTATGGATGGGGCGATGGTGAATGGATGGAAAATTGGGAAGTGCTCATGGAATCTTTTGGGGCCAAACTAGAAACAGATAGTTTAATTGTTATTGAAGAACCGGAAGATGAGGCTATCGATGACTGTCTTAACTTTGGTAAGACCTTGGCAGGTGTGGCTAAAGCTTAATTGCCAAGAAAGGAAGGATGTACATGAAAGAAATTTCAACAAAAGATAATATCAATAGCTTAATTGCTACTCATCCTGAAATCAAAGACATATTATTTTCCCTAGGATTTGAAGATATTGTTAAACCCGGAATGCTTCAGACCGCAGGACGTTTTATGAATTTAGAAAAAGGAGCAAAAATGAAAAATATTCCGATGGAGAAAATTAAAGAAGAATTTGAAAAATATAATTTTCTACTTAAGTGATATATGTTACATATGTAACTCTTTTTCTTAGAGGTGTGTTATATAATGAAGGCAATCTAACGAATTGAAAGGAGTAACATATGGACGTATTTACACTTGGTTTTTGGATTATTGGAGGCATTCTTTTTATCATCGCAATCCTTAAAGGAAAAGGTGGAGCAAAAGAGTCGATGAAAAAATCACGAGGCATGATGAAAAATATGCTGGGTGATATTATTGGAATTATATTCTTGATTGGCTTATTATTGACATTTATACCACCCCAAACAATTAAGACGGTATTAGGCTCAGAAAACGTTGTTTTCTCTTCACTAGTAGCGGCGCTTATTGGCAGTGTGACCTTAATTCCTGCTTTCGTCGCTTTTCCATTAGTGGGTTCTTTTGTGGATGCAGGTGCAAGTATTGTTCCCGGAGTAGCCTTTTTAACGACGTTAACCATGGTCGGTGTTGTCACTTTTCCCCTTGAGAATAAGGAATTTGGACTTAAATTTGCATTGTCTAGAAACGTTTTGAGTTTTTCAGCGGCTATAGTCATTGCTGTCTTAATGGGGGTGATATTATAATGGTGGAGTTAGTAAAAAAAAATAAGTTGCCAATAAGTGTGTTTATTGTTTACATTATCTTATTTATTGTCAATGGAGAGCTAGGAAAACAAGCCTTATCGAACACGAGCTATTATTTAATAGAAATGTTTCAGATTCTTCCGGTCATATTTATGTTAACAGTTGCAATTGACATCTTAATTCCTAAAGAATGGATTATCAAGCGATTAGGAAGTCGGTCGGGTATTGTTGGTGGAGTCTTGGCGTTAGCCTTTGGAAGTCTTTCAGCAGGACCGATTTATGCCGCATTTCCAATAGCAAAAATGTTACACAAAAAAGGTGCAAGTGTAAGTAATGTTGTTATTATTTTAAGTGCTTGGGCTGTAATAAAAGTACCGATGCTGGCAAATGAAATGAAGTTTTTAGGTTCGGAATTTATGTTGACGCGATGGCTACTGACAGTAGTACTTATTATGGCAATCGGATGGATTATGAAAAAAGCAAAGGTTCCCATTAGTGGTGAAGAAGATCAAGTCAATGAGCGTCTATATGTCAAAGAAGATTATTGCATTGGTTGTTCGGCTTGTCAAAAATCAATGCCTCAAGTATTTGAAATGCGCCAAGGAAAAGCCTATGTCATTCATGAAAACATGGAGATAGATAGAGCATTATTGCAAAAAAATGTTGCAAAATGTCCAACAAAGGCAATTATTATGAATAAGTAGAATACTACTGTAGCAAAGCTTTATCTTTAATAGTAATGGTGTTCGAATCAAAGTCTATGAGTTGATCTTGCTTCATTTTTTGAAGCTCTCGTGACAAAGAGGTTCGACTAACTCCAAACATTTCAGATAGAGCTTTTTTCGTCATTGTCAAGCGAATGGTTTGTGTTTGTTGTAGATGATATTGTCGATTAATATAGGTGATAATACTATCGCGAATTGTTCGACTGACCCGGTTCTTCATTTTGGTTCCAATTAGTACAGAAAGATCTGAGATGATTCGAATAAATTGTAACAAAAATGCGGGGTATTGATTACATAGTTCAAATAGTAAATCTTTTTTTATAATAATAACCTTAGATTCGGTTTTTGAAGATATGGTCATGGGATAATGGCTAGAGCTTGAAAAAATAAGATTAGCACCAATGACACTATTCTTTCCAAACCGATTGATGGTCATAAAGTCACCGGATTTTCCAATACGTTCAATAGCAATCTCACCAGTGAGGATGAGTTCAATTTGTTCACAGAGTTCATCCTCAAAGTGAATAATTTCATTCTTCTGATAGGATTTTTCGATGAAACGTCCATTTTTCATATAATCGGATACAAGATTTGAGGGTAATGTGTTTAAGATGTTATCCATAGGTCACCTCCGTTATGTAATTATAATATAAAGATATTCCAAATTCAATATTTGTTGCTGTGGCTACATCAAAAAACAAGGATATCCCTTATGATGTATATATAGTGTTTACAGCAAACCATAGACCAAAAAAAAGAGGTGCATTAATGGCAGACCCAAGTTTTGCAGTACTTCAAAAAGTACGCAACGGAAAAAGAACATTTGGAATTACTCCAAGAATACCGGGTGGTTTTATATCGCCTGCAGATATGATAAAAATTGCGAATGTTGCTGAAAAATATAAGGGGCAACTAAAAATCACTTCAGGACAACGGATTACTATTTTAGGAATTCGACCGGAAGATGTTGACCTGGCATGGCAAGATTTAGATATGGATCCGGGAGTGAAGTCGCCATATTCTGTAAAAAATGTTGAGATATGCCCGGCAGCTTTTTGCAAACGCGCTAAACAAAACTCAATGAAACTTGGTTTACGACTTGAGAAGAAATATTACGGTAGACCGGCACCAAATCGTACAAAAATCGGTGTAACCGGATGTTTGAATGCATGTACAAGTGCAAATAGCAAAGATATTGTGATTTTAGCTGATCCGGAAGGATATATTGTTCGCGTCGGTGGAAGCGCAGGTTTTCATCCAAGATTACCGGATGAAATAGCAAGAGGTTTATCTGAAGAAGAAACAGAACGTATGGTTGATGCGGTTTTTGATTATTATTGTGAAGCTGCAGAGCTTGGCGATAAATTAGGGCCATTCGTGGACCGTATCGGTCTAGATGTGTTTATTCAAGGCGTAATGGAAAAATATAATAATATGATAACGATACCCAATAATGAGAAAGACGAAGAGGAAGAGATATGAGTCAATTTTTAGCACCAATTCATACATGGCTTTTTAACAAAATACTTATCTTAGAAGATGTGGAAAAAGAGATTGCAAAAGGGTTAGAAACACAGAATTTACAAGAAAAACAAGAAGCGATTTTGGAGAAGTACGGACAATTTATTCCAGACCAACCTTTAGAGACTATGATTGACCAGTCAAATATTCATGGATGGCTTCAAGAGCGGATTACCGTTGCTGAAAGAAGACAAGCGGCACTTGTCAACATCCTTTTAGAATCAAGTGAAAACGCCCTTGAAGGTATTCAAAATATTTATGAAAATAAAGGACGCGAACATGCTAGACGGTTAAATGCAAAGGCGACAGAGCCGGCAGAAATGTTTAATCTATTAGGTGATGTATTGCTGGAAGGAATGCCCTGTGATCGGGTCAATCGTTTGATTGAACAAGAAGAGGATAAAGTAATATGGCAGACTGCAGTTTGCGTGCATAAAAACAATTGGGAACAAGAATCAGTGCCGGTAGAACATTATTACCACTTCAGAGAAGCCTTTACACGTGGATTTGTGGAAGAAACAAACAGTGCTATGCGGTATACGTATACATTGGGTGAAGAACAATTACATGAACTAACTATTTAAAAAGGAGAAGATATAATGATTACAAAAGATATGATTATAAGTGAAATACTGGATAAAAAAGAAGGTGCTGCAACGATTTTAATGTCAAATGGAATGGGATGCTTAGGGTGTCCTTCATCACAAATGGAATCATTAGAAGAAGCAGCTGAGATTCATGGATTAAATATTGATAAACTCATTACAGAATTAAATCAATAGTAGAGAGGGAACAGGCTTTTGCCTGTTCCTTTTTTCTTGCAAAGCAACCTTGGAAATGATACTATTATCTTAATAAAAAAAATGTATATGGAGGTAATAGGATGAAAATGGGAGTATCAAAACAAGATTTTACAGTACCGGTAATAGCGGCAATTTTCTATCTGATAATGATTGCAATGAATGCATTGGCAAATATTTTGCCGATTAATGGACAAACAAGTGGAGAAGTTTCTGATGCTTATGGTAACTTATTTGCACCGGCCGGAATTACGTTTTCGATTTGGGGTCTTATTTACATTTTATTAGGTCTATATTGTATTTATCAGTTAATCATGTCTAGACGAAGCGAATCCTATGAACGTTTGAACATTCGTCGCATTAATGTACTTTTTATTATTACATCAATTGCCAATAGTTTATGGATTATTGCTTGGCATTATGAATGGATTCTTGTTTCGCTGATTCTAATTGTTGTGATTTTAGTCGGACTTATTTTAATCAAGCAACAGACAGTTAGATATGTCCGAGGTACCAAGCATCAATGGTTTATTGATGTACCATTTTCAATTTATTTCGGTTGGATTACCATAGCAACGATTGCCAACGTAACAGTACTATTAGTTAGCCTTGAATGGAACGGATTCGGACTTCCGGAAACTTTTTGGATGATTTTAATATCTGTGATTGGTATTGTTATTAGTGGTTGGACCATGACCAAGAACAAAGATGTCTTTTATGGTTTAGTTATTTTATGGGCATATACAGGAATCCTTATCAAACATACATCGACAAGCGGATTCGCCGGACAATACCCGGCTGTTATGGTGACGATTAGCTTTTGTATTGTAGCCATTGTTGCACTTATCGGAAATATTCTTCGACTGACATTATTGAAGAAGCAATAAATGAAAGAAATTGAGTGACATATTATGAAAGACAATAAATTATCGATGGGTATTCTGGCCCATGTTGACGCCGGAAAAACAACTTTATCAGAAATACTACTCTATTTAACCGGAAAAATTCGTAAGATTGGTCGAGTCGATCACCAAGACACTTTTTTAGATACCTTTTCCTTAGAAAAAGAACGTGGTATTACGATTTTTTCCAAGCAAGCAGTTTTCTCACTCGGTGATACAGAGGTAACTCTATTAGATACTCCCGGGCATATTGATTTTTCTTCTGAGATGGAGAGAACCTTGCAAGTTCTTGACTATGCGGTCTTGGTCATTAACGGGATGGACGGTATTCAAGCGCATACGTTGACACTGTGGAAACTGCTCGACCGTTACCACGTGCCAACGTTTCTTTTTGTGAATAAAATGGATCAAATAGGAACTAATCAAGATAAGCTATTAAGACAATTACAGGAGCGTTTGAGTGAAGAATGTCTTGACTTTGGGAATGCATCTTCATGGAGTCAAAATATGGAAAATATGGCAATGAGTGATGAACATGCAATGGAAAAATACCTTGAAGAAGGGACCTTGGACACGGAAGATATACAAGGCCTTATTACAAGGCGTAAAATTTTCCCGGTTTATTTTGGATCGGCTTTAAAAAATATAGGTGTCGAAACCTTCTTGTCTGGATTAGCGACGTATATGGAGCAAAAAAAATATCCGGATATTTTTGGAGCGAGAATTTATAAAATATCTCGAGATGAACAGGGGAATCGGCTAACGCATTTGAAAATTACCGGTGGAAGCTTGCGAGTCAAAGATGTGTTTGATGATGAAAAAGTGGATCAGATTCGTATCTACTCAGGAAATCAATATGAATTAGTTCATACGATTGGACCGGGAAGCATCTGCGCAGTAACCGGATTGACAAAATCTCAAGCGGGTCAAGGTCTTGGATTTGAAGAACATACCTATCGTCCATATATTGAACCAGTATTAAATTACCGTATTGAGTTACCACAAGATTGTAATGTTGCTAAAATGCTCGATGATTTGAAAAAATTAGAAGAAGAAGAACCCCATTTAAATATTGTGTGGAATGAAGAGTTAAGTGAAATTCATGCCCAGGTTATGGGGGAGATTGAGATTGAAATCTTGCGTAGTTTGATTTTGGAACGATTTGGTGTGGAGGTTCACTTTGATTCAGGTAATCTTGTATATAAAGAATCCATAAAAAGTCCTGTTATTGGAGTTGGACATTTTGAACCCTTAAGACATTATGCCGAAGTCCATTTATTGCTTGAACCAGGAGATAGAGGAAGTGGCATGGAGTATGCTACGAATTGTAACGAAGATGATTTGGATCGAAACTGGCAACGCTTGGTTTTAACTCATTTAAAAGAACGAGAGCATATTGGTGTGTTGACCGGATCAGAGATTACAGATATGAAGATTACCTTAATTGCCGGTCGCGGACACCTCAAACATACTGAAGGTGGAGATTTTCGTCAAGCAACATATCGAGCACTACGTCAAGGACTCATGAAAGCAGAGTCTCTATTGCTTGAACCGGTTTATGCCTTTCGTATAGAACTTCCAAAAGAATTTTTAGGAAGAGCCTTATCGGATATTGAGCGAATGTACGGACGTTATCAAGACCCTGAATTTGAAGGGGAGTGGGCAATATTAGAAGGTGTGGCTCCGGTTAAGACCATGATGAATTACCAGATTGAGGTTTTATCATATACTAAGGGGACGGGACGCTGTTTGTTTTCTTTAGAAGGATATGAACCTTGTCATAACACAGAGGAAGTCATCGAAGAAAAAGCGTATGATCCGGAAAATGATCCAAGAGAGCGAAGTGGATCTGTTTTTTGTAAAAAAGGAGCCGGATTTTATGTGCCTTGGGACCAGGTTGAAAGCTTTATGCATATTGATACGGGTGGATATCTTCAAAAAAAAGTGAAAGAAGAGTTTAAAAGTAGTCCGATTCAACCGGTAAGTTCAATATCAAATCGAGATATTAGTAACGATGAAGTTGAACAAATTTTGCGTCAGACCTATGGTGAGCAAAAACGAAACCGAACGTCAAAAGAAGCAAAAGTGGTTTACGGTAAGAAGAAAAAAACGGAGTCGTCAGAGTATGAACATAAACCGGCAGTAGCCAAAGACCAATATCTGCTTGTTGACGGATATAATATTATTTTTGCGTGGGAAAACTTAAAAGAAACGGCAAAACATAGTTTGGAATCAGCTAGAATACAGCTATTGGATATTTTGACCAATTATCAAAGTCAAAAATCTGAAAAAGTCATTGTGGTTTTTGATGCCTATCGTGTTGCAGGTAACCCCGGGTCTATTTCCAAATATCATCAGATTGATGTGGTGTATACCAAAGAGGCTGAAACAGCAGATCAATACATTGAAAGGTTTGTCGAAAAGATTCGACCGGATTATGAGGTGACTGTAGCAACATCGGATGTTTTAGAACAAGTTATCATCATGGGAAAAGGAGCCAAGCGCTTATCTGCAGAGTATTTTAAGGAAGAAGTAGATCGTGTTCAAAAAAATATTCAAGAACGTCTCATTGAACAAGAGGAAGGTTTGAACAACAAAATATCTTTTGATGAGTAATGATTCATATTGCATCCATTTACATGATGTGATAAAATACTCAATAATACTTTGATATTCAAAGTAAAATACATATAATACAGAATGGAGATGACTGTGAAAGTAAAAGGATATAATATTGAACGATGGACTTATGTGATTTTAAGTGTTTTTTTGATGATGATGTACGGGACAGTATATTCCTGGAGTGTATTTCGTGTTCCGGTTGAGGCGCATTACAGTGTAGGAGCTACATTAAGTGGACTGCCATATATGTTTTTTTTATTAACCTATGCATTAAGTATGATGCTAGGTGGAATTTTAATTGAAAAATATTCTCCGAGAGTACTATTAATCAGTGGCGGTTTTTTTGTTGCCATTGGCTGGCTACTCTCTTCTTTGAGTTCGGGAATTGTTCTTTTAACGATAACGTATGGAATCTTGATTGGATTTGGTGTGGGGATATCTTATGGAGTGCCTATTTATGTTATGACCCAGTGGTTTCCTAAAAAACGGGGAGTTGTTGTTGGCATCATTCTTGCAGGATTTGGTTTATCCCCTTTAATAACAGCACCTTTTGGGTTTTGGATGATTGAATCCTTTGGACTAATTCAAACATTTGTAAATTATGGGATACTCTTTGGAATTTTAATTCCTATTCTTTCCTTTACGATAAAGACACCTCAAGAAGGAAAAGGAAAGCAGGCAGAACCGATTCTTTCAGCGAGGATTATCGATGATCATGAAGAGACACCCATGCTAAAAACAAAGAGTTTTCTTATTGTGTATATTTGTTTTTTCCTTGGAACGATGATTGGATTGACCATTATTGGATTGACCAATAACGTCGGAACGGCTGTGGTTGAACTTAATCCTTCGATTGTGGCTTGGTGGATGACCATATTTGCACTTTTTAATGGTCTAGGACGCCCTTTATTCGGTTGGATTACAGAACGGTTTCGTCCAAGTGTGGCTATGCGTACTTCCTTTGCATTTATTTTCCTGGCTTCGACCCTTATGTTGTTTGCACATTCAGGTAATAAATTCATTTATATTCTGGCATTTAGCATCCTATGGCTTAATCTTGGAGCTTGGCTTGCCATAGCACCCATGACAACCATGGCTTTATACGGAATGAAACAATATAGTAAAAATTATGGAATTATTTTTACAGCCTATGGCTTTGGAGCTGTCGTTGGAGTTATGAGTACAGGCTTGCTTATTGATGCATTTAATAATTATAAAGTGATTTTCGTTTTTATTATTGCCCTTTCCTTTCTTGGTTTTCTATTGAGTCAACGTTTAGATAAGAATTAATAAAATTATAACTTTACAAAAGTCAATTTATTCTATACAATAGATTTAATAAGATTTAAGGCGATGAAGAGAAGAAGTAGTTCAGGAACATTTTTTAGAGAGTAGCCGGTTGGTGTAAGGCTATAGATGTACTGATGCGAATACATCTTGGAGCTGCTGCCTGAAGATGAAGTAGGGTTAGACGGGAACGCCCGATATAGCGTAAGAGTATGTTTGTACTCGATAAGGGAAACTTTGTGAGAAGTTTCTGATTCAGAGGTGGTACCGCAGATGATGCCCTCTGTTCCGTAAGGAGCAGAGGGCTTTTATATTTTACAAGGAGATGAAATGATGAAGATTTATGATGAATTAGTTGCAAGAGGACTTATTGCACAAGTAACAGATGAAGATGAGATTAAAGAACTGGTCAATACCGGAAAAGCAACATTTTATATTGGTTTTGACCCAACGGCAGATTCGCTACACGTTGGACACTTTATGGCATTAAGCCTTATGAAACGTTTACAAATGGCAGGTAATAAACCGGTTGTATTACTTGGCGGAGGAACAGGATATATTGGAGATCCTTCCGGTAGAACAGACTTGAGAAATATGTTAACACCGGAAATCCTTCAACACAATTGTGATTGTTTTAAGGCACAGATGGAGAAATTTATCGAGTTTGGCGAGGATAAAGCCATCATGGTAAATAATGCAGATTGGTTACTTGAATTAAAATATGTTGATGTATTACGTGAAGTTGGCCCCCATTTTTCCGTGAATAATATGCTTCGGGCAGAATGTTATAAACAACGCATGGAAAAAGGACTATCTTTCTTGGAGTTCAACTATATGATTATGCAGTCTTATGATTTCTATCACTTATTCAAAGAATACGGCTGTAACATGCAATTTGGTGGTGATGATCAATGGTCAAATATGTTAGGTGGTACGGAGCTTATTCGTCGTAAACTAGGGAAAGATGCCTATGCAATGACAATCACCTTATTAATGAACTCAGAAGGTAAGAAGATGGGGAAAACAGCCAATGGTGCAGTCTGGTTGGATCCTAATAAAACGTCACCCTTTGACTTTTATCAATACTGGAGAAATGTTAGTGATGCAGATGTGCTTAAGTGTATACGTATGTTGACGTTTTTACCGCTTGAAGAAATCAATAAAATGGACCAATGGGAAGGTAGCCAATTAAACGAGGCTAAAGAAGTACTTGCCTTTGAATTAACACAACTTATTCATGGTGAAGAAGAGGCTGAAAAAGCGAAAATAGCGTCTCATGCTTTGTTTGCGGGTGGTGGAGATGATTCAAATATGCCAACGACAAAATTGACCCAAGACCAATTAAGCGATGGAGAAATGAATGTGATTGACCTTGTTTTAGCTTGTGAAATAGCATCTTCACGAAGTGAAGTCCGTCGATTAATCCAGCAAAATGGACTGTCGATTGATGATGAAAAGGTGAAAAGTGTTGATGCTGTCGTAACACGTGACCAACTTATTGAAGGTGTCAAAATTCGAAAAGGTAAAAAAATATTTCATAAAGCAATTCTTTAAGGAGATAAAATGGTTGAAAAGACAGTGACCTTTATTGAACAATTTAATGTGCTTGAAGAAACATTGAAAAAGTCCCTAAATAAAACATGGCATGTACCTTTTTCACAACTCATTGAAGAAGCAAGCAAGAGAGATCCTTTTATTCGAACCCATAAAATGGCCTTGCAAAGTATCAATGATTTACGAAATGTTTTGGTTCATGAACAAGGGCATGCCATTTATGCAATTCCGTCAGATGAAGCGATTCAAATATTAGAAACCATTGTGGATAAATATACAAAACCCAAACGCCTCATTGATGTATGTGAGAAGCGTGTTCGTGTACTGCATCCACACGTTGAGATTATGGATGTGCTTAAAGTGATGAAGCGCTATGATGTGTCTCAGATGCCGGTCTATGACGGCTCGGAGTTTTTGGGCCTTCTTAGTGGAAATGTTATTGCGAAATGGATGGCAGACCATTTAGAAGAGATTCAACAAAACAATTTAGGATCGCTAGAGGTGACTTCAAGTGAGTTATTACCCTATGAAGGACGAAAAGATCGCGTTGGATTTTTGAACAAAAAAATGACAGTTTATGAGTTTATTGAGATGGGAACAAGAAACCCCTCATCATCAGGAATATATATCATAACACATAGTGGTAGCCCTCATGAAAAACCCTTAGGTATTATTACGCATGGGGATTATCCAAGGATATGGAATGAATTAAAGGTGGATTACCTTACATAAAAAAAGAATATACTTAGGCGGATATAGACATGGATAATGACTTAACTCAAGGAACGATTCTTAAAAAACTAACCTTTTTAGCCTTACCTATTATGGCAACTTCATTTTTGCAAATGGCTTATAATCTTACAGACATGATTTGGATTGGACGCTTAGGAGCAAGTGCAGTTGCAGCTGTTGGAACGGCAGGGTTTTTAATGTGGTTAAGTTTTGCTGTTATTGCCTTAGGGCGAGTGGGAGCAGAGGTGAAAATTGCCCAAACACTTGGGAGCAAGGAAATCGAAAAAAGCAACCTTTATGCAAATACAGCAATCACTTTTACATTTTTGCTAGGTGTATTATATGGAATTCTATTAAGTGTATTTAAGAGATCAATTATTGGCTTTTTTAATCTTCAAGATCCTTATGTAGAAACATTAGCGATTATATATTTACAGGTGATTGCATTTGGAATGCCCTTGCATTTTATCAATCAAGTTCTATCCGGTGTATTTACCGGTGCCGGTATTAGTAAAACGCCTTTTCGGGTGAACAGTATTGGATTAATCATGAATCTTATCCTTGACCCCATATTTATTTTTGCGTTTGATTTTGGGGTGCGTGGAGCTGCATATGCAACGATACTATCTCAAGGGATTGTGACCATAGCCTTTGTCTCGACATTGATTCAAGGAAATCGTCCATATCAAAACTTTCAATTTCGCGTGCAGTTACATAAAGAGTATTTACGGACCATGTTAAGGATTTCTTTACCGGTTGCTTTGCAAAATGGTTTGTTTACAATAATATCAATGTTTGTGGCACGGATTGTAGCCATGTATGGAACATCGGCTATTGCAGTGCAAAAAGTCGGAACACAAATCGAAGCTATTAGTTACATGACAGCACAAGGCTTTGGTTCAGCGCTCAGTGCATTTATTGGACAAAACTATGGTGCTAAGCGTAATGATCGGGTAATTGAAGGCTTTAAAGTGGCTACTCGTATTATGACCTATATAGGAATCTTAACGAGTTTAATATTATTTTTCGGCGCAGAGCCACTCTTTAAAATATTCATTAATGAAGAACCAACAACATCAATGGGCGTTGATTATCTTCGAATTATTAGCATATCTCAGTTATTTATGTGTATAGAAATCACACTGACAGGTGGTATGAGCGGATTAGGACGAACTATGACACCGGCCCTTATTGGAGTGACATTTAATGCAGCACGTATTCCGCTTGCATATTTGCTGTCCACATTTACACTATTAGGAATTAACGGAATATGGTGGACAATAAGTGGTTCGTCTATAGTTAAAGGAGTGGCCTTAGTATTGATGACATTTTTTGTCTTGCGCCACTTGCAGTTAATGACTGTCAAAACAGATGACGCGTATCTATAAGATAAGTTGCTTTATTTTCAATGGCATAGGCCTTAAAATAATTTTCTTCACGAGGAATCCAGCGTTCTTCAAATATTTTTAATCCATCAGAACCGTTACGTTTAAGTATACGGTTCTTTTGTGTTTGGTGATCATGGGTTAAGAAGATTTTATAGTGATAGAGGTCAGCAAGTTTTGGATGATGACTATAGGCCCCTTCAATAACTATAATAGAAGCTTCAGAAATAGTTACTTCCTTAATAAAAGCTTGTTTTTTACAAGAAAAAACTTGATAAGTTAGTGATGACCTTGTTTGAAGTGGTCTTTTTACTTGGGAAATAAAGCGGGCAAAATCAATATTGCCACCAGGCTCGGCCAATTGTTCCGGTGTTTGATTTAGGGCAGGTAAGAAAAAATCATCCATATGAATAACACAAGCCTTAAATTCATTAGTTAGAAAACGCGCCAATGATGTTTTACCGCTAGCTGAGCGACCATCAATTCCGATGATGAGGGGCTGATGGTCTTTTGATAGGGTGTCAAGTGTAGTAACGAGGGTATTGTCTTTAAACATGTCGGGCTCCTTTTAAATTTGATGCAAGTAAGAAAAGAAATACAAAGCTGATGATACTGCAAATGGTAAAGAAGAGATAAACAGCCTTAATTCCTGAAAAATCAAGGATATATCCACTAATAAATGACCCGACCACACCGGTTACTCCGATAAATACTGCAGAGTAAGTTGTCATGGCTGTTGAGCGTACGGTTTCTTTAACTAATGAACGTATAAGTTCAGCCATGGTAGGTAAATAGGTTCCGACAGATAGTCCTTGAAGGAAAAATAATCCCAGTAAAATATAGGTGGGGGGTCCAAAGGAATATATCCCCCATCGAAGTGTATTAATAAGGGCTGCAAAGATAAGAATCGGAATGGCGCCAAAACGTTGAACGTAACGCGCTGTAATTTGCATAGCAGGAGCTTCGCTAAAAGCAAAAAGTAAAAAGGCAAATCCAATGCCGGAGAGAGTACCGCCTGCATGTTGATAAAGTAGGCTAAAAAAGATATTATTGTTGATAACTGTAATTCCGAAGAAAAAGGAAAACATAATTAGGATGATAAATGTTTTATTCTTCATTAACTGCTTTAAATCTTCCCGCATGTGAAGCTGTTTCGCAGACGTTGCGAGTTCTAGTTTGCTGGTAAAACCAATGGCAACAATGAGTGAGACAGAAAATATAACAAAAATAATCTGTAGCCCAAAGTAATCGGCAGCAATTCCGGTTACAAGGGTTGCGATGGCATAGCCGTAAGCGCCCCATTTTCGAACATTACCAAATGGAAACGGCGAAAAAAGTCCTAAGCTGTCGGACAAGGGTGGCGTGGAAACCTGGAAAATACTAAAGAGTGTAAAAAAAATCAGGATAATTAAATAATTACTTGAAAAAGGTAAAGTGATGGAGAGAATCAGTGAAATGATCATCGTAAACAATAGAACCTTTTTGTGACGACCGGTGCGATCGCCAATGAGGCCGAACAATGGTGGAAAAAAGATGGTAACAAAAGACCGTAAACCATTGATCGTTCCTATTTGTGAGCCGGATAGACCTAGAGAGTTAAAGTATGGTGCAAGGAAAGTAACAATAGCTGCTAGGCTAAAATAATTGAAGAAAAAGATGGAACTAAACTGTATATAAGATTTTTTTTCTGTTTTCATAATATGCTCCTTAACGTATACAATAGATTGAGTAATCCTATTGTAGCATGTTATATTCTTAGTGACTAGATAATTTGTTTAATTAAGGCTATTCAAATCATAGACAACTGTGGTAAAATATAGGGTGCTGTCAGCAATTGTCACGAGAAAGGAGAATGGCATGAAAACATTAAATAAACGTATAAATCTTATGACATTCATTATTTTTATATGCATCATCATCTTTGTTTATGTGAGTTTGCTATCTCCATTAAAAAAGCGACAGGAAGCAGCAAGCATTCAAAACTTTGAACTGAATGCTTTGAACCAGCATCAAGTGGTCGATGAGTTCGTTGGTAAAATGATTAGTCAAACAAAAAGTATATCGAGTCGTTCAAGAATTCGGGACGCACTTGTTGCATATAAAAATAATGAAATACGTTGGGAAGAATTACAAGAAATAACATACGATAAATATCGGGATGGAATTGAAGTGATCAACCATTTTGAATATGTCGCACGAATGGTAGATAACCAAATACTCGTGAGCTTTGGGGATGAAACACTTCTTAATCCTCTTGAATTGCCAAGCACAGCATCCACCTATGTTTTGTATGATAAAGCAGCCGAAATAATTATAGTAAAAAACCCCATTATTCGTGAAGATGTTTTTTTAGGATATGATATACTTTGCGTAAGTATGAAGCCGATTTTTGAAAAAATTCAAAATAGTGATCATGAGATATGGATTGAAACTAATATTTCTGAGAATAGGACAAGGAGACAGGATGGAATTATAACAGTTGCAAGGTCCTTTGATAATTTCCGAGGAACTTTTTATGTTCGAATGTATGAAGAGGTATTATTTAAAGATGCACGAGATGTACAATTGCGAATTTTCGCATATTCAATATTAGCTTTAATAATGATGTTCATTCTTTTGGATATTATTGTTGTAAAATATGCAAAAAGTATTGTACGGCAAATTGATGAATCGAAAAATGATGTGATTGTACGGGAGGAAGAGAACCGTAGATTAATTAATGAAATGAATAAGGGGTTTGCTGTTTTTGAAGTGTTGAAACATGATGATAAAAACACAATAAAGTATCGTTTTCAAGATGTGAATCGTACGTTTGAAGAAATTACAGGGATGGAAAAAGAAAAAATTCTCGATAAAACATTAGACGAAGTTATGTTTGTTCATGAACAAAATTGGGTCGTTAATCTAGACCATGTGGTCAGTGAAAAAACAACATTAGCTTTTCAAGTGCATATGGATTTTAACAATAAATGGTATCGAATCTCAGCATATATGCCAAAGGATAATCAATTGGCATTAATGATGGATGACATAAGCGAGAGTATAAAAGTCCAAAACAGATTAGCCCATAGTGAACAACAGATGCGGTTGACACTGGATGTTATTGGTGAAGGTATATGGGACTGGAATATGCATGATGGTAACGTTTATCATAACCGTAAATGGTGTGAAATAGTTGGCGTTGATCCGATGCTTGGACAGCATACAAAAGAAGCTTTTATGGATTTTATCCACGATGAGGATCGACAAATGGTACAAGAACGATTAAATAATGCCGTTTTAAATGACGAACCCTATTATAGTGAACATCGATTGGTTCGGGCCGACGGAACAGTGATTTGGGTCTTGGATCGAGGAGCCTTGGTATATGATGACTCATCTGATGGTCCGGTTCGAATGATTGGAAGTATTCTTAATGTTACAAAAAGAAAACGTGTTGAAGAAGCCTTATCTCAAGAAAAAGAAGTATTTAAAACAACATTACTTTCAGTTGGTGATGGTGTTATAGCGACAGATGTATATGGCTATATCAGTTTTATGAATCTAGAAGCGGAGAGAATGACGAATTGGGATGATGAAGAAGTTCAAGGAAAGCCATTAGAGCATGTTTTTAAACTGATTGATGAGGAAAGCAATGAGATTATCGAAAATATTATTGAAGACTGTATTTATCCAGCGGATAAAGATGCTAATAGAAAACTTCTGCTTGAATCTAGAAATGGACAGCGCATTCCGATACAAGAAACAATTGCACCCATTCAAGAAGAAGATGAAGGTACCACAAAAGGTTTTGTAATTGCTTTTAGGGATGTAACGGAACAAAGAGAACGTCAACGACAGATTGAAGAGTTAAGCTTTAATGATTATTTAACCGGATTATATAATCGTCGCTATATGGAAGACTCCATCCGGCGCTTGGATACAAATAGAAACTTGCCGATGGCAATAATGGCTTTAGATATCAATGGATTAAAGATGGCTAATGATACCTTTGGACACGAAGTTGGCGATCAACTTATTCAAGCGGCAGCGAAAGTAATAAAAACGGCTTGTCGAGAAGAAGATATTGTTGCAAGAACCGGAGGCGATGAGTTTATGGTATTGTTACCAAAAACAACATCTGAGAATGCAGAGATGATCAAACGTCGTATTCTTTCTGCAGCAAAAAAAGAACATGTGAAGTCGATCGGTGTTTCAATTGCTATTGGATACAGTGTAAAAGAAGAGGAAGCTGAAGATATTTATGAAATTCAAAAGCTTGCTGATAAACATATGTATAAGCATAAAATGAAATCAAGTAAAAAAATGAAGCTTTCTATGATTAGTATGGCAATGGAAAATATTCAGCAGAACTATGAAACAGAAGAGGTTCATACTGAGCGCGTTGCAGAATTTTGTAGCCAAATATTAGAAGCGATGGATTTTTCACAAGAGGATATTGAAGAAATATATATGGCAGGAACATTACATGATATTGGTAAAATTATATTGCCACCTGAATTATTAAACAAAAAAGGAAAATTAACACAAGAAGAACTTGAACAACTTCATCGTTATCCGGAAGCCGGATATCAAATACTTAAAAACACAGACGAATATGCAAGTATCGCAGATGACGTTTTGCATCATCATGAACGTTTTGATGGAAATGGTTATCCCAGTAAGTTGAGAGGTGAAAATATACCATTTAATGCCAGAGTTATTGCAGTCGCTGATGCCTATGAGGCAATGACAGGCAACAGGACATATAAAAAGAAAATGAGTAAAGATGAAGCCATTCAAGAATTAAAAAAGAATGCAGGAACGCAATTTGACCCTGAAATCGTGGATGTATTTATTCATAAAGTTCTTCTAAAAAAGGATTAATTTCCGCATTCAATACTTATTTCATTAAATATATTCAAGAGATCCTCAATGTTGAGGGTCTCTTTTTCTTTGCCTATGCGATCAAAGATAATATCCCCTTGATTCATCATTATAATGCGATTACCATATTCAGCAGCATAACGTAGATTATGTGTCACCATCATGGCGGTTAATTTCTTTTCACGTACGACTCTATCCGTAAGAATCATAATAGTCTCAGCGGTTTTTGGGTCAAGTGCTGCTGTGTGTTCGTCTAAGATGAGAAAGTCAATCGGTGTAAGTGTAGACATAATGAGGGATACAGCTTGTCGCTGTCCACCAGAAAGGGATCCAAGCTTGACATCCATCTTATCCTCAAGGCCAAGTCCTAATGAAGCCAATTGGTCCCGATAATAATCGATACGGGATTTATTGATACCAAGACTTAAACCAAAAGATTTCCCCTTATGGTCGGCAAGGGACAAGTTTTCTAACATCGTCAAATTCGGACACGTTCCCATTGATGGATTTTGGTATACTCGTCCAATACGACTATGGCGTTTATATTCCGGCATTCTAACAATACTTTTTCCATGAATAAGGATATCACCATGTTCAATGGGAATATTTCCGCAAATGATATTTAGCAAGGATGTTTTACCACTACCATTACTTCCGACAATGGATAAAAATTGACCATCTTCAACGGTCATATTAAAGTTATCAAAAAGACACATTTCAGTAATTAAACCGGGATTATAGATTTTTGTAATATTTTTAAGTTCAAGCATTAGAGGTCACCACCTTTGTGTGTTTTTTTTGATAATTACCATAAACAAGGATACCTAAAAAGAGTAAGCTTGTAATAAGTTTTAATAGATTGGCAGGTAGCCCTAAACTTAGAGCAACTTGAATACAAGCTTTATAGATAATGCTCCCAACTAAAACGGATGTGGTGCCTTTTACGAATCCAAAACGTTTAAAAACAGTTGTACCCATAATAACGGTAGCAAGACCAAAAACAACCTGTCCGGTTCCCATTGTACTCGAAAATGCACGCTGTTCCTGACAAACGATAGAACCAGATAGTGCAACAAGGGCATTAGCAATCGTTAAACCAATGATTTTTACATTCCCTTTATCTTTTGCGAGTGTGGTCACGACTAAGTCGTTATCACCAACAGCTCTTAGAAGCAAACCGCTTTTTGTTTTAAAATAAAGGTCTAGAATAATCTTTAAAATCAGCGCAATCAATATAGCAACAAGTAACTTTCGATAAATCAAAGGAACACTAGCGAAAAGAGTATTTAAAAAGCCTGTTGTAAAAATAGTGGCGATACTTCGGTCAATAATTAGATTAGAGCCGGCAATCTGTAAATTAATGGAAAAGAGAGCGGTCATGGTAATAATTCCTGCCAGCAAATCACGTATATGCAAGCGCACGTGTATAATTCCTGTAACGAGACCGGCGAGTGCACCGCAAAGTAAAGCAATCACTAGTGTTAGATAAGGGTTCACCTGATTTGTCAGTAAAACGGCTGTAATAGCAGCTCCGAGTGGGAAACTGCCGTCAACGGTTAAATCAGGAAAATCCAATATCTTATAGGTTATATATACACCATAGGATAAGAGTGCATAGATTAAGCCTTGGCTTAAGGTGTTAACGGTTAAATCAATCATGTTAATCATATCATTCACTCCTAGTCAAGCGTTACGGGAACAGCCTTTTCTTCTATTGATGTCGGTAAGGTCATACCGAGTTCAGCGAGTGCCTTTGTATTGGTGTAAATACTATATTCTTGTATGGTTTCATACGGAATATCGGTGGCTTTTGCTTGACCGGATAAAATTTTTGCGGCCATTTCACCGGTTTGGATACCTAGTTTAAAATAATCGATACCTGCGGCGGCAACACATCCGATTTTTACTTGTTCGATTTCACTACCATAAACCGGAATAGAAGCTTCATTCGTTTTATCTAAAATAGAGGGGAGAACACCAACAACGTTATTATCCGTCAAATTTGAGAAGGCGTCAACATTATGCGAAATCAAGGTATCAGCAGCTAAGGTGACTTCGGATTGTTGCGTAACGCCAATGGCATCGATGGTAAAGCCATATTCAGGAGCCTTGGCCTGGTACTGGGCAATTGCTGAGATTGAGTTGGGTTCACTAGTTGTATAGATGATACCAATGGTTCTTGCATTGGGTTGCATTTCTCGAATAAGTTCAAGTTGTGCATCAACAGGAAGCTTGTCACTTGTGCCGGTTACATTTCCGCTATCTAGCTTTGCTTCAACAGGGTCGGTTATTGCGGTGAAGACAAGAGGAATATCTTTACCTTCTGTTGCAGCATAAAGTGCTGTGGCAGAAGGTGTCGCAATCCCAACCATAAGATCAACGTTGTTGGATGCAAAAGTTTGAGCAATTTGTGTATTAATTGCATTATCGAAGCCGGCATTTTGATAGTCAATCGTAAAATCTTCGCCTTCAGTGAGTCCTGAATCAATGAGGCCTTGGATAAATCCTTCACGACAGTTGTCTAAAGAGGCATGTTCTCCGTACTGAGAAATCCCGATTTTTGGAGTTGAGTCTCCCAAACATCCGGTCATGAATGCAGTGAATAAAAATAGTGTTAAGAGCGTGAAGAGTGTTTTTTTCATAATTTTTTTTCCTCCGTATCGTGTTTTGATTGGTTTGTGTAGACTCGTTACTTTTGCTTCATGATAGTTTTTAACGTAAAAAAAGCTTCTATCCTATATACAATAGGACAAAAGCTATAATCTTCTGCGGTACCACCTAAATTGATGCAAAGCATCCACTTAATACGTACAATTATACGTTTCCCTAGGATAACGGGTGGGATTCCCGTTGGTCATTACTAAGCATTAAGCCGTTCCTACCACCTTCATGAGCCCATTCCATATGACGACGACTATTGCAATTCCACCACCTGCAACTCTCTTTAAATCTTCCGAGCATATGTACTCTTCTCATTCCATAGTTTTATACGTTTTTGATTTGTACTTATCATACGCCCTTAAAAAATGTTTGTCAAGAAAAGATTTATCGATCATCGGAGAAATGCTTGACCCAAGCGAGCACTGTATTGCATATTCGAAATATTTAAGGTAAAATAAACCATAGTATTTTCGTGAGGAGACCATATTATGACAGATAACTTAAAGGAACATATTTGCAAGCAATTACAAAAATATGGGAAAACATATATTCCGCTAAGTGCTATTGAAAAATGGGTTTCCGGAAAATATACGTATGATGATTTTGCCAATGTAATTTACCAACTGCAATCTGAGCGTATTCTTATTCCGACAAAAACGGCAAAGACCAACGAGAAAAAGCGGCCCCTGGCCTTGAAGTTTCGTCTAAATATTCAATCTTTTTTCGCGCAATATCACCATCAACTACATCAAAAACAGCATGTTTTTCACCCGAAGATTCGTTTAGATGCTTACTTTAAGTTAGAGGAATCCACATTTAAGAAAGAGTTACCAATGATTGAAGCTATTGACCGGTATTTAAAAACATTTGGTATGCCTAAAGAGTTGATGTATATCCCGCAGTTATCACTAAAATTAGTAGGGAATGAAAAGTGGATCGATGATTTAGGTGGAATGACGCTATTAAAAAGGATTGGTCTTTGGGAAGAACTTCCTATAATTGACCGGATTGATCCGGTTGCCTTCACCATAGACCCAAATAAAATTAGCAAAGATGTGCAGTATCACCTAATTGTAGAGAATAAGACACCATATCGTCAATGTTCTGATTTTATTCAAGAGTCAGGATTTTCGACGGTCATATATGGTAAAGGAAAACAGATCTGTTCCGGTATTCGCTTGTTCTTGGAACAATATCCAGTCAATGCAGTGCACCGTTTTGTCTATTTTGGCGATATAGACTGGGAGGGATTAGGCATATATAAATCCTTGGCGGATACAGTCTCACTAGAGCCTGGGATATATTTTTATGGACAAATGTTAAGGCATGCATGGATATCAGGTAAAGAAAATCAAAGGGAAAACAGTGCAGCATTAGATTTTTTTATGGAAGCGGTTTTAGAGAAAACTCAAGGGCTAGCGTTTGAAAAAATACAAAGTCAATTAAAACAAGAGTTCTATTTGCCACAAGAGGTTCTTGAAGAAGAGGAAATTTGTCAAATAATGCAACAATCGAGGAGCGATTATGAATCGATATGAAAATATATTAGAAGGTTATAAAGAACGAGTTGGACGTATTGCTTTGTTTGACTTGTTTTATGCAATTGATAAAAAACAAAAAACAGATCGAGAAGGTAGACCAATTGATCATTTTGGCGTTTATCTCTTAACGCTGTTATTCTTTTTTGAAAACATGTTACAGCGAAATAAAAATATTAGTGTAAGGACTTTGGCGCAATTTTTAAAGGAGATGATTCATCATCAATATGTTCTTGAAGAACAAGATTACTTGGATCTTGCTAGAAGCTTAGTCGAAGCCATGCGTCCACCCTCCGGCCGACGTAACCGACGTGAATTCTATAACTATGAAACGCAAAAAGACGACTTCATTGAATATAGTATTTTGAAAGTCTCAGGATGGGATAAAGAGAATAATGTGCAATACTATGCCCTTGATGAACAAGGCTTAGAGCTTATTTTTGCAACCAAAGAGTATTTTAGTGAATTCCAAATATCCATTAGTCAATTAATTCTTAGAAAGCAATTAGAAAAAGGTGAATTTGTCGGTGCCTTGCGTCAGATTGATGAAATGCGGGTCGGCGTCAATACGATTAAAGAAAAAATCATTCAGATCAAACATGAAGTGCAGAGAAATATTGTTTCAGACGAAACGTATGAACGATATAAGGACTTAGTTGATGATATTAACCGACGTTTAAAACGTGAGCACGAAGAATTTGAAGAGATTGGAAGCTTTGTCCAAGAGACAAAAAGCCATTATGAACGGAGCCGGGTTCTATCCGATAAAGACCAGTCTGCCTTTTCAATGGTTATACGTATTGATAATGAACTAAGTGATGTGCATCATTTACATTCCGGACTACTTCAAGAGAGCATCGAGTTAAAGATGATAGCGCTTGAATCGGCTCGTGAATCCTTATATTTTATTGGCTTGTCGTCTTTTAATTTTGATCAAGAAATTGTACGTAAAATGATGACCTTGCCCATGCCTGTTGAAGAAACCGAAGTCATTGCTCATCCATATCTCGGTTTAGGTCGGGCGAAGATTTGGTCACCCATGGCCCTTTTTGCGCCACAATGGATTAAAAAAGATGGCGAGGAAACAGGAGGGCATATTTTCCTAGAGTTAGGCGAATCGGCAAAAGAAAAGTCCCTCCGTGTGCAACAACGTATTTATAAACAAATTTTTGAGGAAGTTCAACCCATATTAGAAAAACAAGGACAGATCCACTTACAGGAGTTGGGAAATCATTTGACTGAAAAATATATCCAGGTAAGAGAGACCTACGACTTTTTTATTATTTTGCATCAGATGTCACCCGTTGATCTTAGAGCAATCAAAGAACAACCGGATCACGTTTTTTATGAAGCATTTAAAGAATTACCGCAAGAGTATCGCTTTATACAAGCTTTGGAAGAACGGGGACTGGTTGCATTGGATAGTAATTATGAGATGCGTAACATGGAGATTACGCTTTTAGATAAGGAGCCAATAAATCATGAATGAGAAAAGTGTAATGGAAGCCTTTAAACTGTTTACAAAGTTAAATATACATGGGCAAGTCTTAAAAGAAGAAGCAAAGCACTATATGGATGAGGATGTCCGAGGTATGTTAATGGAATTTGCCAATGAAGTAGACTGTCGAGTGATTACTGCCGGCGAGTATTTATATCTGATTCCCTTAACTGTACATTCAGATTATCATCTTTCAAACCGGGAAGTGAAGCGAGATTATCTTCCCAGTCGTGCGACCAATATGGATATGTATTTGATGTATCTTGCCGTTATTGTTTTTATCGGAGAATTTTACGATAGCTATCAGACACAAGAACCAACACGAGATTTTATTACGATCAATAGTTGGATGGAGAGTTTTGATGAACGTTTACAAGGATTGCGCCAAATCGATGAAGAAACGCTCAATGAATTAGAAAAAGAATATGAATACAATTGGAGTGGAATTCTAACCCACTGGGAATCCATGGATATTATAAAAGAAACGGTAAAAAAACAAACAGCACGAACCAATAGTCGCCTTAGTTTTATGCAGATTACCAAAGACTTTATGCTTCAACAAGGATTAGCTCAAGAAGTGGGTTATGAAGAGCTAGGTTTATCAGAAAAAGCCAAAGTCATAACACAACGCTTTTTTATGGATTATGAGTACAATCGTGGTATTCTTGAAGTAATATATCAATATGCCGGCGATTATACACCATCAGAAGCTGACCAGATAGAAAGGAACCAATAGTTATGCCATCAATATCAAAAATTCGTTTAACAAATGTTATATATGAAAATGGAGCAAAACGTTATAATGATATGGTTTTTCATTTTGACGGACATAACGGTGCTTTTTTACTCGAAAACGGAGGTGGTAAGACTGTATTTATTCAAACGGTACTGCAAGCAGTAATTCCCCATATTGATATGGCTGATCGCAAGATTAAAGATACCCTATCTCTTGAAGGAAATCCTGCACATATTGCAATTGAATGGATTTTAAACGAGCAACCCCGACGTTATGGATTGACGGCGACATCTCTCTACATAGAAAATGGAGAATTAAAATCAATAAAATATGCTTACGAATATGATGGAGAAGATCCGGACAGTATAGAAGAGCTTCCTTTCGTAGTTCACACCAAAAAGAATGAAATACGTGGTGCGAGTCGTGGAGAAATCAATGATTATTATGAACGTATGAAAAGTAAAAGTATGCACGCCAAGACCTTTAAAACAATCACAGAGTATGGAAAACATATCGAGGATAACTTTAAAATAGTTCCTAATGAATGGCGAAAAATTGCCGTGATTAATAGTGGGGAAGGAAATGTCGATGAGTTTTTTAACCGGTGCAAAACCACACAACAACTATTAGATTATCTACTTATTCCAACAGTGGAAGAGGCGATACAAGGAGACAACAGTCAGAATTTTGCAGATATATTTGAAAAACAAAGAGAACATTTTAAAACCAATAAACGTCTACTTGAAGAAATCGAGCAATTCAAACAAGTGAAAGAACATATTGATGCGTATGTCTATGAGTACAAAGGACTTCATGACGCTTATCATAGTTATGAAGCCAATCAGTACCAAATGTATCGTTTGTTTAGCTATTTAGAAGACTTACATCAGCAAAACCGGATGAAAAAAGAGCGCTTAGACAAAGAAAAGATTGCCTTAATTGCGGAAGAGGACCGGCTAAATCATGAAGAAGAGTCTCTTGAAGTCCGTGAAAAAGAGCAAATCATTGAATCCCTTGATCAAACCATTAAAGTCTTTAATGAAGAATTTAGTCAACTCACCCAAAGCTATGATGAAATTGCTTCTCGAAAGCAAAATATTGAAATCACTAGTTTGCGCAAGAAGATGGATCAAACAAAAGAACGTCTAACTCAATTTGAAGAACGTCTTGAAACCCTTGATGAGACATTAGGTATTGAGGAACTTAAAGAAAAATTTGCTATGAACAGTCGGAAGATTCAAGGGTATTATCAGGAAACGATTCAACGTATTGATGATGAAATTCGCTTACATGAACAAGAATTAGAGAGAGAGTCACAAAACGCTGAGGTACTTAACCAAACCAAAGACCAACAAGAACACCAACGCCATCAGATTGCCAATCGTTTAGGAAAACTTCAAGGCCTTATAGAGTCTATCACACAACAAATGAATGATATTCAACATAAGATACTTAATAACCCGGAAGAAGAATCGATTGTGTCCGAATATATGCAGTGGAATGAACGTCTGCAAAGAAATGAGAAACAAAAACGCGACGAAGAGAAACAACTTCAGATGCTTTTAGTCGATAATGAAGAAAAAGAAGTGGTCCTTGAAAATACACGACAAAACATAGCGCAATTGACAGAGAACAAATTAAATAGACAATATACATTAGACCGCTTTGAAAAAGAACAAGAAGCTTTAATATTAGATATTGAATCACGGAGTCATTCCTTGTATATTTCCGATTCGATTTATACAAAAGAGGAATCGATTATTAAGCGGTTAACGGAAAAGAGAATGCATTTTGAAGCCAAGGTCGAAGATGCAATGCGGTCAGAGCGCATTCATAAAAATCTTTCGGATTTATATGAGGACCGGGAACGTTTTTTTGTAGAGCCCCTTGTCGAAAAAATAGTGCTTGATTTAAAAGGACGCGTTGGCTTTGTAGAACAAGGTGTATATTATCTTGATACACTCGTAGAACTCTACGGCTTATCTGCGGAAGAACTTTATGACCGCTTTCCTTTATGGGCAATGACCATTGTAACAACCCAAACTGATTTAGGACCAGTAAAAAAAATCCTTGAGAACTATCGCGACCGATTAACGTACCCGGTTCTTATCGTAACAAATGAACAGATCCGACAAAGGCTTGAGCAAGAGCAAATGACCATTGATGATACCATGGGCTATGAAGTCTACCCAAATCAGTGGAAAAACAATTTGAATCCATCTAAATTCCAAGACTGGAAAGATGAGATTATACAAAAGGGGATAGAAGAGGAAACGCAACGGAAAGAATTGTCAAAACAATTACAGATCATGCTTGATTTAGAACGTCAAACCATACAGTTTTTCACAAACTATTCTTATGAAGCTTATATGGAATTAAAAGAGGACATTCAAAGTGTCAAGCTAGAAATTGTTAAAGAAGAAAGCCTTTATCAAGAAATTAAAAATACATTTGAAATACAAAATAAAAAAATGGATCAAATCCGGCATACAATCGATACATTATCCGAAGAAAATTTTATACTTTCAAATAAAATTCAACAAGCCAATGCCTATATGCAATTAGCCAAGAAAAAAGATGAAGAGGACTTGGTTTATGAAAAAGAATCTCGCCTTGAAGAAAATCTGCATCAAGAATATGAAAAATTAATGGTACGTATGCGACACCAAGAAAAAAAAATAGGAGAAATACATAAGAAAACTCAAGATTTAAAAACGAACATTCGTGTGTTAAAGCAACAGGAATTATATAAAGCGACAATCAATGAAGAACCTATATTTGAAGCGGTTGCTTTAAAAACGCTCGAAGATGACCGTAGGATGATTCAAAGAGAACTTAATGGAATACATCAAGATCGGGATATGTTGCTTGACCAAATTAAAGAAAGTAAAGCTCAATATACAGATGGTGAGAAGCAACTTCGATTAAAAGAGGAAGAGGCTTATTATCCTATTGAGTCCATTGATGTATATTCGGAGGATGAATTATCAGAACTTATTCGCAAAGTTAAGGCTATGGAAAAGGAATTGGATGAATGGCGACGTAAAATCCGCCTTGAAGAAAATGAAAAGAATCGTTATAAAACATTACGTGATGATCAAGAGCAAAAAATTATCAAAAAATACCAATATGTGTGTACCTTTGAAGAAGGGTTAATACAGGCAAAAGAGCGTATTAAGAATATGTGGAATACTTGGAAAAGCAAGATAAAATCTATCAATGACGAGCTAGAAAAAACCGTGATTCAGATTCAAGAAGAGAACACCTTGATTCAAGAACTAAAAGTTAAAAACGAACGTTATGGTTTTTTGGTTTTTGACGAGAAATCAATACCGGTTGAATCTGATAATGAAAAAGTGGATTTGCTTGATTATGATTATGCGAAAAAAGAATTAGTTGCAAAATGGATTCGCAAATTAGAACATTCCTATGAAGCATATGTGGATAAAAAGAAATATATTGAGGAAGAACGCAATAGATATATTCATTATTGTGAGTTACACATTAAAGATTTTAAACTCAAAGAGGCGGCGATAAACGGCGTAAAGAAAAAAGATAATTATCAAGAACTCGTCGAATATCAAAATCAGATGACGCGAATTATTGAACGTAATATTCGCATTGCAGAAGAGGACCGTCGACAAAGTGACCTTGAATTACAAACCTTTTTGACACATTTGAATGCCTACATACACCAGGTCGCCATGGAACTCGATACGATTCAGAAAAAGACACGCATTAATGTAGATGAAGTCAGTAAACAGATTTTTATTTTTGACATACCGGAGTGGAATGAATTTGAGGCAAAAGAAGAACTACGTAAGTATATTGAAAACCTCGTTGAAGATTATGACAGGCAATCAGATCAAGATGACGTCGATGAGGAAAAACTACGTGAGCAAATCGAACAGCAGTTAAGTGTCAAAAATCTTCTGACGATTGTTTTAAAAGATAAGAGTATCAAGATAAAATGTCGTAAGGTGACCAACGATATGAAGATTAATAAAGCACCGATGGTATGGGAAAGCTCGAATAAGTGGTCCGGTGGTGAAAAATGGAGTAAGAACATGACTTTGTTCTTAGGTATTTTGAATTATTTGGCGGAAAAAAAGCAATATCTATCACAAAGTCAAAAAAGTCAACGTACAGTTATATTGGATAATCCCTTTGGAAAAGCATCCAGTAAACATGTGCTTGACCCGGTCTTTTTCATTGCGGAAAAGCTTGGTTTTCAAATTATTGCATTAACGGCTCATGCCGAAGGAAAGTTCATTAGCGATTATTTCCCAGTGGTCTATAGTGGACGATTACGACAAGCAAGTGATGGAGACAAGCAGGTAATGACCAATGAAAAATTTATCAATTATGCTTATCTACATGAAAAGTCACCCCGCTCCATTATGCGAATGGAAGAGAAAGAACAATTAACATTTTTTGAATAAATATAAAAGCGAATAAAGGAATAAAAGGATGAAAAAAATCATAGAAGTTTTTTCGCAGTATAGAGGTTTATCAACATCGGCATACGTACTTTTTATCGGACGAATGATTACCAATATGGGGGCATTTATTTGGCCACTTTTAACACTCATTTTAAAGGATAAGATTGGATATACACCGACAACAATTTCTTACATTTTCTTAGTCGTTGGATTTTTGTTTTTACCGGCCAATATTATTGGCGGAAAATTAGCCGATCGCTTTAATCGAAAAAAACTCATTATTATTTTTGATTGTATCTCCGTATTCTTTTTTATGCTTTGTGCATTTGTTGAACCGGGAACGTGGATGGTTGTATTCTTCATCATGGCGGGATTATTTGCAAATATTGAAGGTCCTGCATTTGATGCTTTGGTTATCGATGTTATCAAACCCAAAGATCGTGAGAAGGTATATTCATTGATGTACTTAGGGCATAATCTTGGCTATATGTTTGGAGCAGCCATTGGAGGACTACTTTTTGCCAATTATTTAAGCTTGGCCTTTATCCTAGACGGAATAACAACCATATCTTCCACCGTTCTCATTATCGCCTTTGTTAAAGTGATTCACATGAATGAACTAGAGGATGAAGAACAAAATGAATATGAGTTAGGTATGCATGAATCAGAAAAGGTATCGACAATTCTCAAAAAACGACCATCAATTATCGTTCAGCTCATTATCTTCTTATTTGGGGCTTTTGTTTATGATCAATGGACCTTTTCCCTACCTATGTATATGACCGACCTTTTTGGACAAGACTTAGGCTCCAAGTATTTTGGCTTCTTATCAAGCTTTAATGCCTTTGTTGTTATTTTCTTTACACCAATTATAACCTATGCTATTCAACGATTCAGAGAAATTCCTAAAATCTTTATCGGACAACTTTGTATTGGCTTAAGTTATCTTATTATTTGCAATAAGCCGACATATAGTATATTCTTTGTAATGATGTTTGTTTTTACTATTGGTGAAATTGTGAATATGCTCGGTTCGTCTCCCTTTATGTCAAGGCGCGTGCCATCAACCCACAGAGGACGTATTCACAGTTATGCAAATATCACACGGTTTTTAGGTGCAGGCATCGGCCGTGTTGTTATTGGTTGGATTTTGGAAGCGACAAATTATTCACTAGCTTTTGCATCGATAGCTTCTGTTGGGGTTTTGGCCCTTGCTTTAATCGCCTATAATTATTATTTAGACCGAAAAACATTTCCAAAATTATATTAACGTTTGTTAAGCTGCATTTAGAATAGGATGAAAATCATGAAAATACATATTAAAAATAAGTATGCACAGAAGTATAAAAAAGGATATCCCTTAATTGAAAAAAAAGCGTTTGTGGCTCAAAACACAAAAATTGAAGAAGGAAGCATTATTGATCTATATGATGAACAAGACCATTTTGTGGCTCGTGGCTACTATGGGATTCAAAACAAAGGTCATGGATGGGTTTTAACCCTCAATCCACAAGAGACAATCCATTTTGAATTTTTCAAAGAAAAGATAGGAACAGCAATTCAGAAGCGGGTAGGGCTATTTGATGAGTCGCTTACCAATGCCTATCGCCTCTTTAATGGCGAAGGTGATGGAATCGGCGGACTTACGATTGATTTTTATAATGGCTTTTATTTAGTGACTTGGTACAGCTTAGGAATTTATGCGTTTAAAGAGTTTATTATAGAGAGTTTAGAAAAAGTGACCAATGTGAGTGGAATCTATGAAAAGAAACGCTTTAAATCAGCGACACAAATGCAAGAGACCAAGGATTATGTATTAGGAGAAAAAGCTCCGGAACCCTTGATTGTCAAGGAGAATGGGGTGAATTTTGCCACATATTTAGATGACGGTCCCATGGTAGGATTTTTTTTGGATCAACGTGATGTTCGAAAAACATTGATGGATAAATACGCAAGTGGAAAAACAGTCTTAAATACATTTTCCTATACAGGAGCCTTTTCAGTTTTTGCAGCGTTAGCCGGAGCCAAGACGACCAGTGTTGATTTAGCTAATCGAAGTTTAGCCAAAACACAAGAGCAATTTAGCATAAATGGAATTGATTCAAGTAGGCAGACGATTATCGTTGAAGATGTATTTAAGTATTTTAAATATGCGACACGTAAGCACTTATTGTTCGATGTGGTTATATTAGACCCTCCCAGCTTTGCTAGGTCTAAAAAGAAAACCTTTAGTGTAGCCAATAATTACGTTGAACTACTACAAGATGCTATTGCAGTGACAAAGCCTGGTGGAATGATTATTGCTTCGACGAATTATAGTGGCTTTAATATGAAGAAATTTCAAAGATTTGTTGCAGCGGCATTCAAAACGACGCCATACACCTATAGAATTCGAGAAGAATTTTTGCTACCAGATGATTTTTTGGTTCATTCAGAGTTTCCGGAAGGTAATTATTTAAAAGTAGTATTCATTGAAAAGGGAAAATAAATGAAAAAATATGTCTTTATTCTTAATCCAAAAGCAGGTAAAGGTCAAGCGATGACTTTAGTACCCTATATACAAGAACTATTTGAAAATCCTGTAATTCTTGAAAGCAAGTATTTGGGGCATGCGATTGAATTAGCACAACAAAACGCAGGACCTAATACAATTATCTATTCACTTGGTGGGGATGGGACCTTGAATGAAATTGTTCATGGAATTATGCTTTCCAAGTATTCACAGGACACAATCGTTGGAATTCTACCCTGTGGCTCAGGCAATGATTTTATAAAAAGTATCACATCGGTTAAAGACCCTAAACGTTTATTAACTCAATATCGAGAAGGTAATAGGCGAACCATTGATGTTGGTATTTTGAATGGCCGTCATTTTATTAATATAGCTTCAGTGGGATTTGATGCTGAGGTTGTGTATAATGCCAAAAAATATAAACGAATACCTATGTTTAATGCAGAGCTCGCTTATCTTATTAGCGTCTTGGCAACAATAGCAAAGTTGAAGGCGTATCCGGTTAATGTAACAATTGATGGGCAAAAAATTGACCAAGAAGAGGTCTTACTTATCTCTTTAGCAAACGCAAAATATTATGGTGGAGGAATGAAACCATCCCCAAGAGCCCAGTTTGATGATGGGTATCTTGATTTTTGCGTAATTAAAAAAATCAAAAAATTAATGGTGCCATTTTTGTTGCCTAAGTATATACGTGGGACCCATGAGAATATTAAGCAGGTGCATTTATATCATGGTAAAAAAATGACAATAAGCAGTATAGATTCGTTACCAATCAACATTGATGGTGAGATTATTTGGAGTGATCGACTTGATATTTCCATCAAAGAAAAAGCATTGACGATTTTAGTTGTGTAAGAAGGAGAAAACATGGAATTTGATCCAATAGAAGAAATTAGTAAAACAAAAAAAGGTTTTGCTGTTCAACAGCAGTTATACCAAGCAGCGATAAAAGAGATCCGAACCAAGTTGGAAATACTTGATGAAGAGTTTCAAGTAAAATATGACCATAATCCAATACATCATATTGAATCCCGTTTAAAATCTATGGATAGTATTGTAAGGAAACTTCGAGATCGAGGTCTAGAAGTCAATATAGATTCAATCGTCAATAATCTATCAGACGTTGCAGGAGTACGCGTCATATGCAATTATAAAGATGATGTCAATAGTATAGCAAAATTTTTGCTAAATCAAGATGACATCACATTTATTAAAAAGAGGGACTATATCTCTAAGCCCAAGGACAACGGATATCGAAGCTTGCATTTAATTATAGCAGTTCCTATTTTTTTATATGAATCTACGGAGCTTGTTCGAGTGGAGGTGCAACTACGAACGATAGCCATGGACTTTTGGGCTAGCTTAGAACACAAATTAAAATACAAAAAAGAAAATGAAGTTTCAAAGAATTTATCCCATCGTTTGCAGCGATGTGCAATAAATCTTGCAGCGGTTGATGAAGAAATGCAAGAAATATATCGTGAAATAAATTTGGAAAAACCCTGATTTTTTGCTATAATTAAAGGGTATGTCAACAAAAGTAAACCACAATATAATATGAAAAGGAGTAAACACTTATGTCAATTAGAATTAGAGTTGGAATCATAGGATATGGAAATTTAGGGCGTGGCGTAGAAAGTGCAATCCGACAAAATGAAGATATGGAATTAGTCGGTGTTTTCACACGGAGAGATCCAAGCAGTGTTCAGGTCCAAACAGATGGGGTCAAAGCCTATACAATGGACCAATTAGTTGCTATGAAAAATAATATTGATGTAGCAATTCTTTGTGGTGGAAGTGCTAAAGATTTGCCGGAACAAACACCAGAACTTGCAAAATTATTTAACGTTGTCGATAGTTATGACACACATGCAAATATTCCGCAACATTTTGCTGCCGTTGATGCTTCTGCAAATGAAGGAAATAAAGTGGCGATTATCTCAGTGGGCTGGGATCCGGGAATGTTTTCACTGAATCGTTTATATGCTGAGGCAATTTTACCGGAAGGAAAAGAATATACATTCTGGGGAAAAGGCGTGAGTCAAGGGCATTCTGATGCCATTCGACGTGTTGAAGGCGTCAAGAACGGTAAACAGTATACTATTCCAATTGAAAAAGCCTTAGAAGCTGTTCGTGGTGGTAGTAACCCTGAGTTCACGACGCGAGAAAAACACTTGCGTGAATGTTTTGTTGTGGCAGAAGATGGTGCTGACACAGAACGCATCGAGAAAGAAATTAAAGAAATGCCAAACTATTTTTCGGATTATGATACCATTGTTCATTTCATTACTGAAGAAGAATTAGAAAGAGATCATGCAGGTATTCCTCATGGAGGTTTTGTGATTCGCAGTGGAAAAACCGGATTTGAGAATGAGAATAATCATGTAATTGAATATAGTTTGAAGCTAGATTCAAATCCGGAATTTACAGCAAGCGTACTTATTGCGTATGCACGTGCAGCCTATCGATTAAATGAAGAAGGACAATCCGGATGTAAAACAGTGTTTGATATAGCACCAGGATTATTATCGCCTTCAAGTGCAGAAGAATTAAGAAAACGTATGTTGTAATCCAACTCATGACCATTTAATTGCAATCCTTGTAGGAAAGGTAACAAATGAAAATGAAAAACTTATTGGAAAACCTCATTTTGCCCGACGGATATAATGCATCATTAAGTGTAAAAGAAACCGAGAAGGCAATCAAACAAATCAAAGATTATTTTGAGCAGACATTGGCAAAACACTTAAACTTATCACGTGTCTCAGCCCCTTTATTTATTCTTCCGGAGACAGGTATGAATGATAACTTGAATGGGATAGAGCGACCGGTGTCCTTTGAAATGAAAGCCATTAATAATGGACGTGTTGAGATTGTCCACTCCCTGGCGAAATGGAAACGGATGGCTTTGAAAACATATGAATTCGAAGTTGATGAAGGTTTGTATACGGATATGAATGCGATTCGTCGTGATGAAGATGTCGATAATCTACATTCCATATACGTCGACCAATGGGACTGGGAAAAAGTGATTTTGCCGGAACAACGGACACAGGAAACCTTACGAGATACAGTGAAGAAAATCTATCAAGTCTTTAAAGATACTGAAAACTATATCACAGAACAATATCCTTCGCTTGAATCTTTTCTCCCGAATGAAATTACCTTTATTAGCACACAAGAGCTTGAAGACCGTTATCCGAATAACACACCAAAAGAGCGCGAAGATCTGGCGGCACAGGAATATAAGGCCATATTTTTAATGGAGATTGGTGATCAACTTCGTTCCGGAGAAAAACATGATGGGCGTGCACCAGATTATGATGATTGGTCATTAAACGGCGATATTATTTTTTGGTACCCCATATTAGAGCGTTCATTTGAACTGTCGTCAATGGGCATTCGAGTGGATGAAAAAGCACTTGAAGAACAGTTGGAGAAAGCGGGTTGTCTTGACCGAAAAGGATTGCCCTTCCATAAAGCATTGCTTAACAGTGAGTTGCCCTACACAATGGGTGGCGGAATCGGACAATCAAGACTATGTATGTATTTTTTACAGAAGGCCCATATCGGCGAAGTGCAGTCATCGATTTGGCCCGATGTAATGATTCAAAAGTGCAAAGAATTTAATATACATTTATTATAGAAAAGGAGCTCTTGCGTTAGCAAATAATTTTTGTTAGCGCAAAGCTTCTTTTTTCTTTACATTGATTTAACATTTGAATGATATGGTATTTACCTTGAGATGTTATAGTGTTCATGAGTCAAACAGAGGAAATTATTGAATAAAAACAACAAACTCAGGGAGGAACAAAAAAGTGAAGAAAAATTTATTAGCATTATTATTAGTATTCGTTATGATGGTAGCAGTTGTAGGCTGTGGACAAGATGAGGTACAAGATACAAGTAATGGAGCAGCAACTGAGACAGAAACAACAGAAGCAGAAGCAACAGAAACTGAAGAAATGGCAGCTTTAGAAGGTGCAGTTATTGTGGATGGTTCCGGAACGGTTTATCCATTAATGGCACACATTGCTGAAGAATACATGATAAACGAACAAGAAGATGTCAGTGTACAAGTTGGACGAGCGGGATCAAGCGCAGGATTTAAAAAATTCATCCCAGGTGAAACAGATTTTTCAGATGCTTCTAGAAAAATCAAAGATAGTGAAATTGAAGAATTAGCAACAAATGGATTGACATTTGGCGAAGATGTTTTGGAATTTAAGTTGGCTTATGACGGTTTAACAATGGTTATTAACAAAGACAATGACTGGGCAAAAGAAATGACAAAAGATGAAATATTAAACATGTATATCTCAGGACACTATGCAGATGATGATGTTGTTTTATGGTCAGATGTTCGTGCAGATTGGCCGGCAGAAGAAATTAAATTCTACGGACCGAATGAAAATCACGGAACATATGAATTCTTCTATGAAACACTACTTGATGAACAAGATATGGTAGCAACAGCGAACTTACAACAAGAATATTCAACATTGGTTGACTTGGTATCAAATGATGTTAATGCGATTGCATTCTTTGGTTTTGGATATTATGTTTCAAATACAGATAAATTAACAGCAGTAAGTGTTGATTTTGGTAATGGTCCGGTAGAACCAGCCGTAGAAACTATCGGTGAAGATTTAGACTATGCTGGATTTACACGACCGGTGTTTACATACTTAAACGTACAGTATGCGAAAGAAAAACCTCAAGTTCTTGATTTCGCAAGATATGTAGTATCTCCAGAAGGTGCAAAGCGATTAGCTGGTGAAAATGGATTTGCTCCAATGCCTGATTCAGTATATGAAGAGTATCAAGCACAATTAGACGCAATACAGTAAAAAGCTTCCAACAAAGAGTTTAGATAGCATAATCATAGTACAAACAAAGACGAGAGAATTATCTCTCGTCTTGTCTAGTGCTTTTAGAAAGTTAAATATATTGCAGTTAAGAATGGAGTGTTAATATGTCAGATATAGCTAGTCAAAAAAAATCTAAAAATGGCCAGTCCAGGTGGATTGATCGTTTGGTTCCAATGATTCTTTTACTGATTGCTTCGATTTCTATCGTTACTACAGTGGGAATCGTAGTGACGTTGATTGTCGATGCGTCACATTTTTTCTCAGAGGTACCTCTTCGAGAAGTCTTTAGTACAGAGCTCGCCCCTTTAAATGCCAAAAATCCTAAGTTTGGTTTTTTGCCATTAATCATGGGAACAATTGTAACGTCCCTGATTGCAATGGTTGTTGCAGTACCGATAGGTTTATCAGCAGCAATATATTTAAGTGAATTTGCTTCAACACGAATGCGAAAATTATTAAAACCGATTATTGAATTATTAGCGGGAATTCCTACCATTGTATATGGTTTTTTTGCATATTCATTTGTAACACCCTTGCTAATGCGGTTGATTCCGACCTTGGGGTCCAAAAATGCCTTAAGCCCGGGAATCGTTATGGGAATTATGATTATACCTATTGTTACTTCATTATCTGAAGATGCCATGAGTGCAGTTCCTAGCGGAATACGTGAAGCTGCCATTGGAATGGGTTCGACAAAATTAGAAGCAGCGGTCAAAGTGATTGTTCCGGCAGGGATGTCGGGAATTATTGCGTCCTTTGTACTAGCTATATCACGTGCTATTGGTGAGACGATGATTGTAACGATTGCTAGCGGAAGTGCTAAAAATTTCACCTTAGATGTAACACAACCCATGCAAACAATGACGGCCTATATTGTTGAGTTTACAAGTGGTGATGCAGGAACCGGAACGACCGGATACTATAGTTTGTATGCCGTTGGATTGATTCTATTTATTTTTACATTATTAATGAATATGTTAGCTAGATATATTATAAAAAGATACAGGAAGGAATATTAATATGAGTGATATACAGTATGGAATGCGAAAACTTATCTCAAAAGAACAAATGCATGCAAGAATGCAGCGTCGTGTAATGCTTGATCGTATTGCAAGGAAAGCATTTTCGCTTACAATTATTTTTGCACTCATTGTATTAGGAATATTAATCTATCAAGTGGTTAGTCAGAGCATTGGGTGGCTAGACTGGGATTTTTTAACAGGAAAATTGTCCATACGTGCAGAACGGGCAGGTATAAAAAGTGTTATTATGGGTACGCTTTTATTAATGACAGTAGTTGCACCGGTGACACTTTTTTTAGGACTAGGAACAGCTATTTACATGGAAGAATATTCACAAAAAGGATTTATACGAAATGTGATTAATACCAATATTTCAAATCTATCTGGAGTGCCTTCGGTTATCTTTGGATTATTAGGATTAACAGTATTTGGACGTATGCTTAATTTGGGTTCAAGCGTGTTGGCAGGAGGTTTAACAATGTCTTTGTTAGTTTTACCGATTATCGTGGTCTCCAGTCAAGAAGCCCTTCGAGCTGTACCTAATAGCATGCGTGAAGCGTCGTATGCTCTTGGTGCAACGAAATGGACGACAGTTCGAAAAGTTGTTTTACCGGCAGCCTTACCCGGTATTATGACAGGATCTATTTTATCTCTATCACGTGCTATTGGAGAGACAGCGCCATTGGTTGTCTTGGGTATACCTACGTTGATTTTAAAAATGCCTACATCGATCATGGATGATTTTACAGCGCTACCGATTCAAATTTATTACTGGACACTTGATACTGTGCTTACCAAAGAGTACGCAAATTTAGCTGCGGCAACGAGTGTTGTTTTACTGGTCACACTCTTTTTTATGAATTCTCTGGCAATAATCATTAGAAATAAATTTCAAAATAGATACTAATTATGATATAATAATCTTACACAATATGAACTAGATTGAGAGGATTATTATGAGTACAAAACAAAAGAAGAAACTTCAAAAGGCAATAATTAGCTTTGTCATAGCTGTTATTGCTATTTATTTTGGGATAGATGAATCGTCAAATGGTTCTGCGGATTCTGCCAATATTGAAGGCGAGTATCAGGTTGTACGGGTTGTTGATGGAGACACACTAATTATTACTATTGACCATATCGAAGAACGTGTGCGTTTGATTGGAATTGATACACCGGAATCAGTACATCCGGATAGAAAAAAGAATGTTCCTTATGGTGATATAGCCAGTGATTTCACAAAATCACTGGTTGAAGGTAAAACGGTTGAATTGGAGCTAGACGTACAAGAGCGTGATCAATATGGACGGGTGTTAGCCTATGTATATTATAAGGGTACAATGCTAAATAAGGCTTTACTTGAAAAAGGACATGCGACGGTTGCAACATATCCACCGAATGTAAAATATGTTGATGAATTCAAAGCATTAGAAGAAGATGCTAAATCAAACAATAGAGGATTATGGGAATATAAATAGCAAATATGTAGGTGATATTATGGGGTTACAAGCGAATGTAATCATTAATGGATATTCATTGCTTTTACTTATTGCTATGTATATTCATTCAAAAAAGAATAGTGATGAAAAATCAGAATTGAATCGCATTTTCCTCATGATGATTCGGATTTTATTTGTATTGTTATTTTTTGATGTAATGAGTCGATGTGACGGATATATTTTGTCTTTTTTTCCTTTATTTAATCAAATAGGAAATTTTATGGTTTTTGTGATGAACCCAATTCTTCCTTTGTTTTGGTTCTACTATGTGTATACCTATATTTGGGAAGAAAATGTTAATCGACAAAAAATATTTATAAATGGAGGTCTTATTGTAGGTATAAATACTCTACTTGTCATTATTTCACAATATACAGGTTGGTATTATTATATTGATTCTAAAAATATATACTATCGAGGTTCGCTCTTCATTATTCCAAATCTATTGGCAATGTGAATCCTCGTGTTTACTATATTTTATATTATGTACCATCGACAACGTATAGAACACAAGCATTACTACACAATGCTGTTTTTCATTTTTCCGCCACTAATCGGCCTTCTTTTGCAAGGATTTATCTATGGGTTTTCCTTCATACTTAATAGTGTGACCTTGTCTGTCTTAATGATTTTGCTGAATATACAAAACCGAAGTCTATATATTGATCACTTGACAGGAGTTTATAATCGAAAAAAATTAGAAGGTGCACTGACAGATAAAATACAAAAATCGAATAGAAAACATTCTTTTTCTATGATGATGATTGATGTTAATGACTTTAAGGAGATTAATGATACATTTGGTCATAAAGAGGGGGATGAAGCATTAATTCGCATTGCAAAATTAATAGAATTGGCAATTGGAAAAGAAGATATTTTGATACGCTATGGTGGAGATGAATTTTGTGTGATTCTAAAGACCGATATTGAGTTAGAAATCAAAAAAATACTACGTCATATCCATCTGCTTGTAGATAAAGAAAATCAAAGCCTAAAATATCCCTACAAAATATACCTAAGTATAGGATACGGAATTTATAATATTGACTCAAAACTTTCATCGGATGCATTTGTTCATGAAATTGATCAATACATGTACAAAGAAAAACAACGTATGAAAAGTTCATAAATATTTTTATGACCTAAGCCATTGTCTAATAAATTTTGCTATGATAAAATATTGTTAGAACAATCAACTTTATTTTAGTGGGAGGTATGACATGAGTGAGTTTATTAATAATAGAGAATATCGTCAGCAAGAATTGAAGAAAATTATTCAAAAGCTTCATGAAGGAGCAACAGTAGAAGCTGTAAAACAAGAGTTTGAAGCATTGACACAAGGGATATCAGCAGTAGAAATTACGGAAATGGAACAAGCCTTAGTGAACGAAGGGTTACCGGTTGAAGAAATTCAAAGATTATGCGATGTTCATGCGTCAGTTTTTAAAGGATCCATTGAAGAAATACATCAAAATGATGGATTTATCATATCGGATTTTGATGATGGGCATCCTATTCATACATTCAAAAAAGAAAATCGTGTTCTTGAAAATCTCATTGAAGAGCAAGTATTGCCATATTTAGCTCGATATACAGAAACAAAAGCTGAACAACATGAAGAATTATTAAGAGGAGCTATTGACAAATTAAAAACAATCGACAAACATTACACACGAAAAGAGCAACTTCTTTTTCCTTATTTGGAAAAGTATGATATAACGGCGCCAGCACAAGTAATGTGGGGTGTTGATGATGAAATCCGTGATTATATTAAGAATGTGTATACCCTAATGGACCACGATTTAATTGATTTGCAAAAGTTGAATCAAGCAGTTCGTGAAGCTGTGCACCATATTCAAGAGATGATCTTTAAGGAAGAAGAAATATTGCTGCCTATGGCATTAGAAAAACTTCAAATCGAAGAATGGAAAGCAATAGAAGAAAGCAGCTCTGAAATAGGATATACGTTACTGGGATCAGTTAAACGATGGAACCCTAAAATGAATGCAGACCTTGACATATCATCGCAGCTAGCAGAACGACAGGAACAAGGGAATAATCAAGTGGAGTTTGATGCAGGAAGTATGACACCGGAAGAAATTAATTCAATTCTAAATACCTTACCTTTAGATATGACCTTTGTGGGAGCAGATAACAAAGTGAAGTATTTTACACAAGGCAAAGAACGTATCTTTGATCGCCCAAAGACAATCATCGGTCGTGAGGTTAAGCACTGTCATCCTCCAAAAAGTGTTCATGTTGTTGAGCAAATTGTCGAGCAGTTGCGTTCCGGTCAAAAAGATCATGAAGACTTCTGGATTAAGATGGGAAGTATGTATGTGTTAATTCGTTATTATGCTGTTAGGAACAAAGAAGGAGAATTCTTAGGGACATTAGAGATTACTCAAGATATTAAACCGATTCAAGAAATAGAAGGGGAGAAACGATTAATGTCATAATCGTCAAGTATATTAATAAGGGGGATAACGATGCAAATACTCATTGTAGATGACTCGATGACAGACCGACTAATTATTCAAAATATGTTAAGTGATTATGATTCTTTAGTTGCAGCAGATGGCGTTGAAGCAATGAAAATCCTTAATAATCAAATCATCGATTTAATGATTTTAGACTTGAACATGCCGAATATGAATGGATTTGAAGTTTTAGAAGCAATAAAAGGGAATGAAAAATTTGCAGGAGTCCGTACCATCATTTTGACGAATGCTGATGAGATTGAAAATGAGATAAAGGGATTGAAGCTTGGCGCAGTCGACTATATACGAAAACCCTTGAATATCGAATCTTTAAGAATACGCATTGATATTCATCTAAGATTAAAAAGGGCTCAGAAGCTCATGGAAGAGGACAATCTTCGTTTGGATAGTATGGTATCTGAACGAACACAAGAACTTGTAGTTACACGAAATGTAACTATTAATGCTTTGGTAGGACTTCTAGAAATCCGAAATCTTGAATCCAGTCGACATACCCAGCGAACGCAACTTATCATGGGTCTTTTGTGCCACCGCATGAAAAGTATGCCAGAATATTCGGACATTTTGATATCGGATTGCATCAATGAGCTTATTATGACAACACCTTTGCACGATATTGGAAAAGTAGGGATTCCGGATCATATTTTACTTAAACCCGGAAAACTGACCTATGAAGAATATGAAATTATGAAAAAACATGTTGCTTATGGCGTGGATGCATTAAAAAAAGAACTACCGGAAGATAATATTGCACCCTCATTTATTCAGACAGCCATGGAAATAATTGGTGCCCATCATGAAAAATATGATGGGAGCGGTTATCCTAATGGATTAAAAGGTGAAACGATTCCTTTAGCAGGACGATTAATGGCAGTGATTGATGTTTACGATGCCTTAATTAGTCGACGTGTCTATAAAGATGCCTTTAGCCATAATAGAGCTATTGAGATGATAAAAGAAGAGTCAGGGAAACACTTTGATCCTAAAATCGTCCAAATTTTTATAGAAATCAGTGATATTGTGTGGGATTCTATAAAAGATCATATGGAAGAATGAGGTATGTGAATGCGACGAGGATACATGTTGTTTAATCTTGTGATAATGATGATTTGTTCGAGTTTTATAATAGTAGCTCAAGAGTCAAGTCAAATTGAATTCACCGAAGAAGAGAGGCGTTTTATTGAGCAACATCCGACGATAAAAATCGGTATTGATCCTGGATTCATGCCATTTGAATATTTAGATGAAAATGGTAACTATACAGGGATTACTGCAGATTATTTAGAACTATTAAGTGAACGATTAGGGGTTGAATTTCAAATCGTCCAAGGCTTGACATGGCCTGAAGCATACGAAGCTGCTAAAAATAAAGAAATTGATTTACTTCCGGCTATATCTAAAACAATAGAGAGAGAAGAATACTTTTTGTTTTCAAAAGAGTACTATAACTTTAAACGTGTGATGGTTACTCAATCAGATAATCAAGACCTTCAAGATATTGATGATATATCCGGACGAACAGTTGCTGTGCAAAGAAATAGTTCCCATCACAGTTATTTGATGAATCGACCTGAAGTCAATCTTAGTCTTTACGATTCTGTTGAAGTGGCGCTAACAAGTGTTGCTAATGGTAATGAGGAGATTTATCTTGGAAACTTAGCGACAACAAATTATTTGATTCGCTCCACTGGGTTAACAAATCTACGTTATATTGCGTTTGAATCTGAGAAACCCTTAGGATTACATGTTGCTGTTAGAGACGATTGGCCGGAACTTCTTAGTATTGTTAACAAAGGGTTAAATACTATTCGTGAAGAAGAACAACTAGCCATACACAAACGATGGATTGGTGTGACCAGTGAAGTTGATTATGGTCCTTTTTTGCGTATTATTTTTGCAGTAGCACTACTTGCAATCGTTAGCCTAAGTGTATCTTCTTATTGGATTATTCGCTTACGTAAAGAAGTAAAAAAACGTGAAGAAATTCAACGAGAATTGATTAAGGCGAGCCATGTAAAATCGAGTTTTATGGCTCGAATGTCTCATGAAATCAGAACCCCCTTAAATGCAATCATTGGTCTCTCATATATTATGAAGAACAAGCAGGCGACAACAACTCAGCTTATTCATTTAGACCGTATTACCCAAGCAGCAAATACAATGCTGGGTATTGTTAATGATTTGCTTGATTTTTCCAAAATAGAAGCTGGAAAAATAGAGATTGAACATGTTTCGTTTAATATTGAAACAGTTATACAAAATGTACTCAGTATTATTTCATATAAACTTCAAGATTCTAATGTAGAATTACAGGTGAATAAAAGTCCGGAATTACCAAATTGGTTTATAGGTGACGGAAAACGCATTGAACAAATATTATTAAATCTATTAAATAATGCGGTGAAATTCACCGAATCAGGGCATATCTACTTATCAGTAGAAGTGAAAAAGTCGGAAGAAAACTCCATATATCAAATTTGTTTTTATATTGAAGATAGTGGAATCGGGATGACAGAGGAACAGCTTCAACATTTGTTTCAACCGTTTACCCAAGCAGATGCGAGTATTAATCGTCGATTTGGAGGCACTGGTCTAGGACTATCAATCGTTAAGAATCTTGTAGAAATAATGGATGGAACAGTAGAGGCTGAAAGCCAAGAAGGTAAAGGCTCAATTTTTCGTATTGAACTGCCATTAATGCTTGATGAAGAGCGAGAGAAAACCTATCGAGAAAAGATTATTAAGACAAATTTAAGTAATCTCCATACATTAATTATTTCGAGTGATACCCACCTAAATGATATTATTGCAAGTTATCTTAAGAGTTTTAGCATGAATTACCAAAAGATGGAAAGTTTAGAAGATGCAAAGTTATGGATTGAACATAAAAATGTGTATGATCTAATTATATTAGATTATGATATCCAATCGGAAGATGTTTTTGACTTTGTTTTGTCTATTAAAAACGATGGAAAAGTAACAAAATTACCGAAAATCATACTACTTCTTCCTGTTATGAGAGAAGATTTGTTTAGTCAAATAGAAACATATGGTGTAGATATAGGAATTGGAAAACCTTTAATTCCATCTGTTCTTTTTAATGGAATTATTGACTTATATGGTCAAAATTATGAAAAAGATATTTCCAAGGATCTAAACTCAACCGAATATAAGACACAGACCATATTGCTTGTTGAAGATAATCAAACGAATCAACTTATTGCAAAGTCGTTACTCGAAGAAGCCGGATATATGCTTATCATTGGCAACAATGGAAAAGAAGGAATAGAACTTTACAAAAAGCATCAGGAAAAAATTGATATTGTACTCATGGACTTACATATGCCGATTTTGAATGGATATGACAGTGCAAAAGCAATCCGACATATTTCGCAGGATGTACCTATTGTGGCCATGACAGCCGATATGATTGAAGGTGTTAAAGAAAAGTGTGAAGACCATGGAATGCATCATTTTATAGGGAAACCCTTTGAACCTGAGAAACTTGCAGAGACGATTTATAATATTATAATATCCAATAAAATGAAGAGAGAGAATGAAAAAAAAGCAACCAAGCCAAATGATTTGCTGAATGCAGAACAAGGAATACAACAATTTGGTGGTAACAAAGACCTTTATCTTCAAGTAATACAAATGTTTTATGAAGAAAATAAAGAGTTTGTTGAAGAATTCGATAAAGTCCTTGTTACCAAACAATATAAAGAAGGCAGAGATGTTATTCACAAAATAAAAGGTAGCTTAGGCAACCTAGCTTGTAATGAATTATTCCATATTGCAAAAAACCTGCAAAAAGCTTTTGAGACAGAAGATGAAAAAAGCATAGAGGATTTGGCAAATGATTTTTCACCTAAAATGGCTCGATTGATGGTAGAGATTGAAGAAATGCTTTAAACTCTTTTTCATAATAGTTTAATTCGTATTGAGGTCGTTGAACAAATGCGTACTGGAACGATAGCAAATCACAAGGAGCATTTTCAACCTGTATAGCTTTTATGCGCTTTGATTGTAGCTCAGCTTGGACACTACTAAGTGGCAAAAAACTAAAACCGGTCCCGGCTAAAAGTGTTTCCTTAATTATATTTGAGCAATTACAGGAAAACATTGGTGATAATGCATCCATGGAAGTAAGAATCGAATTTTCAATGAATAGTTTAATGAGTTGGTAAGTATTGGACGTCTTTTCCCGCAAAATCAGTGGAAGTGTTGACAAGGTCTTTAAATCAATACGATCTGGAGTATAGCTTGGATGTGTGCACAATACGAGCTGATCTTGAAAAAAAGGCTTTGCATTGAGTTGATTGATTAGTTCGGGAAACATAGTGATGCCTATATTATAATTATGACCGCAAACATTTTCGACGACGGCTTGAGAAGAATATGTGTCAATAGTGATTTGTGCTTCTTGATACAATTCTTTAAAAGAATGTATTCTTGATGCAAGATAAAATGAACCGAAATTTTTACAGACGGCAAGAGATAAAGTGTCTTTAGATTCACTAAGGTTCTTAATGGCCTCGTGAAGATCACTTTCCAGATGGAAGATTGATTTTGCATATTCAAAAACAACTTCACCAATGGAAGTGAGCAGTACCCCTTGAGAAGTGCGTGTTAATAGAGAATGTCCGATTTCTGCTTCAAGCTTTTTGAGTTGTTGACTTAGGCCGGGTTGGGATATATGTAATACTTTACTTGCTTTAGAAATATTATTGAGTGTTGCAATGTAATAAAAAGATTTTAAATAGTCTATATTCATGAGGGACTCCTTACTATAATAGATTGTAATATTATAATAATATATTCTTATGACAAAAACAAGCAAAATTGGTGTATAATGATATTAAAAGTGTTACTATAAATTGTTAAAATTTGATCAATGTATTTATTTAATACAAAGGAGATATTATGAGTAAAAGAATATTAATTGTTGGTGGAGTAGCCGGTGGAGCTTCTGCAGCAGCAAGGGCAAGAAGAATTGATGAAACAGCAGATATAATCATGTTTGAACGAGGACCCCATGTATCTTTTTCAAATTGTTCGCTGCCATATCATTTAAGTGGTATGGTTGAAAACAGTGATTGGTTAGTGATGATGAATCCTGAAGAATTCAAAAAAAAATATAATATTGAAGCTCGAGTAAATAGCGAAGTTATTGAGATTAAACGTGCAGAAAAGAAAATCGTTGTCAAAGATGTAAATACCAATGAAACATACGAAGAAGCATATGACAAACTTGTTTTGTCACCTGGAGCCAATCCAATATTGCCCCAATCCATTGATGGCGTTAACAGTGATCATGTTTTTATCGTTCGAAATGTTGTTGACATTAAAAAGTTAAAGGCATATATTGATGAGAATAATGTGAAAAAGGCAACGGTCATTGGGGGCGGATTTATCGGTGTAGAAGTCGCGGAAAATATGCACATAGCAGGCATTCATGTAAGTTTAGTTGAAGCCCTAGATCAGGTGATGAGTCCATTTGATTATGACATGGCACAAATCCTACATAAAGAGATGCTAGATAAAGGTGTTGATCTAATCGTTAGTGATGGCGTAAAAAAAATTAAAGAAAAATCCATAGAACTTAACTCCGGTCGTGAAGTTGAAACGGAATTAGTGGTTATGTCGATTGGTGTTTTTCCGGAGACAACATTAGCAAAGCAGGCAGATTTAGATATTGGTGAAACGGGTGGTATTAAAGTTGATCATAACTATTTAACCAGTGATCCGGATATCTATGCGGTGGGCGATGCAATTGAAGTATTTCATCGGATTACACATAAGCCAACACGTTTAGCATTGGCCGGTCCGGCCCAACGACAGGCAAGAGCAGCTGCGGATCATATCTTTGGAAAACCCAATGTGAATAAAGGAGTTATTGGGTCGTCAGTTGTTCGTGTATTTGATATGAACGCCGCATCAACGGGACTAAATGAGAAAACGGCTAAAGCTGCAGGGATAGCATATGACTTTGTTTATGTGATGCCGGGCGATAAAGTGGGGCTCATTCCAGATGCGAATACAATGCATTTTAAGTTACTATATGAATACCCAACAGGTCGAATTATCGGAGCTCAAGCAATCGGAAAAGGAAATGTTGATAAACGAATTGATGTTATTGCAACAATGATTACCATGAATGGGACCCTAGAAGATTTGAAAGAGCTTGAACTGTGTTATGCCCCACTATTTGGTACAGCAAAAGATGTTGTAAATTTTGCGGCCTTAGTGGCTCTAAATGTTTTAGATGGGGTGATTAAGCAAGTTCCAGTGTACAAAGTACGTGAGCTTGTTGAAAAAAATGCAGTAATTATTGATGTTCGAGAAAAAGGTGAATACGCCTATGGACATCTCAAAAATGCAATAAATATCCCCTTAAGTGAACTTCGAGAACGGGCTAATGAAATACCTAAAGATCAAGTGGTATATTTACATTGCCGTTCATCACAAAGAAGCTATAATGCAATCATGGCTTTACAAGGATTGGGCTTTGATAATTTAGTAAACATCTCCGGATCGTTTTTAGGCATTTCCTATTATGAATATTTCCAAGATGTAACACAAAAGAGAGAACCTATTGTAACGCAATATAATTTCAATTAAGGAGAGTGGATACATGAAGTATAGAATCTTAGGTAAAACAGGATACGAAATATCCGAAGTATCTTTCGGCTCTTGGGCTATTGGTGGAACATGGGGCCCGGTGGAAGATGAGACAAGTATGAAGGCACTTCAGGAAGCCATTGATCAAGGGGTGAACTTCTTTGATACTGCAGATGTTTATGGAGACGGACGAAGTGAAAAGTTACTTGGCAAACTCGCAAATAGTCATAAGGATAAAATCTACATTGCAACAAAGGCCGGTCGACGCCTTGATCCCCATGTTGCATCTGGATATACTATAGAAAATATTCGTAAATTCTTAGAACGTAGTTTGACCAACCTTGATGTTGAGCGTGTCGACTTATTACAATTGCATTGCCCTCCATCAGAAGTTTATGATGATCAAGAGCTGTTTTACGGCTTAGACCAATTGGTTAAAGAAGGTAAAATAGCACATTATGGTGTTAGTGTAGAAAAAGTTTCAGAAGCCTTACGTGCTATGGATTATGAACATTTGGCAACGGTACAGATTATTTACAACATGTTTCGATTAAAACCAGAGGAAGAATTTTTTCCGAAAGCGAGAGAGAACAATGTAGGTGTAATCGCGCGTGTTCCTTTAGCGAGTGGTATGTTGACAGGTAAGATGACACCGCAAACAACATTTGCAAAAGATGATCATCGTGCGTTTAACCGTCATGGAGAAGCCTTTGATAAAGGCGAAACTTTTTCAGGTGTTCCTTATGATATTGGTCTTGAGGCTGTGGATAGATTGATGAAAATTAAGCCGGAACATATATCTATGGCTCAATTCGCATTAAAGTGGATTCTAATGAATCCGGATGTAAGTTGTGTGATTCCGGGCGGGAAAAATCCCGACCAGGTAAGACAAAATACTAACAGTTCAAAGATAGAGTCCTTATCTGATGAAATCATGGTCAAAGTTCAAGAAATATATAATGAACTTATACGTTCAGAAGTTCATCAATTGTGGTAGACCACAATAAAAAAACTCCTATAATATAGGAGTTTTTTTATTGTGCAAATGACATTTGTCATGTATGATTAGTGACAAATGGGAATTGAAATCTTTTTGTTTTTTGTTAAGTTATTTGTGCACAAGATATGATGAGTAAATTAGATTCTGCTAAAATCGTCGTATTAGAACACCCAACTGCAAAATCAGCAATTGACCGTACACAAGGATTTATTGATACAATAGCAGGTATGGATCAATATGAAATCGTAGCACAACAATCATCTGAAGGCCAACTTGAACAAGCTATGCCGGTTATGGAAAATATTATTCAAGCCAATCCTGAGATTGATGTTGTAATGGCCTTGAATGATCCGACAGCTATGGGAGCATTAGCAGCTTTGCTATCAGCAAAAAGAGAAGAAGGTGTTTTAATCTACGGAGTAGATGGTGCACCGGAAGCAAAACAGATGATACGAGATGGAAAAATGACGGCAACAGCTGCACAGTCACCAATCACAATCGGTAAAACAGCAGCCGAAGTCGCATATACCTTGCTAGAAGGCGGAGAAGTTGATAAAGAAATATTTGTTGATGTTATATTCATTGATGAAAATAATGTGGACGAATATGGAACCACTGCTTGGCAATAAATCAATAGGTAAACATATTATTTAATGGAAGATAAAAAAGGCTAGAATCTTTGAAAATATCAAAGTATTCTAGTCTTTTTGGCGGATTTTTTGAATAGTGATTGGTTAATTTGGAAAAAGATGCTAAAATAGGTGTGGACGATATTATTTGAATACTAATATATAATGATAGTAACATTTGGAAAGGAAATAGTATGTTTAATCAGAAAATTGCGATAGATCTTGGAACCACAAATACCCTAGTATATGACTCAAAAAAAGGATTAGTATATAATGAACCGACAGTCATTGCTATTGACCGAAAAACGAAGCGTTGCTTAACAGCCGGACAAGAGGCAAAAGATATGGTGGGGCGAACGACGGACAATATTGAAGCGATACATCCTCTTTCACAAGGCGTTATTTCAGACTTTGATTCAGCACAAAAATTAATTGAATTTCTATTTAAAAAAATTGGAATTAATCGGAAATCAAAACCACGCGTCATTATATGTGCGCCTAGTGGCGGATCTGAAGTTGAAAAAAAAGCCGTTGAAGACGTAGCTTATCAATCCGGTGCTGGTAAGGTCACGGTTGTTGATGAGCCAATTGCTGCAGCAATCGGAAGTGGCTTGAGTATAGGAGAACCTGTTGGGCGTATGCTTGTTGACATTGGAGGCGGAACGACCGATGTTGCGGTCATATCACTGGGTGGTATTGTTCTTAGCACATCACTGAAAGTAGCAGGTAATGATTTTGATGAAGCCATTATTCGATATATAAGAAATAGTTATAACCTTCTTATTGGTGACAAAACGGCCGAAAAGCTAAAAGTAACAATTGGATCCTTATACCCCGATGAAGAAAATAAAAAAATCTCTATTACAGGCAGAGATTTAGTATCCGGACTGCCCAAAAGTATTGAAATAAGTAGCAATGAAACGGTCCAAGTATTTAAAACAGTAGCCGGTCAAATCATGGATGCCATTTTGGGGGTACTTGAGAAAACACCTGGAGAGCTTGCATCAGATATATCTTTAGATGGGATTATGCTCACTGGAGGCGGGAGTATGCTGACGGGGATGGACCAGTTCATACATGAAAAAACAGGTGTGGAAATTGTCAAGTCAAAAGATCCTTTAGCAAGCGTAGGCTTGGGATTAGATATTATTGCAAAGCAAGGCATAAAATAGAAAAAACAGATTCAAGGAAGGTGCATATGGAAAATCAATTTAAAGCATTAGGCGTATCCGATCAAATCATTGAAGGGATTACGAATATGGGATTCAAAGAACCGACAATCGTTCAAAAAGAAAGTATTCCTTTTATATTAAATAAGAAGGACTTGATTGTACGGTCAAAAACAGGAAGTGGAAAAACCGGTGCATTTGGTATGCCCATTATCCAAAACATGAAGGTAGATTTAAAAGAAACACAAGCGCTTATATTATCACCGACGCGAGAACTTGCAGTACAAGTAGATAAAGAGATCAGTTTGATTGCAAAATCTACCAAGGTTATCTCAACAGCGATATACGGACAGCATAATATGCAGACGGAAATTGAACAACTCAAAAAAGGTGCGCATATTGTAACCGGTACACCCGGACGCGTATTTGACCATATGGAACGTGGGACATTAAAAACAAAGCATATTGAATTTTTGGTTTTGGATGAAGGTGACCGAATGCTTGATATGGGTTTTTATGATCAGATTGTTAAGATTATTAAACATCTTCCCACAAATCGGACAACCTTACTTTTTTCTGCTACGATGCCGGTTGAAATTCAAAAAATATGTCGAAAGTATATGGATAATCCGATAACAATTGAATTAGAATCAGAGACAAAGACGGTTGACAGTATTGAGCAAATTTACTACCGTGTAGAGAAAAATGAAAAACGAAATCAGTTATCACGAATTCTTCGTACTGAAAAGCCGACAGGTGTTATCGTGTTTTGTAATATGCGAAGAGAAGTTGATCGTGTGCAACAGTATTTGGCAAAAGGTGGATTTAATGTGGAATCATTACATGGTGCCATTAGTCAAAGTAAACGGTTGAAAACAATACAAAAATTAAAAAAAGGAAAAATTCAAGTTCTCGTAGCAACAGATGTTGCAGCAAGAGGAATACATGTTGATGAGCTAAGTCATGTGATTAATTATGATATACCGGTTGAAAAAGATAGCTATGTGCATCGAATCGGCCGAACAGGACGCGCAGGTAATAGTGGAAAAGCCATATCATTAGTTACGGCAGATGACCTTATGTCCTTGTATGAAATTGAAGAACATGTTGGAAAGCTTATTGAAGAGCGTGAATTACCAGTTCACGCACCGGCTCTATCTAAGCCGGCTTTATCAAAGTCAACATCGAAAACAAAACAAAATAAAGAAGTGATTCATAAAATTCAACGTGTAGAAAAACGTGTGCCTAAAATTTCGGTGGAAATTGTTCATAAAAATAAACCTGAGCCAATCAAATCTGATTCGGTGACTCAGGTTCCAAGTGAAAAAACTTCTTGGGTTCAACGGGTTAAAAAAATTTTTGGTTTTTCTTAAACAACTAGACAAAAATTCGAAATATTAATGAGATCATATAAGCAATATAAGCCAAGGTCATGAATATACCTTCCGGACGTGTAATCTTTTTGCCGGTGTACATGATAGGGAGAATAACAATCATAGCAAGCGTCAGTATGCTTAGATCTAGGATGCTGGACTGGTCGATGACAATTGGGTTAATAACAGAGGAAACACCGAGAACAAGTAAGAGATTAAAGATATTTGAACCGATGATATTGCCGACGGCGATATCATTTTCACCTTTTCGGGCGGCAACGACAGATGTAATGAGCTCGGGTAATGAAGTTCCGATAGCTACAATGGTTAATCCAATGATAACTTCAGACAGTCCAAAGGCTCTTGCAATTCCGACGGCCCCGGTTACGGTTAAGTCCGAACCCCAAATGATAGCACCCATACCAATAAAGGTTAAGAGGATACTGCGAGGAAGAGGCATTTCGGTAATTTCTTCGAAAGTACCGTTTTCTTTACCAAGAACAATAATCTCAATCATGGAGTAAAAGTATATGGCAAAGAGAATAAGAAGTAAAATTCCATCGACTCTGGAGATAATATTTGGTGTCTGATCAATGGAAAAATCAAGCGCCATAATAAGAACGGCTACCGTAGCAATAATTGCAAAAGGCATTTCTTTTAAGATGGTTTTTAGGCGTATGCCTATTGGCGTAATTGCAGCGGATATGCCTAAAACAAATAAAATATTTAAGATGTTTGATCCAATGACATTACCAAAAACAAGTCCATTCGATTGGTCAATAGCCGCATTAATGCTAACAGCAAGCTCGGGCGCACTCGTTCCAAAAGCGACTAAAGTCAAACCAATAACCATTGTGGAAATATTGAATCGCCTAGCAATCGAGGCTGCACCATCAACAAAAAAATCGGCACCTTTGATGAGTAATAAAAAACCAATAATAAGTAAAATAATATCCATAATGCTCTCTCCTTTAAATGTCCTTTAAATAAAAACAATAAAAAAACTCTACAACTTTAAAAGCTGTAGAGTCTCACTAAACAAATCTTTGTCACCAAAGCCGGGATTTAGTTCATCCGTAATGACGACGTTGGTACCCTTAGGCAAGTTACTCCCTCTAAACTACCCTTATTCTATATCATCTATCATTATTTTGCAAGAAAAAAATTTAGATAACAATGTTTAGGTATGATTTCTGCGATACTCGGCAGGGCTCATACCTGTTTGTTTTTTGAAGACATTTGAAAAATAGGCAGAGTTGCAATAGTCTAAAACATAAGCGATATCTGTAATCTTTAAGGGTGAAAACTCCAAAAAATTCTTCGCAATCGCAATTTTTCGTTCTTGAATATATGCACTAATGGATACTCCAACTTCTTTGTGAAAAAGGCTGGATAAGTAATCGGCGGATAAATGGGTTAATTCAGCTAAATCTTTAACCGTAATTTTAGATGTTGCATTTTCGGAAATATAGCGAATAACCTTTGAAATTGATTGGGAGTAGTGAAGTGTTTTATTCTCATTGACTAAGCCAACAAACTCCTTGACCATTTCATATTCAAATGCTTCTAAATGAGCGCTATCTTGAAAAGTTTCTATTTTTTTTATAAAAATATCGCTTAAATCAAAAGCGTCTTCAGGGGTAACTCCGGCACGAATAATTGCTCGAGTAAAAATCGTGCATGAAGCAATCATGGAGTTTTTTATGGAACGAAGCGAATTTGATGAAAGTGATGCCCGTTCTAATCCATTAATCTGAGTTAAAGTAGTTAAAGCTTCGGAAAGTAATCCTAAGCTAATTTCACTTAAGAGTTTTGTTTCTAAAAAATATGGAGGATGTCTATATTCGATATCCATATTCTTAAGTTTTTCTTTGATTAGTGAACGATTCATTCAATCCCTCATTTCATATAAGATATATACAAATTATAACAGAATTACATAAGAAATAATATAGAAAAATGAATATAATTTAAAGCGTAAGGATTGTTAAATGTTAAAATAATCCTTGAAACACAGAAAACCATAGCATCAAATTGTAGGAAATACACAAAAAGCAATTATGTATAAAGGAGGATGTATTATGAAAAAAGTATTATCGTTACTTATGGTCATGAGTTTAGTAGTATTGGTATTTGCAGGATGTGGTGGCCAAGTTGAAGAGTCGGTTGTCATCTATCAAAACAAGGTGGAAATTGGTGAGCAACTTACGGCATTTGCAACTGCATATGAAGAAGAAACAGGTATTGCTGTTGATGTAAAAACATCTGGCGGTGATTCACCATATGCAGAAAACCTAAAGGCGGAATTCCAATCTGACCGACAACCGGATATTTTTGTTATCGAAGGTATGGGTGGTTATAACACATGGTCATCAAAACTTGAGCCATATGAAGATCAAGAGTGGATGGACTTAACAAACCTTGAATTTAGTGTTGATGGTGTTGTTTATGGATTTCCTGTTGCTGTTGAAGCATGGGGAATGGCCTATAATGCAGATTTACTAAGCCAAGCAGGTGTTGATCCTGCAACATTAACGTCTCAAGAGGCTTATCGTGCCGCATTTGAAAAAATCGACGGTATGAAAGATGAATTAGGTATTGATTCAGTTGTTGCCATGGCAGCCGGTCCGGATATGCGTTGGGTAACAGGATTACATAATTTTAACGGATATTTATCAGCTGGGTTACCATATGGTGATACAACAGTACTTGATATGTTAAATAACGGAGAAGCAGATGTTGAACGGTTAACAGAATATGCAGATTGGGTTGAGTTATTATTTGAATACGCGGATGAAGCTGTATTAATAACTGGAAACTATGACGCGCAAGTTGGTCAATTTGGTACAGGAAAATCTGTGTTTATTCATCAAGGTAACTGGATTGATCCTTGGTTAGTTGATAATGGAATTGATTTCCCTATGGGATTTGCTCCACATGCAAGTGTAAAAGGTGAGCACAATGCAATCTTTATCGGTGCACCGTCATTCTATGTTATTAACAGTGATAGTGAGAATAAGGAGGCGGCGAATGCTTTCTTGAACTATATGGCAACAAGTCAAGCAGGACATGATTATATGGTTAATCAAGCGAAGATGGTGCCTGCATTTACTAATGTTACATTAACTCCGGACACACCATTATCAGCAAGTGCTGCCGAATGGTTACAAAAACCGGATGGTTCATATACTTGGTTACAAAATGATATGCCGGATGGATTTGGTATGAATACATTAGGACCTATTTATGAGAGTTTTGCAAAAGGTGATTTAACAAAAGAAGAATTTATAGGTCAACTTGTACAACAGATAGAAGAGATACAATAATACCTTTGATTATTCAAAAAATATAAATAGGGATGTGGGATTTCTCACATCCCTTGTATCTATCGTGTATCGATTACACCAGTATGACGCGCAAAGGAGTATAATATGAATAAATATACTAAGGATAAGATTGTCTTTTGGGGCTTTCTGGCACCTGCCTTATTTGCTTTTAGTGTTGTTGTTATTATTCCCTTTATGATGGGAATCTATTATTCAATGACAGACTGGACGGCAGTAGCAGGTCTAGAAATTAATTGGGTAGGGTTTGAAAACTATAAAAATATGCTTTCAAATAAAGCTTTTCAATATTCCTTTTTAAGAACCTTTTTATTTACATTTATTAGTGTTATTTCAGTCAATGGTATTGCCATGATTTTAGCGATTCTCGTAACAAGGGAAGTGAAATTCAAAACATTCTATCGTGCAGGTTTTTTTGTGCCAAACCTTATTGGTGGACTTGTATTAGGTTATATTTGGCAATTTATCTTTAAAAGTGTTGTTCCGGCTATTGGTACCTTAGTAGGATCATCTGCATTAGAAGACGTCTTGATCTTAGCAGATCCTAACTTAGCTTTAATGGGCTTGATTATGGCATTTACATGGCAATATGCGGGATATATTATGATGATCTATGTAGCTGCCTTGCTTAACGTTCCTCAAGAACTTATTGAAGCAAGTCAGATTGATGGCGCTAACTATTGGCATCGATTTAAAAGTATTACTCTCCCTATGATTGCTCAAGCCTTTACAATCACTTCATTTCTCACACTAGTAAATTCATTTAAGCAATACGATATTATTGTCGCATTAACGAATGGAGGACCGTCGGCAACGTTTAACGGTGAAATAGTCAATTCCACGGAGTTATTAGCAATGCATATATACAACGTAGCCTTTAAATTTAATAATATGGCGGAAGGACAAGCAAGAGCCATTGTGTTTTTCTTGATTTTATCGGTAATGTCTATGGCGCAAGTGCATTACAATAAGAAGAAAGAGGTGGAAATATAATGTTTAAAAAGCAAAAAGTTCTTAATATTGTATTGACAATTGTAACACTTATTATGTTTTTATTTGCCATGTTTCCCTTCTTTATTGTTGTTATCAATGCAGCAAAAGCTTCTTTAGAGATCATAACAGATCCAATTGCATTACCCGACCGATGGGGGCAATTGTTTAGGAATATGGCGGACATATGGAGTCGTCCTAGTATAGAATATTCAAAAAGTGTGTTTTCTTCGGTAGTCATCACAACAGGCTCGCTACTCACAATTTCTGTTTTTTCGGCAATGGCTGCTTGGGTTCTCGTCCGAACAAAAACAAAAATGTCCGGATTTATTTTCTTACTCTTTTTGAGTGGATTAATCATTCCCTTTCAAGTGGTTATGTTTCCATTAGTTGCACTCTTTAGGATGATTTATGAAGCAATTGGACTTCGAATGCTTCGAACCTATCATGGTATGATTTTTGCTTATATTGGCTTTGGAGCCCCTTTATCTGTATTTATGTTCCACGGTTTTATTAAATCGGTGCCTTTAGAATTGGAGGAAGCATCAACGATTGACGGATGTACGAAACCGCAAACATTTTTTAAAATTATACTCCCAATTCTAAAACCTATTTTTGTTACGGTCATTATATTAAATGGCATATGGATATGGAATGATTTCTTGTTGCCATCATTGATTCTTGGTATTGGTCAAGATATACAAACCATACCGCTAGCGATTGCAGCTTTTGCAGGATCTTTTGTAAAAAAATGGGATTTAATTATGACAGCTGTGTTAATGGCTGCGATTCCGATTATTATTGCCTTCTTATTGGCGCAAAAACACATCATTAAAGGAATGGTATCAGGCTCGATTAAGTAAAGGAATTTATAAATGTTTGAGATGAAGTTTGGAGAATGCTTATGAAGAATGCAAGGTTGACAAATGAACAGTTACTCGTTGATGAAAGTTTGCTATTTGTTGGTAACGGATATCTTGGCCTGCGTGGAAATTTTGAAGAAGGATATCCGAGTCATTTTCAAACAATACGTGGAACATATATCAATGGATTTTATGAAGATGTCTTGATTAATTATGGAGAAAGTGCCTATGGATTTCCTAAAACGGCACAAAAAATGTTGAATATCATCGATGGACAGACGATTGTTATACGTATTGATGATGATGAATTTTCTTTGTTTGAAGGAGAAGTATTATCATTTGACAGAAAATTAGATATTTGGGAAGGCTATAATGAGCGAAATATTGATTGGATTTCGCCCAAAGGGCATCATCTTTTGATTAAGATTCGTAAGATGACTTCGTTTGAACAGTTAGAACTTGCCGTTATTGAATATGCAGTCACTTCGGTGAATTATTCAGGAAATATTTCGATTTTATCAACCCTTGATGGAAATGTGATTAATTATGCGGATGAAAATGATCCGAGAGTTTCATCGGAACAAGCAAGATGGCTCTATGTAGATAATGTTGGAATACGCGATAGAAATTTTGCACAGGTAACAAGCGTAACAAAACAGTCCGGTTTGAAGGTGACAGCGACCATGGGGCATGATATTGATGTTGAATATGAAGTCAAAGAGAATATTATTGTTGCCTTCAAACATGATTCGATTCAACAAGGAGAGACACTTACGTTTTCGAAATTTCTTGTTTATGTCGATAGCGTTCGGTCAAAAGAGTCTGAAAATGAAGGGTTGAAAATTCTGAAAGAAGCAATTGAAAAATCAAGTCAATATTGGTTTGATATACAGAAGAGACATTTGGAAACATTTTGGAAAGTTGCTAAGATTGAAGTTGATGGCGATGCTTCGGTTGAAGAAGCGCTAAATTATAGCGCATATCAGTTGTATGCATCTGCAGGAAGAGATGCCTTTTCAAATATTTCTGCTAAAGGATTGAGTGGGGAAGGCTATGAAGGACACTATTTCTGGGATACCGAGATATATATGTTGCCCTTTTTCATACTTACGCAACCGGATATTGCAAAGAATTTATTAGCCTTTAGATATCAAACACTGGATATGGCTAGAGATCGAGCCTTAATGATGGGACATAAAAAGGGTGCTAAAATTCCATGGAGAACTATATCCGGAACAGAGTGTTCCGCATATTTTCCGGCCGGAAGTGCTCAATATCATATTAATGCAGATGTTGCATATGCCTATATCCAATATTACCTATTTTCACAAGATATTGACTTTATGAAACAAATAGGTTATGAAGTCATTCTAGAAACAGCTCGAATATGGTTGGAAATCGGTCACTTTGATGACAAAGGCCAATTTAAAATACCGGCTGTTACTGGCCCGGACGAATATACAGCTATTGTTAACAATAATTACTATACAAATTCGATGGCAAAATACCATATGTATTGGGTCTGCAAATTAAGCCGAGAATTTGGAGAAACAGATGTAGAATGGTATCGCAAAATGCAAAAGCAACTTATTATAGACGAAGCAGAAATATTTGAGATGGAAAAGGCCTATCAACATATGTACTTGCCTTATTCCGAAGAACTTGGAATTTATTGGCAAGATGATACTTTTAAGGATAAAGCGGACTGGGATTTTGAGAGTACGCCAAAAAACAAGTACCCATTATTGTTGCATTATCATCCATTAACGATTTATAGATATCGTGTCTTAAAACAGGCAGATACGCTTTTAGCCTATTTTTTACTTGACCATGTTTCAGAAGAAATAATGAATCGGTCATATGATTTTTATGAACGGCTAACGACACATGACTCTAGTTTGTCACCGTGTGTACATAGCATTATGGCTGCAAAGTTACACAAAGCAGAAAAAGCCTATCAATTTTTTATGAAAACAGTTCGCTTAGACTTAGATAATTTACATCATAATACAAAGGATGGTCTACATATTGCCAATGCCGGTGGAGCGTATATGAGTATTGTCTATGGTTTTGCTGGACTTCGCATCAAGGAAGATGGCCTTCATCTTAATCCGATTATGCCCAAAGAGTGGAAACGTATATGCTTTAGAATATACTATCAACAAGCTTTAATTACAATTACAATGGCAGAAAAACTGACCATTGAAACAACAAAACCGATTGAAGTAGTTGTCAATCATAAAGCATATACGATTGAAGATGAAATTCATCTAGAATATGAAGTGACTTCAAAGTAAAGAGGTGGTTCAATGAATCTAGAAGCAGTTAAAAAGTTAAAAGAAGAGTATTTGTCTGTATATGAAGCCTATGGTGGAAATGAATCAACATTTAATGCCTTGTTTGATACCATTGTCAGCCGGATGAAGAATCGTCCTAAGGAGCTTCACCGTCTTGATCTTCGTGAACACGATTGGTTTATGAGTGAAAAGATGGTCGGCATGATGTTATATGTTGATTTGTTTGCAGATAATTTAATTGGATTAATTGATAAAATAGACTATTTAAAAGAATTAGGCATTACTTATGTACATCTTATGCCACTGCTTCTACCTCGAAAAGGGGAGAATGATGGAGGTTATGCCGTAGAAAACTACAAAGAGATTGATCCTTCTTTAGGCTCTCTAAAAGATTTTACAAAAGTATTGAGTGCATTTCGCCATCACGGAATTGATGTCTGTATTGATTATGTACTAAATCATACGGCCGATACTCATGAGTGGGCTCTTAAAGCATTAGAAGGTGATGAAAAATATCAAGATATGTTTATCATGTATGATAATCGCGAAATTCCGGATATATATGATCGATTTGTTCCGGAAGTTTTGCCGGACAAAAGTCCCGGAAATTTTACCTATATCGATAAAATTGATAAATGGGTGTTTACTTCCTTTAGTCCTTTTCAGTGGGACTTGAATTTCAAAAATCCATATGTCTTTGAGCAAATGGTTGATATTATGCTTTTTATTGCCAATCAGGGTGTGAACATGATTCGCTTAGATGCAATTGCATTTATGTGGAAGGAACCGGGGACAACATGCAGGAATTTGCCTCAAGTTCATGATTTGTTGCACTTGTTTCATTTGGTTAAGGAAATTGCATGTCCTTCTGTGGCATTACTTGGAGAAGCGATTGTTGAACCGGATGAGATTTTCAAATATTTTGGTAAATATGATAATGAAAAAGAAGAGCAACGGGTTGAATGTGGTATTTTGTACAATGCAAATTTAATGGTTGATTTATTTAATAGTTTAGCAACCCGTGACGTTCGATTATTAGAATCCGATGCGCGACGTTATCATATTCCTAAAACAGGTTGTTTTATGAATTATATTCGATGCCACGATGATATCGGTTGGGGATTTAATGAAGATACAATTGCATATTTCGGGTTAGATCCCTATATGCATAAGCAGTTTTTGATTAATTTTTATTCAGATCGTTTTGAAGGCAGTTTTTCAAAAGGAGAGATTTATCAATATAATCCAAAAAATCATGATGCCCGAACAAATGGCACCCTAGCATCACTTCTTGGCTTAGAAAAAGCAAGTGAACGTAATGATGAACGAGAACGCCAGATGGCTCATTATCGAATTCGTCTCATCATGGCAATGATTTTTTCTCAACCAGGTATTCCTTTACTATATAGTGGAGATGAGATTGCAACCTTAAATGATCAAAGTTATAAGAAGGATATGCATAAATCAGCAGAAGGACGATGGGTTCATCGAGCAAAGTTTGATTGGGAGCGGGCTAAAAAGCGAACGGATTTACATACAAATGAAGGACTTGTTTTTCAATTTATTAAACGGATAAGCATGATTCGTAAGACCCACCCAATTTTTAATAGTAAAGCGGAATATACAATTTTATCTCTTGGAAATACCCATGTTTATGGTTTTCTTAAGCAGTTAGAAAATCAAACCATGATTTGCTTGTTTAATTTCAGCGAAGATCATCAATATTTTTCAGCAGATGTTCTTCGAAAGTATACAGATAAGACTATTTTAACAGATTTAATAACGGATAAAATAGTGACAATGAACGAAGACGCGGTTAAAATGTTTCCATATGAAAGTTTATGGTTAGTTTAAGGTTGCTCACGAAAATCGGTTGGAGAAATATTATAATAATTTTTAAATGCTTTGCTAAAGTAATTACTATTGCTATAACCTAAGCGATCGGAGATATCCTTAATAAAAATATCTTTGTTTTGTAGTAATTTTTTGGCTCGCTCCATTCGAATATTTAAAGCGAATTCGTAGATTCCATAACCATATTTTTTCTTAAACAACTTTGATAAATATTCTTTTGAGAAGTAATATTTATCACTAAACATGGAAATTGAAATATCGTTACAATAATTTTTTTCTAAATAATATTTAATCATTTCAACAACCTGATCTGCAGAGATGTTTTCATCACTGTATGATTGGGTTGTTTCTTTGTTTGTTGCACCGCTTAGTATAGAACAAGCCTTTGTGATTGCATTTTCAACAGTCTCTTTTGTAATCGGTTTAAGAATATAATCAATAACACCATGTTTAATTGATTCTTGCGCATATTCAAATTCATCGTATCCACTGACAACAATAAATTGCGTCGATGGAAAATCATGAGCTGTTTTTTGTAAAAATGTCACACCATTCATTACAGGCATTTGCATGTCAACAAAGACAATATCCGGTTTGATTTCATACATTGATTGCATACCTTCTTGACCGTTACTAGCGGTGTAAGGTTGTTCGATATTGTGGATTGTCCATTCACCTAAAGCTGTAATTGCTTTAATAACAGGTTTTTCATCATCAATGATCAGGGCTTTATACATGCTTATCCTCCTTTTGTATCGGAACAGTTAATGTCACGCGAGTGAATTTATCATAAACACTTTCGACGGTTAGGTTTGCTTTGTTGTTATACATAAGTTGTAATCGGCTGTTCAAATTTTTTAAACCGATGTTTGAATTTGAGTGTAATGGATATGCTGGTGAATTTAGTTGCTGAAGTAATTCATTTAAGTGATTCGCTGTAATTCCTTGACCATTATCGGTAACATGGATAACAAGATGATGATCAATAATACTTGACTGGATTGTAATACGTATTGAAGAATGAGTTCCTTTCATACCATGTATAATTGCATTTTCCACAAGCGTTTGAAGACTGATTTTGGGTACGTACATATTTAGAGTATCAGTAGCAAAGTCAAGTGAAAATTCAAGATTATCGTCAAAGCGAGCATGCTGTAGTAATAAGTAATCTTTGACGTGTTTTATTTCTTGAGACAACAGACTAAAATCACTTCCTTTGATTGAATAACGTAACATTGAGGCTAATGCAGTAATCATATAGTTGATTTTAGATTGATTATTTATCACAGCTTCTGTAGATATGGCTTGTAAGGTGTTATATAAAAAATGTGGATTAATTTGGGCTTCCAATGCAATAAGTTGTGCGGTTTTTTCATTAAGTTCTGAAACGTAGGTTTTTTTAATCAAAGAATCGATTTCTTGAATCATAATATTATATTCACAGGATAAAGTTGCTATTTCTTTGCTTCCCCCAACATCAACAGGCACAGAAAAATTACCTGTTCCCACATCTTGCAACCGATTTGAAAGTGTTGAAAGCGGCTTAGTAACAAGATGAATAAAAATAATAACAAAAAGCGTTGTAAAAAATATGGCCAATGCAGCCAATAAAAAGCTTATGTTTCGTGTCGTTGCCAATTTTTGTTCAATCTCTTGGAGGGGCTTAACTGCAACCAAGGTGTAATTATAGTTGCTTTTACTGTCAGAAACAATTAAAAAGTTTTCATTATTTACAGAAGTTTGATAATTTGCACTTGGGTTTTGCGCACTTAGAAAAGTAGAATCTAAATGTCTTTGTAAAAATCCATGTTTTCCGGGCTCATAGGCGTAAAGTAACTGAGTGTTTTCGTTAAACAAATATATATTTTCATCTTGTGTGTGATAGCGATTGATCAGTGCGTCAATATATGAGGAATCTAAAGTAAGCTCAATAATTGCTAAAGGAGATTGGTCTTCAATATTAATGATTGTCCGATAGTAACGGATAAAACTTCCATTTTCCTTGGAAGATTTAATATATCGATAGTAGCGACCTTGAGTAAAGAGTGAAAAGTCCGGCAAGAGGTCTTGGGGATTTCCGGTAAATGTAGATACACGGTGTTCAGTAGGATCAATCGTATAATTTGTAAACTTATTTGATAAATATAGTTTATATGAAATAAGATCATTACGGGAGTTATAATGACTTTTTAATATTGAACGTATATGGTTATCGTCCTCGTATGTCAACGTTTTTTTGGATTGAATTGTTTGCATAAAAGTGGCGTCATACCTTAACAATAGGGAGTAACGATCAATTTCAGCAATATATGCGTCAATAGCTTGATTTTCAAGGTCGACTAATTTTGAAAGTTGTTCTTGTTGTTGAGTAATTATTGTTATTGAACTCTGGTAATAATTATAAAAGATGAGCATGATAATGACACAAGAAAATGTGGTAATGATAATCAAGGCAAGTTGAGACTTTAATGAAATTGTTTTGAATTTGTTGATTAACATGATAATAATATTCATATATGCTCCTTTCTAACTTATTGTATAATACCATGAAAATATAGTAAATAGGTAGTGGGATTTGTGCAAAATATTACCAATGATTGTTCTTTTTATTACATTTATTAATCTAAGTGCACATATTATAATGGTATCAAGATAAATAACAAGTAATACTTTATAAGGAGGACCTTATGATTAAGTTGGGTCGCAAAAAGAAAAAAAAAATTGAAACGGTTATGTTCACAATACCCTCAATGATTTTGGTTTCGATAACCATATATATTCCTTTTCTTTTAAGTGGTTATTATGCTTTGACAGAATGGAATGGAATAGCTAAAGAACCGAAATTTATCGGAATAGATAATTTTGTGCGCTTATTTCAAGGGGATCAAAATTTTTTAAGTGCATTAATCTTTACCGGTAGATATACATTATTATACATGGTGTTGACCAATGTGCTTGCGATTTCATTAGCAGTTGTTTTGGTTAAAAAACTCCGGACGGCGAATTTGCTTCGAGGTATATTTTTTATTCCGTATATAATGAGTATGACCATTGTTGGATTTATTTGGAAGTTTATTTTTTCCCAAGGATTTGCAGGACTATATGATTTAACCGGATTCAGTATATTAAATTATAGTTGGTTAGGGGATGTAAAACTTGTATTCTATTCAGTAGCTTTAGTTGGTGTTTGGCAGTCGGTTGGATTTTATGTTGTTTTATATATTGCAGGTTTACAAGCGATTCCCAAGGATGTATTAGAAGCAGCTACGGTTGATGGCGCAAATGCACGTACTAAGTTTTTTCATGTGACATTGCCATTATTAGCGCCCTCGATTACCACATGTGTGTTAATGTCTTTGATTAATGCACTTAAAGTTTTTGACACGATTTTAGCATTAACTAAGGGAGGCCCAGCCGGTTCTACCTATAGCGTAACATTAGATATTTATCGAGAAGCTTTTCAAAATAATAATTATGGATTTGGTTCTGCAAAAGCATTGATTTTCTTTGGAATTGTATTATTGCTAACGCAAATTGTTTTGAAGGGTTTTAAGCGAAAAGAGGTGGATATCTAATGAAGTATATAATAACGAAGAAAATGAAGACGGTATTGCTTGAACTTGTGATGATTTTAATAGCAATTATTTATATTTATCCGGTGTTCCTTATGTTTATCAATTCATTAAAACCATTTGGTGAAGTTGTGCTTGATGTCATCGCGTTGCCAAAGCAATTAGCCATACAAAATTATGTTGATGTCATGGATAAGATGAATTATCGTCAATTATTTTTTAATAACATTGTAATAACAGCGATTGGAATTAGTGGAATCATTCTTTTTTCAGCTTTGCCTGCATATATTTTGGACAGAAGACGAACAAAATATACAGCGTGGACACATTTGTTTATCATTACACCAATGCTTATTCCATTTCAGACAATTATGATTACTTTATTAAAGGTAATGAGCAGTATAGGACTATCAGGAAGTACATGGGGACTTGGAATTCAGTATTGGGGTTTTGGTATACCAATGGCAACGTTTATCTATTTTAATTTTATGAAGACGATACCAAAATCTTTGGATGAAAGTGCATTAATTGATGGAGCATCTACATTAAAAACTTTTATCAGTGTTATATTTCCTCTGCTTAAATCAGTGAGTGCAACCGTTATCGTTTTGAATGTTATGTGGATATGGAACGACTTCTTATTACCTTTATTAATGGTTAATAGTGATCAAAAAACAAAAACATTAGTATTATCCGCGTATACATTCGTTGGTCAGTTTAACACGCAATGGCACTATGCAATGACAGCTATGGTATTAGCTGTATTACCATCAATAATATTTTTTGTGCTTCTACAAAGATATATTGTTGATGGAGTAGTTGCCGGAGCGGTCAAAGGATAATTAATCAAGAAAAGGAGAGATTTGTTTATGAAAAAAAGTATGAGTGTACTATTGATTTTGCTTATGATGGGAACATTATTTGCAGGATGCGGACAAACAGATGAGGAGGGGCAGGACACAACAACAATGATAGACTCGAACACATCTGATTCAGACACTACAAGTGAAACCGGTGAAGAAAGTAATAGTGACACATCGGAAGAGGCAGACGCGGAGATATATATGTTTATCTCAATGCCTGAATATGCAGAAGCAATTGAAACTTTAATCGCAGAATATAAAACGGTTAAGCCAAACGTAACAATTAACTATGAAACAACACAAAATGATTATCCGACACTTTTGAAAACAAAATTAAATTCTGGTGAGGCACCCGATATTTTTTCATCGACTTCAGGTAAAGAAATTGGTGTATATCTTGATTATTCAGCCAATCTTGCTAATCAACCATTAGCAGAAGCTATGTCGGATCCGGTTAAAAATGTTATGAAGTCTGGTGATGAGGTACATGGATTAAGTATTAAAGGGAATTTTTTTGGAATTGTATATAATAAAGGGATTTTTGAAGAAGTGGGAATTACAGAATTTCCACAAACGTTATCCGAATTAGAAAGTGCAGCGATTAAAATCGAAGATGCAGGTTATCAGGCATTTACTTCTGGATTTGCAGAGTGGTGGGTATTTAAACATGTATTCCAACACTATTTAGATGCAGCTCAACCTGAGAATGTTGAAGGATTGGTCAATGCGTTTATCAATGGTGAGGCAAAGATGCAAGATTATCCTGAGTTATACAATGACTTCTTTAATTTTATAGATCTTGTGGTGAAGTATGGTGATGATAAAATTCTTGAAGCCGATCTTAGTACTGAGATTGCTGCACTAGCTTCCGGTCAAACAGCGATGGTTGTTGGACAAGGGGCTTGGATTGAAGCAGATGTATTAAAAATTGATCCAAACATTTCAATTGGTTTTGACGGATATCCAATAAATGATAATCCGGATGCATGTAAAGTCATTGCAGGTTCGGACCAAGCTGTCAGAATTTATAAAGATTCTGATGTTTTGGATGAAACATTAGACTTTGTAAACTGGTGGTATACATCAGATTATGGGAAAAGTTGGTTTTCAGATGTGGCCGGAGTCATTCCTCCGATAACTGAAGGTGTTGCACCTGACTTTGAAATTATTAAGCAAGGGAACGTACATGTAAATAATGAAGGTGCAGGTACCCTTGGCGTCGTTTATTCAACAGACAGCTTCCATCAAGCATTTGGTGAAATAATGCAAGGTTATATCGCTGGTGTCAAAAATAAAGATCAAACTTGTCAAGAAATAGAAACAAAATGGGTAGAATTAGAAGGTAATAACTAACAAAAAAGTGGAAAAACAGAAAGTTAAGCTAAAAAGCTTAACTTTCTGTTTTTTTTCAGCTATAATAGGATATTGAATGGAAACAATACAAGAAAGAGAGGTATTAGAATAATGATAGGAACACGTGGACATGATATATCAGACAAAGGATCGGCAGAGGAGTTAGCATCGCGTTTAGAACTTCAAGAGTTTGAGTCGGTACAACTTGTTGCATATAAATCGATTAAAGGCGTTTCAGAAAAAGCTGGATACTTAACGCCAGGAGCAGCGCATAAGATAGGGCAGGCATTTAAAAAACACAACATTCATATTGGGCTTATTGGAAGTTATTTTAATCTTTTAGATGAAGATGTGGTGGAAGAAGGTATTGCGCGATTTAAAGAATACCTTAAGTATGGCAAAGAACTTGGTGGTTATTTAGTGGGTACGGAAACAGGATCGTTCATGAAAAACTGGACCTATCATCCGGACAATCACTCAGAAGAAGCGTATCAAAAAGTGTTTAAGATTTTTAGTGAACTTGTAGGAGTAGCTCAAAATCATGGAATGTGTGTTGGTATTGAAGGAGCGTATCATCATTCAATAGGTACGCCAAAGCAGATGAAGCGTTTGATAGATGAACTAGATTCTACAAATGTACTAGCGATTTTAGATCCTTATAATTTCCTGTGCATGGAAAATTATGAAAACAGAAATGCGATTATTCAAGAAGCATTCGAGTTGTATGGAGATAAAATTGCGGTCTTTCACGCTAAGGATTTTGTGGTTAAAGGCGATAAACTCGTACAAGTACCCATTGGAGACGGCCTTATGGATTATCAATTTATCAAGCAAATGATTAATGAATATAGACCTGGATTAGATATCATCATTGAAGGACAGACGGATGCAGGCCTTAAAAAAAGTCAAAAGTTTTTAACCAATCTATTGGCTTAAGGGTCAAAAACATAATTGAATTTGTAATAGGATTGTAAGACTATGTTCATCATCTAGTCTTACAATTTTTTTTGTATTGAGGTATAATGTAAGGGATGTGTTTTGTTAAGGAGAATGAATGGAATATTTTGGCATAATTTATGGAATTATAAACGGACTGACTTTTTTCATATATGGTTTAGATAAAGTTAAAGCCATGAATAACAGGTACAGAATTCCGGAAAAAGTTTTATTAATGTGGGCTTTTTTTGGACCGATAGGAGGTTTTTTAGGTATGCAGCTTTTTCGACACAAGACAAAAAAGACAAAATTCAAGGTGACTGTCCCATTATTTTTATTTCTGCATATATTCATTTTTGTTTTCGCCAATCCTGTGAATGCAGCAGAATCAGAGCCTTCTGCATGGGCGGTTGAAGAGTTCAACGAAGCACAAGAAAAAGGTTATATTACGGAAAATCTATATGATAATCTTCAAGAGAATATTTCGCGTGAAGAGTTTATTGAGCTTATTGTAACTGCATTTGAAAAGATGTTTGGCCAATTAGATAGTGTCTCACTGGATGAAAATATATTTAAAGATACAGAGAACATACATGCAGTTAAAGGCTATGTCTTAGGATTAATACAAGGAAATAATGGGTATTTCTATCCGGATCAGAAGATAACCCGGGAAGAAATGATTGTTATTTTTATCCGATTAAGTGATGCCATTGAGTTGCGGGCAGAAGTAGAATTATTATCAAAGAGTCCGACAAAATTTGAATTTACAGACAACAAGGATATATCAGACTGGGCTCAACAAGCGATGAAACGGGCTGTGAGTAATGGATTGGTTCGAGGAACGGAAAATGAAGATGGTGGCATTTATTTGAATCCCAAATCCTTAAGCACCAAAGAAGAAGCCATTTTATTAAACCTACGTCTTTTTAAAAACTTTGAAAACAATAAAGAATTGAAGGCGTATATTGATGATTTTGTTGAGGCTACGGAAGAAGAAAAGGTTGTAGAAGAAGTTGTAGACGTATCGATGAAAAAATCTATTGAATCTGAAGAGCCGATTTCAGAAAAAATCGGTAGTGTAACCACGGAAGTCTTACGTATGCGATCGGCTCCATCTTTAGATAATTCGGATAATATTATTGGAAAACTGACGATGAATCAACAGGTTACTATTAAAGGTCAAGAAGGCGAATGGTATTTGGTCCGAACGCAAAATGCGATACAAGGATATGCACATCAAGATTATATTCGTATTTTAAGTGATGAAGAAGTTAGTATGACAAAAAGCATTAATGAAGCAACGTCAGGAGATGTAGACCAACTGATAGCCTACGCAAAACAATTTGTCGGAACACCTTATCGCTATGGCGGAACGAGCTTAAGCAAAGGAATTGATTGTTCTTCATTTACACAACAAATATATGCGCCGTATGGTGTTTCATTAAATCGCTCATCAAGGGATCAATATTTGCAAGGAAGTTATGTTGACAAGAATGAATTATTACCCGGAGATTTATTGTTTTATGGTCAATCAGGACGTGTTTCTCATGTGGCAATATACATGGGCGACGGACAGTCTATTCATGCGACAACGACATCAGGTGTACGAATAACACCGGCTTTTGGATGGATGAGCCGATTACCTTTTATCGGTGCTAAGCGTGTGTTATAAGAGGTATCATAAATCGTTATATTGAGAAGCAAGATTATAAGTGGTTTGCCTTGACAATTCAAGGTAAACCACTTAAACTATGATTGAGTAAAGTGTTGAAGTGAAAGCCGAAAGCGGACTTTCTTAAAGTGAAAAAAGGAGAATAATATGGGTAAAACAATTGCACAAAAAATATTTGACGCACATCAAATTGACAAACCATTTGAAGATACAACCATTGTAAAATTAGATGCGGTTTTCTGCCACGAGATTACAACACCAATTGCGATTACAGACTTGATGGCGAGAGACATGGACCGTGTATTTGATCCAACAAAGATTAAAGCAGTTATCGATCATGTTACACCGGCCAAAGACTCAAAAACAGCAGAACAAGGAAAGATTTTACGTGATTGGGCAAGACGCCATCAGATTAAAGACTTTTTTGATATCGGTCGTAATGGTGTATGTCATGCCATTTTCCCGGAAAAAGGATTTGTTCGTCCTGGATACACGATTATCATGGGCGATAGTCATACCTGTACTCATGGTGCATTTGGAGCTTTTGCAGCAGGTGTTGGAACAACAGACCTTGAAGTTGGTATATTAAAAGGGGTATGTTCTTTTAAAGAACCAAAAACAATGAAGTTTGAATTAACAGGACAATTACCCAAAGGCGTGTATGCCAAAGATGCCATTCTCTATATCATCAATCAAATCGGTGTAAACGGCGCAACAAACTGTGTCATGGAGTTTGCCGGTAATATTGTTGAAGAGATGTCTATGGAATCCCGTATGACCTTATGTAATATGGCAATTGAAGCTGGAGGAACGTCGGGTATTTGTTATCCGGATATGACAACGGTTGACTATTTATGGCCATTTATTCAAGATGAGTTTGATTCAAAAGAGCAAGCATTGGAAGAATATAGCCAATGGACGTCAGATGCTGATGCTAAATATGAAGCGGTTTATACATACGACTTATCTGACTTAGAGCCAATGGTTACCTTTGGATTTAAACCGGATCAAGTCAAACCGGTGACTGAAATGGTAGGCACAAAAATCGATCAGGTATATATTGGTTCTTGTACGAATGGACGTATTGAAGACCTTCGTATCGCAGCTCAAGTATTAAAGGGTAAAACAATTAGTGATAATCTACGGGGTGTCTTATCGCCCGCAACACCGGCAATTTATCAAATGGCTTTAAAAGAAGGTCTTATCGATATTTTCATGGAAGCAGGATTTTGTGTTACCAATCCGACCTGTGGTGCTTGTTTAGGAATGAGCAATGGTGTATTAGCTGAAGGAGAAGCTTGTGCGTCAACGACCAACCGTAACTTTAACGGACGTATGGGACGCGGTGGGATGGTTCATCTGATGAGCCCAGCGACTGCAGCAGCTACAGCTATTGAAGGCCTTATTACCAATTCGACACTATTTGAAGGAGGGCAATAAGATGAAATCATTTAGCGGGAAAGTCTTGTTTTTAGACAGAAGTGATATTAATACGGATGAAATTATTCCGGCAAAATATTTAACAGAGATTACCAAAGAAGCCTTAAAGCCTTATCTTCTTGAAGATTTGAAGCTTGATGGATTTAATCCGAATTCAGATATTAAAGAAAAGAAAGTGGTAATCACACGTTCTAACTTTGGATGTGGTTCCTCTCGAGAGCATGCCCCTTGGGCATTGGAAGTTAACGATATTAATGCTGTTTTCGCAGTCAATTTTGCGCGTATTTTTCGCCAGAATATGTACAACTGCGGAATGTTAGCAACAGAACTTAGCGAAGCGAATATTAATGAAATGTTCGATACATTTTCCGGAAAAGATACAGAAGCTATTGTGGATATTGAAAAAGCAACATTGACATTAAAGGCTGAAAACATTCAGAAGGAATATGCCTTTAAGCTTGAGGGCTTTGACCGAGCACTTGTAGAAGCTGAAGGCTGGGTCGGCTACGCAGACACTAATTACTAATTAGTAATTGACAACCATTATCATTTGCTTCATAATAGAATACAACGAGAAATTGATACGTATTTTAGAAAGGATGATGATCATGAGTTGTTGTCATGGTAAAGATCAATGTGAACATAAAGACTTACGGATACACAGTAAAGATATTAGTGAAGGAATAAATCGGACGCCAAATCGGGCAATGCTTCGAGCCGTTGGATTTCAGGATGAAGACTTCAAGAAACCAATGATTGGTATAGCAAGTACATGGAGTGAAGTGACACCTTGTAATATTCACATCGATCAAATAGCCCTTCGAGCAAAAGAAGGTGCTAGAGAAGCCGGTGGAGCTCCAATGATTTTCAATACAATTACGGTGGCTGACGGTATTGCCATGGGGCATGAAGGCATGCGCTATTCATTACCCAGTCGTGAGGTTATAGCGGATTCAATTGAGACCGTTGTAGGTGCCGAGCGTCTTGATGGGCTTGTAGCTATTGGTGGATGTGATAAAAATATGCCGGGATGCATGATAGGTATTGGCCGATTGAATATCCCGGCTGTTTTTGTATATGGAGGTACCATTCAGCCCGGAAAACTTGATGGTCAAGATATTGATATTGTTTCTGCATTTGAAGCTGTCGGACAATTTAATAAAGGTGAGATTGATGAAAAACGCTTGCATGAAATTGAATGTAGGGCCTGTCCGGGAGCCGGCTCCTGTGGCGGTATGTATACGGCAAATACGATGGCATCGGCTATAGAAGCGATGGGAATGTCATTGCCTTTAAATGCATCAACATCAGCTATCGATAATAAAAAATCTGAAGAAGCCAATCGAGCTGGAAAACAAGTGGTGAAGTTATTAGAAATGGGTATATATCCGCGGGATATCATGACAAAAAAAGCATTTGAAAATGCAATTACCGTTGTTATGGCACTCGGTGGATCAACCAATGCCTTTTTGCATCTATTAGGTATGGCTCATTCGGTCGATGTCGACTTAAGCTATGATGATTTTGAACGTATTCGTAAACAGGTTCCACACTTGGCAGATTTAAAACCCAGTGGCAAGTATGTCATGCAAGACTTAAGTAATGTCGGCGGACTTCCCGGTGTTATGAAAATATTACTACGAAAAGGATTATTACACGGTGACTGTTTAACGGTAACCGGCAAGACGGTGGAAGAAAATCTGAATGATTTTCCGGACTTGGATGTGCATCAAGAAATCATTCGAGACTTTGATCACCCATTAAAGCCGGAGGGTCCTTTATATGTTCTTAAAGGAAATCTCGCACCGGATGGTGCTGTGTGTAAAATGTCGGGAGTTCCAGTTAAGACAATGACTGGACCTGCCAAAGTCTTTGATTCTGAAGAAGATGCAACCAAAGCTTTAATGGAAAATTCCATTGTTGAAAATGATGTCATTGTAATTCGTTATCAAGGGCCTAAAGGTGGACCGGGAATGCCGGAAATGTTATCCATTAGCGCCATTGTCATTGGTAAAGGATTAGGCGGAAAAGTTGCTATGCTTACGGATGGTAGGTATTCAGGAGGTAGTCATGGACTCGTTATCGGTCATATTGCACCGGAAGCCCAAGTTGGAGGACCTATTGCACTTATTCAGAATTATGATATGATTACTATAGATATTACAACAAATTCGATTTATGTGGATTTAACTGAAGAAGAATTTGAAAATAGACGAAAGCTGTGGAGTGAGCCACCTTATCGCTATCAACGTGGTGTCTTAAATAAGTATATCCGTCTTGTGACTTCAGCAGATCGTGGGGCGGTTACAGACTAGGAAAAGGATTCGGTGATATGGACAAAAAAGTGAAATTTAAGTATCGTAAAAAGGAAGATAAGTACATAGTAGAGTATTCACGTGTGAAAGATATCAAAGCAGAGCGGTTTGCTATTTTAAAACAAATAAATGAATCCCATGATATGTTTGTTGTTTTAGATACAGAATTGTTAGGGACAGTTAATCCGGAGATAGAACGTGAAAAATTGCCCTTAGCGACAAGAGAAGGGCAAAACAGTATTATGGGTTTATTTGTCAATAAAGATATTCCCAATAGTATGCGACATAAATATGTTGACCGCCAGAAAAAAATGTTTGGTGTGCCAATGGGAAAAACTGAACGAGAAGAGGAAGTTAATCTTGCGTTTTACTTTGATAAAGGAAGATTAGACTATGATATCTTTGAACAGCTTCTTTGTGTTTACGATTATATGATTGGCATTGAAAGCCTAGAACCGATTGAAGAACTTTTAGATAAATTTAGCCTAGGCGAATTTTCACGTATTCAAGATACAAAAGCATTTAAGTACGAGCTTGTTGATTCGCTTTATATGCGACACTTTTATACCAATTATGATTTAAAAAATAAGTACATATAGTAAGTGGGCACTTCAATTTCTGAAGTGCCCACTTTATACTTATGATACTTTTTGGATTTCTTCTAGGAAGGCTTCAATGGGTTGGTTTCCGACTAATTCATGTTCGCCATTAATGACAATTTTTGGGACGCCGGAAACCTTATATTTATTAGAAATTTCATTAAATGTTTGTGCTTCAATCATTTCTGCTTGAATATTTTCATTCATGAGTGCTAATTTTTGCGCCTTTTGTACTGCGCCTGGGCAGTGTGGACAACTTAAAGTGATGAATACTTTGATATCAATGGGTTTATTGATTGCCATAATTGCTTTTGTCATATCCTCAGGCAATTGGCTTTCAGCTCCGGATACTTCAATTAAAGCAGGAATGAAGGAGTTGATTTCGTGACCGGCAGGTATCCCGTTAAATTTTATTCGTTTATAATCGCCGTTTTGATCAAGAAGAACGATGCTCGGCACCATTTCGACATTAAATTTCTCTGCAAGCTCAGTATCCTTATCAATATCATAATGAACGAGTTCTAGTTTATCGCTTAAAGGAAGGAGCTCTTCCATAAATTCTTTGGTTTCCTTACAAGTAGCACAATCGTTTTGATCAGTAAATAAAGCAATGGTTACCTTGTTCTCAAGTTGAGTAAATACATCTCTCAATTGTTGTTCGATTTCATTATTTAACATTTTCATAATTATTTGTCCTTTCTTTTGCATTGAGTAAGTTGATATAATCATTAGCTGCTAAAGCAGTTTTAGCGCCATCGCTAGATGCAATTACAATTTGCTTGTATCCGACAGTGGTAACATCACCAGCCGCAAAAATCCCTTGAATATTTGTTTGTCCCTTTTCGTCAACAATGATTTCTCCAGCTTCATTCATTTCAACAAGATCAATGAAAAGTTGACTGTTGGGTTCAACACCGATTTCAATAAAAACACCGTCAGCAGCTAAGTCGAATTCTTGGTTTTCTTCTTTATTAAGTACATGAATATGACTAAAAAAATCGTCACCTTCGATACTTAAGATTTGTGTTTCAAGATGGATATCGATTTTATCATTTTGATAGAGTTCGTCGACGAGAATTTGATCTGCTCTAAACTGACTACGATGAACAAGGGTTACATGGTTGGCGACTTTTGCTAAATCAAGTGCAGCTTCAACAGCTGAGTTACCACCACCTGCGATAATAACATTCTTGTTTTTATATAGTGGCGCATCACAGATTGCACAATAGGCAACGCCTCGTCCTGCAAGGCGTTCTTCTCCAGGAACGCCTATTTTTCGGTGATTTGTTCCGGTGGCAAGAAGAAGAGAGCGTCCTTTAATTACACGGCCATCTGTTAATACAACTTCATGATAAGAGGTTCCGGGAATGATTTCTTCTACTTCTGTGTATTCAGAAATAGGAACGTCTAATTCCAGGACATGGTTTTTAAAGTTAGTGACGAGTTCCTCGCCGGTTGCTGTTGTGGTACCCAAATAGTTTTCTACAGTTGAAGTATTGACAATTTGTCCACCTATTTGCTTGGTAATAATGCCGGTTTCTAATCCTTTTCGCTTTGCATAAAGTGCAGCATTTAATCCGGCAGGGCCACCGCCGATGATTAAAAAATCATATAGAGTATTCTCATTGACTTCAGCTACTTTTGGGCTAAATCCTTCAAAATTGAATTGAAAATTTGATGTCATATTATTGCCTCCTTTAGTTACTTTAATAGTTTGCTTATGGTCGATTCAGAAAGATTTCCGAATAATTCTCCTAATTGTTTTAATGATAAAGTAGAGTGTTTTCTAAATAAACGAATAAGTTCGTTACGTAATGATTTGTTTTTTAATAACTCATCAAGCGTTAATCCGCGTTCAGTTGCAATTGTTTCAAGTTTATCATTTGCCACGTTTGCTGAACGAATACAGTTTTCACAATCTTCAAAATGATGTGTAGATAAGCCGCTTGTGATATTTATGTTTTCATAACAAACGGTAAAAGTACCATTTTGAAGTTGACAATGTCGTTTCGAAAGGTCCGATTTTATCTTTGCTAGCTTGGTGTCGCTTTCGATTAATTCGCTTTTGTATCGATCTTTATATAAGTGACCGTCGCACTGAGCATACATAGCATATGAGATATTGATACTTTTCATAATCTTGGAAATATCTCCGCCGTTAGCATCTAGAACAAGTTCGTAGGAGTTATCTGAACTTAAACAATATCCATGTAAGATAAAATCATATTTTGATTGACATGTTTTTATGATGTCCGCAAACTTTTGACGATCAGCGTCTGTTTGGAATAGGCAGCGATTGTTTCCGCCATATTGACGAATATAATAGCGACCAAATTCATTTTTCTTTCGTGCTTGTCTTGCCATAATTTTACAGCTCCTAATGTTTTATTAACAACTATGAATACATCATACATGAAACTTGAAAAAAATTCAAGTACCGTCCCCAAGAATTTACAAAATGTTCATATTTTGGTACTTGAAGCTTTACAATCACAATAAAATAACCCTCGCATTTATGCGAGGGTTATAAAATGACGACTATTTAGATAATTTCTGATAACGTCGCTCAACTTCATCCCAGTTGACAATATTCCAAAAGGATTCAATATAATCCGGACGACGATTTTGATATTTTAGATAATAAGCATGTTCCCAAACATCTAATCCAAGAAGGACTTCTTTTCCTTCAGTTATAGGTGAATTTTGATTGGGAGTCGAAGTAACTTCTAATTGACCATCAGAATAGGTGAGCCAAGCCCAACCGGATCCAAATCGAGTTGCTGCAGCTTTAGAAAATTCTTCTTTAAATGCTTCAAATGAACCAAATCCTTTATCAATAGCACTTTTAACTTCACCAGTAGGCTCTCCACCACCATTTGGTCCAATAACTTCCCAAAAAATCTTGTGATTATAGAAACCGCCACCATTATTGATAACGGCTGTTTGTATATCGCTTGGAAGCGAATCAATGGACGTTAATAAATCTTCTATATTTTTATCTATATTCTTTCCTTCAAGAGCAGCGTTCAACTTGCTGGTATAACCTGCATGGTGCTTGCTATGATGGATTTCCATAGTTTCTTTGTCAATGTAAGGTTCTAATGCATCATATGCATAAGTTAACTTAGGTAATTCAAATATCATAGTATTTCCTCCTTTAAATATGCTTTAATTGAAAATGAAAATCAATATCATAGAAAAATGATACCATAGATAACTTCAAAAATCAAGGGTGTTTTCAACAGAAAGCTTCTTGCATAATGTCTCATCTACGAATAAAATAGAAGTAAGGAGTGAAGTTTATGCGATTAGCAAAAGAGTTTTTTAATCAGGATGCAGTGACCTTAGCACGTTGTCTTATCGGAAAGGGGCTAGTAAGAGAAATAGACGGAGAAAAAATAGTCGTACGTATTGTTGAAACGGAAGCTTATGTCGGACCTGAAGATAAAGGGTGTCATGCATATAATAATAAGCGAACAAAAAGAACGGAGACCATGTTTCAATCAGGTGGGCAAGCGTATATATATTTAATCTACGGCATGTATCATTGTCTAAATGTTGTAGCGGCAGATGAAGGAAAACCGGAAGCTGTTCTTATTCGAGCCGTAGAACCAATAAATGGACTGAAATATATCCGTCAAAACAGAAAAATCAAGTCAAAGAAAAAATCCGATTTAACCAATGGTCCCGGAAAACTATGTCAAGCACTTAAGATTGATAAATCACTGAATGAATATGATATGATTTCAGGAGAAAAGCTTTATATCATTGATTTTGAAGAACAAATAAAGCAAAAAATTGCTTGCGGACCACGTATAAATATCGACTATGCAGAAGAATACATAGATGTTCCTTGGAGGTTTTATATTGAAGGACACCCATATGTTTCACATTAATGTTAAAAAATTGTTAGTGTTCAACAAATACTTTAAGGTATTGTTTGACGTATCAAGCAATATCAACAAATGCAAGTGAGAACAATAATCATTACAGAAGCAAATGCCAATGGCGTAAGTTGTTTTTATAGGTTTAATAGTAAAAAAAACAAGAAATAAAATGAAAGAAATCTTGCAAATTAAAACAAAGCTTGAAATTGTTTGAAAACTATGGTAAATTACTTTCATTAGTAAGACAAAAACAACAGACGAAGGAGTCTTAGAAGATAATCAGTGCAAACTGACTATGTTCTAAGGCTCTTTTTTTCTTTTTAAAAAGAAGTTATTAAAAAAGAGCGCGTGCAACCAATTTAAGTTATAGCAAAGATGTGAGAAAGGAAGAAATATTATGAGACAAATAGCGATTTATGGAAAAGGCGGTATCGGAAAATCAACAACGACACAAAATCTGACAGCAGCATTAGCAGAAATGGGAAAAGAAATTATGATTGTCGGATGTGACCCTAAAGCAGATTCGACGCGATTAATTTTGAACGGATTAGCTCAACAAACAGTTCTTGATACGCTTCGAGAAGAAGGCGAAGATATTGAACTCGAAAACATTTTGAAGTTAGGATACGGCGGAATACGTTGTGTTGAATCAGGTGGACCGGAACCCGGTGTTGGATGTGCAGGTCGAGGAATTATTACATCCATCAATATGCTAGAGCAACTTGGTGCATATACAGATGACTTAGATTATGTTTTTTATGATGTATTAGGTGATGTTGTTTGTGGAGGTTTTGCAATGCCAATCCGCGAAGGAAAAGCAGAAGAAATCTATATAGTAGCTTCCGGTGAGATGATGGCTATGTATGCAGCAAATAATATTGCAAAAGGAATTTTGAAATTTGCAGATTCAGGTGGAACAAGACTCGGTGGAATTATATGTAATTCTCGAAAAGTGGATAATGAATTCGAAATGTTAACCGCTTTTGCACAAGAATTAGGAACGCAATTGATTCACTTTGTTCCTAGAGATAATATTGTTCAACATGCTGAGATTAATAAAAAGACAGTCATTGACTATGATCCAACTGTGGGACAAGCAGATGAATACAGAACACTAGCTAGAGCAATTGATGAAAATGAGATGTTGGTGATTCCAAAACCAATGACGCAAGATCGTCTCGAAGAAATATTAATGGCACATGGATTACTTGGAGTATAGGAGGGATTATATATGAAAATGATAAGAGCGATTGTACGACCGGAGAAAGTTGGCTATGTATTGGATGAACTTGCAGATGCAGGATATCCGGCGGTGACAAAAATCGATGTAGTCGGACGAGGTAAACAACGTGGTGTAAAAGTCGGAAACATCCATTATGATGAAATTCCCAAAGAGCTTCTTATGATGGTTGTTCAGGATGAAACGGTTGAAGAGGTGGTTTCGATTCTTGCTAAAAGTGCAAAATCCACAGAAGGAACATTTGGAGATGGAAAGATTTTTGTCTCACCGATTGAAGAGGCTTATACAATCAGCAGTGGATTAGCAGGATTATAGGAGGTGACTCAATGAAAGAAGTTATGGCAGTCATACGGATGAATAAAATCAATTCGACAAAAAAAATATTAGCAGAATCAGGGTTTCCATCGGTTACATGTCGTAAGGTCAATGGACGTGGAAAAAAGAAAGTCAACTATGAACTTATAGAAGACCTTATTGGAGAAGAACCTATTGCAGAACCGGAAATACTTGAATCCATATCTGAGAATCATCGACTCGTCGCAAAACGATTATTGACAATGATTGTCGATGACAAAGACTATAAAAAAGTCGTAGATATCATTATTCAAGAAAATAAAACCGGAAATATGGGTGATGGTCGAATCTTTGTATCAACCATTGATGATGCAATACGTATACGTAATAATGATACTGGCGTCGAAGCAATATAGAAAGAGGTGAACAAGATGTCAGATAAAATGAAAAATGTCGTAAATGAAATAATGGATGTCTACCCGGCGAAGGTTATGAAAGGCCGAAAGAGTCATATGATCATCAAAGACGGTAGCGAGAAACAAGAAATCGCAGCAAACACGCGAACTATTCCGGGAATAATCACCAATCGAGGGTGTTGCTATGCAGGGTGTAAAGGTGTTGTTATTGGGCCCATTGTTGATATGGTTCATATCGTTCACGGACCGGTAGGATGCTCCTATTATGCCTGGGGAACCCGTAGAAATAAAGGAAAAGCAAGAGAAGGCGGACAAAACTTTTTAGAATATGCTTTTACAACGGATATACAAGAAAGTGATATTGTTTTTGGTGGTGTCAAAAAATTAGAAGCGGCCGTTGATGAAGCTGTTGAACTCTTTCATCCAAAAGCAATCTCTATTTCTGCAACATGTCCGGTAGGTCTAATTGGCGATGATATCAATGCAGTTGCAAAAGAGATGTCAGCAAAACACGGTATAAAAATTCTTTCTTTTAACTGTGAAGGTTATAAGGGAGTCAGCCAGTCAGCAGGACATCACATTGCCAACAACAAACTCATGACAGATGTTATCGGAACTAATGATAAACCTGTAAAAGAATATTCCTTAAATCTACTTGGTGAGTATAACATTGGTGGCGATGAATGGGAAATAACACGTGTCCTTCACAAAATTGGGTACAACATTGTATCAACTATGACAGGAAATGGATCCATTGAAGAAATCGCCAATGCTCACAAAGCAGATTTGAATGTTATTCAATGTCACAGATCGATTAACTACATTGCCGAAATGATTGAAACAAAATATGGTTTGCCATGGATTAAAGTTAATTTTATTGGAGTTGAATCATTTAGCCAATCGCTACGTGATATTGCCAAATACTTTGGTGATGAGACATTGATTCAAAGAACAGAAGAAGTTATTTCTGAAGAAACAGAACAAATTCGTGATGAAATGCAATTGATCAAAACAAAGCTTGACGGAAAAACAGCCGTTCTTTTCGTTGGAGGATCAAGAGCTCATCATTATCAAGGTCTTTTACGAGAAATCGGAATTGAAACATTGGTTGCCGGATACGAATTCGGTCATCGCGATGATTATGAAGGAAGAGATGTTATTCCTTATATTAAAGTCGATGCAGATAGTCGAAACATTGAAGAAATTAAAGTGGAAAAAGATGAAAAAAACTATTCAATGCGTATTCCGGAATCACGAGTGGAAGAACTCAAAAAGGAACTTCCATGGGCAAGTTATGAAGGCTTAATTAAGGAAATGAAAGACGGTAGTTTAATCATTGATGACCTCAATCATGTTGAAACAGAAAAAATCATTGAGATTCTGAAACCGGAATTTTTTGGTTCAGGAGTTAAAGACAAATACATGATCCAAAAAATGGGTGTTTATTCAAAACAGCTACATTCATATGATTATTCAGGGCCATATGCCGGATTTCAAGGTGCAATGAACTTTGCCAGAGATGTAGCAGCCGGAATATTAACCCCTGCATGGTCCTACATTAAAGCACCATGGAACTGTGAGCCGCTTCTAAACGGCAAAGTGGAAGGAGTTGAGAAATATGCTTGATCAAACAAAAGGAAGCTATAAAAAAAGAACGGGTCTGAAAATCAATCCGGCAAAAACGTGTCAACCGATCGGAGCTATGTATGCAGCACTTGGAATACATAAGTGTTTACCTCATTCTCATGGTTCTCAAGGATGTTGTTCATATCATCGAATGCATTTGACGCGTCATTACCGTGACCCAATCGTAGCATCAACGAGTTCATTTACTGAGGGGGCCTGTGTCTTTGGTGGAAAATCGAATCTGAAAAAAGGTTTAGAGAATGTATTTCATATCTATAATCCCGATGTTGTTGCAATCAATACAACCTGCTTGTCAGAAACCATTGGTGATGATATTGGTGAAATTGTAAAGGCAACAGATGTTCCGGAAGGTAAAACCGTTATCTACGCAAATACACCATCCTATGTCGGATCCCATGTAACCGGATTTTCGAATATGTGTAAGGCAATGGTAACACATTTAGCTGAGAAAAAAGAAGGCAAAAAAGCAAAAGGTGTTAATATTTTACCGGGATACGTTGAGCCCAGCGATATGATGGAAATCAAACGCATGGCAACATTACTAAAAGTCCCCTTTACAATGTTTCCGGATACAAGTGGTGTTGTAGCAACTCCGAATACAGGGAATTATGAAATGTATCCGGAAGGCGGAACACCTATAAAAGAGATTAAAAAATCGGGAAATGCCCTTGGAACAATTGCTCTTGGCGAATTTTCTTCAAAAGATGCCGCATATGAACTTGAAAAAAAATGTGATGTGCCGGCAACAGTCTTAAAAGAGCCGATAGGTATCAAAGCAACCGATGAATTTATTATGAAAATGTTGGAACTTAATGGTGGAATTATTCCAAAAGAATTGGAATTTGAACGTGGTCAACTCGTTGATGTTATGGTTGATGTTCATAACCACTATCATGGTAAAAAAGTCGCCTTGTTTGGTGATCCGGACATACTAATTGCAATGACTGAGTTTGTCATTGACCTTGGAATGGTGCCGACACTTGTTTTATCTGGAACACCGGGAAAAGCCTATGTCAAAGCAATTCAAGAATTATTTGATGCAGCGAAGTTAGACGACAGTATTGTTCTTGGTGACGAAGATTTGTTTTCTTTCCACCAAATCATCAAAGAAAATCCGGTGGATTTAATTATAGGAAATTCATATGGTAAATACATTGCCAGAGAAGAACAAATACCTTTAGTACGAATGGGATGGCCAATTCTTGATCGAGTCGGTCACAGTTATTTCCCTGTTGTCGGATATAAAGGTGCATTACGAATCATCGAAAAAATTACAACTGCATTATTAGACAAATATGATGCGACTTGTCCGGAAGAAGATTTTGAATTAGTTATGTAATGGTCATGTAACATGTTTAGGAGGTGCACGATGCGTTCAAAAACAATAAGTACGAAAGCAAGAGAGAATCAAATCATGGTAAACCAACAATCGAGACAACAATCTATTGTATGTGATACCCATTCCGTCTCAGGAGTTGTAAGCCAAAGAGCCTGCGTTTACTGCGGTGCGAGGGTTGTCTTGAATCCGATAACGGATGCCGCACACATTGTACATGGACCAATAGGTTGCGCCTCTTATACATGGGACATACGAGGGAGCCTTTCATCAGATTCTGAGCGATATCGGATGAGTTTTTCTACAGACCTAAGAGAAAAAGATATTATTTTTGGAGGAGAGAAAAAACTGGCCATGGCCATTGATGAAATCGTCGAAAATGAAAATCCAAAGGTCATCTTTATCTATGCAACATGTGTTGTTGGTGTGATTGGTGATGATGTTAAAGCGGTTGCCAAACATGCAGAAGAAAAATATGGTATTCGAGTAATCCCGGTAAACTCTTCCGGTTTTTCAGGAAGTAAAAAAGATGGCTATAAGGCAGCATGTCATGCCATATTAGAATTAATGGGACCAGAAAAGGCAAAAGAAAAAATAGCCCACAGTTTGAATTTTCTCGGAGATTTTAACTTGGCAGGGGAAGCATGGATTGTGAGAAATTATCTTGAAACGATTGGTCTTACATTAAATACAGTTATTACTGGTGATGCGAGTTGTGCATCCCTTAAAAAGGCAAAGGAATCGGTCTTAAATATTGTACAATGTGCAGGGTCCATGACATTTTTAGCAAAACATATGGAACAGCGTTATGACATTCCATTTGAGCATATTCGATTCTTAGGTATAAAAGATACTATACGTTCGTTACGAAAGATTGTATTTACTATTGGCAATCAAGAACATATTGAACGATTTGAAACCATGATAAAAGATAAAGAGCGAGAATATACACCAAAAATTGAAGCCTACAAACATCGATTTATCGGCAAAAAAGTTGCTATATATGTTGGCGGAGGGTTCAAAGCAATTTCACTCATTGAACAATTCAATGAACTCGGAATCGAAACAGTTTTAGTCGGAACCCAAACCGGATCCCAAGATGAATATAATCAATTTAAACAGTTAACGTCTGAAGGGACCGTCATACTTGATGATGCAAACCCGACGGAGCTTGAATATTTTATGAAACAGACCAAGGCAGATATATTAGTAGGTGGCGTTAAAGAACGTCCCTTAGCCTATAAAATGGGGGTGGCTTTTTTAGATCACAATCATGAACGAAAACATCCCTTGTGTGGATTTGAAGGCGCCTATAATTTTGCAAAAGAAGTTGATTTGACGGTGAATTCACCGGTATGGTCAATCGTTAAGCAAGGGGGAATATATCATGAGTGATTCATCTACACGTGAAAGAAATTATGTGAATATGCAAGTGAATCCGTGTAAAATGTGTATGCCTATGGGCGGTTCACTTGCCTTAAAAGGAATCCGTGGGGCAATGACAATCATTCATGGATCACAAGGATGTTCGACCTATATACGACGTCACATGGCAGCTCATTTTAATGAACCGGTAGATATAGCATCCTCATCACTATCTGAGGAAGGAACGGTTTATGGCGGGGCTAAAAATCTTAAAATAGGTATTGCCAATTTGGTTGAAATGTATAAACCGGAAGTCGTTGGGGTATTAACAACCTGTTTAGCAGAGACAATTGGAGATGACATAGAACGTATTATTCGAGAAGTAAGAAAAATCGGTGATTTTTCAGACGTTGATTTGATTCCTATTGCGACACCGGGGTATGCAGGTTCTCAAGCAGAAGGATATTTTTCGACGATTCGTGCAATAACAAAATATTATAGTGAAAAAAATATGCCGAGGAAAGAAGGCAGTCATCAAAAAGTAAACGTGATCGTATCCAACGCCACCTGTGAAGATATTCGTGAGCTAAAACGTATCTTTAATGTTATGGATATAGATGCGACAATCGTACCGGATATTTCGGATGTGCTTGATGCACCTTATATGGAAGAGTATCAAAAACTTTCAAGTGAAGGAACACCAAAAGAAGCATTCGAGCAAATGCGTTATGCAAAAGCGACAGTAGAACTTGGTGATTTAGTGGATCACAGGTATTCTACTGCAGCCTATCTTGAAGATAACTATGGAGTGAAATCCTATCGTTTGCCCTTACCCATCGGCATTAATAATACAGATAAAATGATGCGGGTACTAGCTGAGATTAGGCAAAAAGAACTACCGGAAGCAATCAATAAGGAGCGCGGACGACTAATCGATGGAATGATTGATGCACATAAACACAGTGCATTAGGTGTAATAGCCGTTTTCGGGGATATGGATCTTGTGTATGGAATCAGCGCATTACTCCTGGAAAATGGTATGAAAATACACCTTGCAGCAACAGGAACAGCACAGAAGAAATTTAAAGAGCAATTACAATCATTAGCCGATTGCTATGACCAAAGTCTAACAATATTTCAGGATACTGATTTTGAAACGATACATGAAGCGATACATGATAGTGAGGTCAATTTAATGATTGGTCATTCAGACGGTAAGTTTATTTGGGAAAAAGAAGGTATTGATTTTATCCGCGTAGGATTCCCGGTGCATGACCATGTCGGAGCACAGCGTAAATTAATGATGGGATATCGGGGTAGCCTTTTCTTTTTAGATGAAATAGTCAATCACCTTTTAGATCAAAAACATATAAACTATCGAAAACGCATGTATGATGCATACTATTTGCAAAAGGAGGTAGCAGAATGAAAATAAAAGCACTTGAGCGAACGAAAACCCATCCGTGTTTTAATGCAGAGGCACATGAATTCGCACGTATACATTTACCGGTAGCACCTAAATGTAACATTCAATGTAATTATTGTCATCGAAAATACGACTGTAATAATGAATCAAGGCCGGGAGTGACGTCGGATGTGCTAACACCAAAAGAAGCTCTTGCCCACTATAAAGAGTCAAAGAAAAAATTTCCGACTCTTTCAGTGGTAGGGATCGCCGGACCCGGAGATGCATTGGCCAATTGGGAAAAAACACGAGATACCTTGCAATATATCAGGGAGTATGATCCCAATGTGACCTTCTGTTTGTCAACAAATGGCCTTAAACTCACCAAGTATGCAGATGATTTAATTGAACTCGGCGTGACCCATATTACGGTGACCATTAATACAGTCTATGAAGACGTTGCAGCTAAAATATATCGGCATGTACGCTATGAAGGAAAGAAGTATTTCGGTGTAGAGGGAGCAAAACAATTATTAGTCAAGCAATGGGAGGCGGTCAAATATTTACGAGACAAAGATGTTATGACCAAAGTCAATATTGTCTATCTCAAAGGAATCAATGATGATCATATTCAAGATGTTGTAAAACAAGCAGAAGCATACGGGGCGTCAGTGACGAATATTATGGCACACATTCCGGTTAAAGAAACTCCATTTGAACAGCTTGAACAAGCAACACAAGATGAAATCAATGATGTGAGAAAAATGAATGCATCTATCATGCCTCAAATGATGCATTGTAACCAATGTCGAGCGGATGCAGTCGGCAAGCTTGGAGGCTGTCGTAACAAACAAATCGGTTAGATGAAAGGAGTAAATATTATGGAAAAACCAAAACATCACATTTTTGTCTGTTCAAGTTCAAGGCTTACAGGCGAGATTAAAGGGTTTTGTGCTCAAAAAGAAGGGCTTGAGATCTTAGAAAATTTTGTAGAAGAGGTGCAAGATCGATCATTAGATGCAGATATTATGGTGACCAATACAGGTTGTCTAGGTTTATGTTCAATGGGACCCATTGTCATGATTTATCCGGAACAGACCTGGTATGGAAAAGTTAGTCCGGATGATGTGGAAGACATCATGGACGCACTTGAAGAGGGAAGCCAAGTGGAGCGTTTAATCATCTAAAGGATGTGATTAAAATGGAACAAATAGGTCTAACAGTTATCGATACAACACTTCGAGATGGAGAACAATCGGCTGGCGTTGCCTTTACCCATCGTGAAAAAATAAAAATAACGCAGTTATTAGATGAATTGGGAGTTAATATTATAGAAGCGGGTATTCCGATTATGGGAATCAAAGAACAACAAGTGATACAAGCCATGTTGAACCTAGACCTAAAAGCTGAGATTTTAACATGGAATCGCATGCATAAAAGTGATTTGAGAGCAACGTTTGAAACAGGCGCAAAACATGCCCATATTTCAGTTCCTGTATCGGATATCCATATTACAAAAAAGTTAGGAACAACACGAGAAAAGCTCAGGGAAGAACTAAAACGCATTCTTGATTTTGGACATGACCTAGGTTTGACTATATCTCTTGGAGCAGAAGATGCTTCCCGTGCAGATATGGATTTTTTAACAGACATATATGCCATCGGGATTAAAGAAGGAGTTAGGCGCATTCGATATGCCGATACCGTGAGTGTTTTAAATCCATTTAGTTCCAAGAATAACATAGAGCGCATTGTGGAAAAACTTGCCTATAAATGTGATATGAAAAGGGAAACGTTTTTAAATAGGGTTCATATTGATTTTCACGGACATAATGACTTTGGACTCGGTACAGCGAATGCATTAGGTGCCTTTAAAGGCGGAGCAGATGTCATTAGCTGTAGTGTAAATGGTCTTGGAGAAAGAGCCGGCAATACCCCGTTAGAGGAAATTGTTGTCGCATTACAAGTCATGGATCAAATTACATCAACAATTGATATCAAAAAAATCATGAAAGTATCACAGATTGTTGAACGGTATTCGGGTCGGAAGAATCATAAAAGTAAGCCCATTGTGGGAGAATTGGTGTTTTCTCATGAGGCAGGTATTCATGTGGACGGATTATTAAAAGATCGAAGTCTGTATGAATATATGCAACCGGAATGGTTTGGGCGTCATCATAGTCTTGTTCAAGGAAAACATTCAGGAAAATATAAGCCGAAATTGAAGGAGACGATTTAAAAAGGAGACGATTAAAGATGAAAAATAAAAAGCTCATAGCTAGGTGTATCCCTTTATTTGCGTCAATCCTTCTTTTGATGGGGTGTACAGTGAAGGCAGAAAAGGCTCAAATCAAGATAGCAGTAGCAGCGAGTATGTTTGAAGCCATGGAAGACATAAAAAGTGTATATCAAGAAGAAAATCCTGACATAGACATCCTTCTTCAGTCCGGTTCCTCCGGATCATTGCGGCGCCAAATTGAACAAGGCGCTGATATTGATATTTTCATATCTGCTTCACGCATTCATATGGATCAACTAATGGAAGAAGGATATCTTATAGATAATCAATATGAAACGCTTGTTACCAATGAACTTGTTTTGATTACACCTTATGATAGTGAATGTATTGATTCAATTAGGGACTTGGCCAATAATTCGGCAATCATTTTTGCAATGGGAGAACCGGATAGTGTTCCGGCAGGGACTTATGCTCAAGAAGTATTAAGCTACTATGGAATCGATCAACAGATGCCAAACAAGACGGTTTTAGCAAAAGATGTGAAGGAAGTATTAACATGGGTTGCATTAGGAGAAGCTGATGCAGGTATGGTTTATAAGACCAATGCTCTTATTGAAAAAAAGGTGAAAATTGTTGAAACGGCAGATGCCGATACTCATCAACCGATTGTTTATCCAATGGCGAGATTAAAAACAGCTGAAGCTAAAAAGGAAACGTTAGAATTCGAAGCATTCATGTTAAGCCAAGAAGCGCAACAGATATTTGCAACATATGGGTTTAGCGAAATAAGATAAGAGGTGAGGGTTATGGATTTTTCTCCGTTTTGGATATCATTAAAAACAGCAATAACGGCTACAGTACTGACTGTTTTTATTGGAACATATATTGCCTATAAAATGGCGTTTTACAAAGGTCCCGGAAAAGGGATTATTGATGGACTGCTGAATCTGCCATTGGTTCTACCACCGACAGTTGTCGGCTTTTTTTTATTACTAATCTTTGGACGCCGTGGCATTCTAGGAAGTATGCTTTATGAGATGGGAATTCAAATTGTTTTTACGTGGTGGGGTAATGTTATCGCGGCTTCAACAGTTGCCTTCCCCTTAATGTATAAAACAACACGAAGTGCCATTGAGCAGGTTGACCGATCTTATATACAAGCAGCCAAAACTTTAGGTGCCTCTGAAAAAAGAATCTTCTTTAAAATTCTTCTTCCTTTGGCATGGCCGGGCCTTGCAGCAGGGAGTGTGTTAGCCTTTGCAAGAGCCATGGGTGAATTTGGAGCGACATTAATGATTGCCGGAAGCATTATTGGTGAAACGCGAACGATGCCGATTGCAATTTTCTTTGCATCCGAATCCGGCAACGATCAAGAAGCCTTGATTTGGGTATTCATCATTTGTATGTTATCCATAGGCATGATTTCATTAATGAATTATTGGTTAGAGTATAGTCAAAAGTATATTCGAGAATAAAGGTGAAGTAGGTGATCTTATGGAACTGTCTGTACATATTCAAAAAAAATTTGATGCATTTAATTTAGCTGTGGATTTTGAGACCAATGAAAGTGTTGTTGGTTTTTTAGGTCCGTCAGGAGCCGGCAAAAGTATGACCTTGATGTGTATTGCGGGGCTAGAAAAACCTGATTCTGGCCAAATCATCATCAACGGTAAATGTGTCTATGATAGTCAAAAAAATATATGGATTCCACCGAGTCAAAGATATGTTGGATTTCTTTTTCAAAAGTATGCTCTATTTCCCCATATGACAGTTGAAGAAAATGTGGCATTTGGAATGATGCATCTTGACAAAGAAGAACGCCGACAACGTGTTCATGACTATTTGCAAATCGTTCATATGGAAGATATGAGAAAAAGATATCCCGCAGAGCTCTCGGGAGGGCAACAACAACGGGTTGCAATTGCGCGAGCATTGATTTTGGAACCGGAAATATTGCTGCTTGATGAACCTTTCTCTGCCCTTGACCTACATTTACGAAGCCGGATGGAACATCAGTTAAAAAATTTGTTGGACAAATATGACGGACAATCCATTGTGGTTTCTCATGACATTCATGAATCCTATCGCCTGTGTCAAGAGCTTGCAATTTTTCATGAGGGCCAGGTACTTGAATATGGAGAAAAAGAAGCGATTTTTGAACACCCCAAATGTCTTGAAGTTGCCCAGATTACTGGGTGTAAAAACATATGTTCAGTTGAGAAATATAAGGAAGAAAATAAAGGATCGATTTACTGTAGGGATTGGAAGTGTCATATAGAATTGGATAAGAGGCAAGCGCGTAGATTAACGTCGATTGGTATACGAGCCCATCATATTCGTTGGGATAAAAGCAAAGGTATGAAAAAAAACAGTTTTAAAATTCATATTGTTAACATTGCTCAATCGCCCTTTCGTGTCATGGTTTATTTTAAGATTGTAACAAAGCAAGGGTTCTCGGAATCGACACTTCAGTGGGACATATCGAATGAACGATGGAAGCATATACACGCAATGATAGAGACGGTTTATGTTTCTTTTCCTGAAGAGAAGCTCATCTTAATAGAATAAAGCCCCCAACATCGTGGGAGCTTAAAATAATTATCGTGTTTTTTCGTCAATATCAGGTTTGTCATCAAATGGTTCCGGTGCTTCGTTATAGTCGTCAATATAATCATCAGAGCCTTTACGACGTTCTTCATATAGAACACGAATTTCATCATCTGACATCTCATCATAATTTATTGACTCTTTGTCCTGAAGAGATAACCATGCAATCATATCAGTTCTTCCTAAAGAATTTGAAAAATAAGTCATATAAATACCTCCTTATAAAACTTAATTTCTAGTATTGTTTACTATGTATAGTATATCATGATATGTATATTTTGTAAAATTCTTCAAAGAGCATAGAAAATTATCATATTTTACTATATAATGAAAAGTATATTAAGAAAGAGGAGGAATTTAATATGGACAATCAAAATTACAATCAGTTACAACACAACGAGGTAACTGTTGGCGAATGGTTCGTTACTATGCTTATTATGCTAATTCCAATTGTAAATATTATTATGATGTTTGTATGGGCATTTGGAAGTGGAACGCAACCGAGTAAAGCGAATTATTTTAAGGCAGCATTAATTTTCTTACTCATAGCGATCATACTTCAAGTTATATTCTTTGTGATTTTCGGAGCGGCAATGTTTGCAGGCTTATCAAGTTATGGATACTAAATAAGGACACAAAAACGGATGCAGATGCATCCGTTTTTTTTATCCCAATCAGATTCGAGAAAATGGTAATGAGAATCTATGTCAAAGTGCAAGACGATAGACTATAATAGAAATAGATAAGAAATTTAAAGTTTCTGGAGGTGATCTTTATGATTGACAGTTTATATATCAGTACCGTATTTGTTGCAGGTTTACTTTCGTTTTTTAGTCCGTGTATTTTACCGGTAATTCCCATATATATAGGGTATTTTACTGAAGGAGAGTTATCCAAGCCAATCATTAAAGCGGCTGTCTTTGTTGCTGGATTATCGACATCTTTTATATTACTAGGATTTGGAGCTGGGGCCATTGGTAGCGTTTTATATAGTGAGTGGTTCATCCGTTTTGCAGGTCTTATTGTTATAATATTAGGATTGAACCAAATTGGCTTATTAAAACTCAAGCTCCTTAATCGAGAGAAAAAAGTACATTTAAAACGAACAGGAAAATCGGATATTATTGGTGCTTATCTTTTAGGGTTTACATTTAGTTTTGGCTGGACGCCTTGCATAGGACCCGTTCTTGTAGCAATTCTAGGTTTATCTGCTAGTGAAGGTAGTGCACTTTATGGTGGCATCTTAATGTTGATATATTCCATTGGATTAATGATACCATTTTTAATTATTGCAGTTTTTTCAGATGTTCTACTTAAACGCGTAAAAGGTTTATATAAACATTTAGAAAAAATAAAAATCGTAGGTGGTGTCTTAATTATTATCATGGGACTGGTTTTAATGACAGATAACTTAATGGTAATTGTTGGATGGTTTGAACGGTTGATGCAATAGAAGAAGGAGGAAAAATCATGAAAATGAAATTATTTAAATTAGCACTAGGTTTAATGAGTGTAATCTTGATTTTGGCAGCATGTGGAGCAACAACAAATGACACGGAAGAGACAATGATGGAGAGCAATCTTGTTTTGGCTCCGGATTTTGAGCTGATGGATCTAGAGGGCAATGTACATCGGTTATCAGACCTTAAAGGAGAAAAAGTATATCTCAAATACTGGGCATCTTGGTGTTCCATATGTCTAGCAGGATTGTCTGAAGTCGATGAATTATCTGCAATGGAGACAGACTTTACTGTTTTTACCGTGATAACACCAGGTGAAAAAGGTGAAATGTCTAAAGAAGATTTTACAGAGTGGTTTAAGACACTTGAGTATGAAAACATCGTTGTTCTACTTGATGAAAAAGCCGAATTGAGCAAAAAACTTAATGTTCGAGCGGTTCCGACATCCGTATTTATTGGAGCCCAAGGAGAACTTATTGAGGCATTACCGGGACATAAATCCAATCACGAAATTTTTGAAAAATTCGCAAGTTCGGATACGAATGCAACTATGAATACAACTATGAATACACAATCCAATATTAGCCAGGCCTTAGGAAAAGATGAATCGATCCAGACCATTTACTTTGCAGGTGGATGCTTTTGGGGTGTTGAAGAATACTTTTCACGAATCGAGGGTGTTCAGGATGCAGTGAGTGGTTATGCAAATGGAACAACTGAAAATCCATCCTATGAAGAAGTTATTTATAAGAATACAGGTCATGCAGAAACAGTAAAAGTTACCTATGATGAATCCAAAATATCCTTGGAACAGTTAATTGGATATTACTTGAAAATTGTTGATCCGACAAGTGTAGACAAACAAGGAAATGATGTTGGAAATCAATACAGAACTGGTATATACTATAATAGAGAGACAGATGCTAGTCTCATTGAGTCCTTATTAGCTCTTGAACAGGAAAAATTTGAAAAACCGATTGCAGTTGAAAATCTTCCCTTAGATAACTTTTATGTAGCAGAGGAATATCACCAAGACTACTTGAAGAAGAATCCAAATGGTTACTGCCATGTGGATATGGATAAACTAGAAGAAGAAGTGGTGTTTATTGATCCGGATAACTACTCGAAACCAAGTGATGATAAACTAAAAGAAATGTTGACAGACATTCAATATGAGGTGACGCAAAACAATTCAACAGAAGGTGCTTTTTCGAATGAATATTTTGATAGTTATGAACAGGGAATTTATGTGGATGTAGCTACCGGTGAACCACTATTTTCATCTAAGGATAAATATGACTCCGGATGTGGCTGGCCGAGTTTTACTAAGCCAATTGTTGAAGAAGTTGTTCATTATGATACGGATACTTCGTTTAATATGAAACGTACGGAAGTGCGTTCACGGGTTGGAGACTCACATTTGGGCCATGTGTTTGAAGACGGTCCTATAGATAAAGGCGGATTAAGATATTGTATTAATTCTGCATCCATTCGTTTTGTTCCCTTAGAAGAGATGGAAGCAGGAGGTTATGGCGAATTAATTGCACTAGTAAAATAATGAGGTGACCTATGAAATTATTAGTAATTGATGATGAAGCTCTCATCCGAAAAGGTATCGTTTCACTGATTTCCTATGAAAAATTAGGTATTGCGCTTATTTTTGAAGCGGATAATGGACAAAGTGGATTGGAAATTGTAAAAAAAGAAGAACCGGATATTATCTTATGTGATATAAATATGCCAAAAATCAATGGCCTTGACTTCTCAAAAGAAGTGAAGGCCAATTGGCCGTGGATTAAGATTGCTATAATTACCGGATATGATTATTTTGAGTATGCGAAAGAGGCTGTAAAAATCGGCGTGGAAGATTATGTCCTCAAGCCTGTATCTAAAGATGATGTACAGGAGCTTATTCAGAAACTTGTTCTTAAGATTCAAGAGGATAGAAAACTCAAAGAAATTTACAAAATCATTCAAGAAATGGATAAAAACAGTGATGAAGCCATTGGCTATAAACAGCAGATTTCTAATATTTTGGAAGAATGTTTGTTTGATATTGATTTTTCCTTGAACAACCTTGCAGAGCGAATGGGTTTAAATACGAGTTATATGAGTACTCTTTTTAAAAAATTATTCGGAATTCCTTTTAGTGATTACCTGCTTCATCAACGACTCGAAAAAAGTAAAATCTACTTATTGACCACAGATCTTAAGAATTATGAAATTGCAGAAAAAGTAGGGATTGGTGATCCGAATTATTTCTCGACATTATTTAAAAAACACTATGGTGATTCCCCCAATAGATATAAGAAAAAAATACAGAAGGAAAAACGTGAGTAGGTGGTGAATACATGAAAGAGAAAATTACATGGATATATTTGATTTTCGGAACATTAAGTATTCTTCTTGTGGGATTTATCTTATATTACTCCTTGACAAATGTACTTGTAGAAGAATCGGTTATGTCCACGAAAATGGCAGTCAATCAAAGCGGAAAATACCTTGAAGTTTATGTAGATAAGCTAAATGTTATCTCGAATACACTCGTAAACAATCAGGATGTCATCGAATACTTTAGTGGCGAAGATAATCTTGAAAATCAAGTTTATGAAGAACGAATTCGTCAGCTAATTACAAACATGATGAAGTCCGATGCAACGCTTCAATCCATTATCATCATCTCAAAAGACGGAAATGTTTTTTCGAATGAAGAAAAATTAGATATGTCCATGTCAGAAGATATGATGCAAGAAACATGGTATATGGAAGCGATTCATAATGATATGCCAACATTGACATCCGCTAGAATGCAGCCGTTTTCAATGGATAATGATTTATGGGTTATATCTTTAAGTCAAGAAATCGTTAATGAAAATGGCCATAATATAGGTGTGGCTGTCATTGATGTACCTTATACAGCTTTAGAAACATACCTTATGGATTTGCATCTGGGCGAAGAGGGCTATGCCTATATTCTTAATGACAATCAAGATGTGGTTTTTCATCAAGACAAAGCATATTATGAGAATGAAAATCTAAAAGATTCTTTGGTTCAAATATTAAATACCCCAATTGGGTATCAAAAGGGTTCTTCAACCTTGAAGAATCATTATGTGATGAGCAATACGGATTGGACATTAGTTGCCGTTTCTTCCGTTGACGCATTAACCATATTGAGAAGACAGGTCTTAGAAACCGTGATTTTTGGAATATCGATTATTTTAGTCGTCGTTCTAGTAACCAGTGTTATTCTTAAACGCTTGACAGCAGAAATTCAAAGGAGGGAACAAGAAATTCATCACTATGAAATGAACGCAATGTATAGCCAGATTAATCCGCATTTTTTATACAATACACTGGATACCATAGTATGGATGGCTGAATTCAATCAGAAAGAAGATGTCATTGAAATCACCAAAACATTGGCGCAATTTTTCCGGCTTTCTCTTAATCAGGGAAAAGAAACAACGAGCCTGAAAAACGAAATCGAACATGTCAAACAATATTTGTTTATACAAAAGCAACGATATCAAGATAAATTGGATTATCGTATAACAATCGATGAAAAAATACTCGAAGTCATTGTCCCTAAAATTATTCTTCAACCCATAGTTGAGAATTCAATCTATCACGGCATAAAGGATATGGATGGCGGCGGTGTCATTAATATCGATGTAATAGATGAAAATGATAATGTACTCATTATTGTCACAGACAATGGCATTGGCTTTGACAGTGAAACCGAGAGCAACAGCATGACGGAAGACCTGCCCCTTTCAACAAAAACTAAATTAGGTGGCGTCGGACTAAAAAATGTCGATCGGAGAATCAAACTCTTTTGTGGTGAAGCCTATGGCCTCAACATCCAATCACAAAAAAATCAAGGCACAAGAGTCACCCTAAAACTATCAAAATCACGAGATGCAGGTTAATAAAATTTGCGTTTTGCCATAAGCTGTATTGTTTTAAAATGAAAATAAAAGACCATGCAAAAGAAGGATTCCACTGTCTGAGCTCAGCGAGTTTGGAATCCGTTGCATGGTCTTTTTTTGAATGCATGAAACAGTAAGCGAAATGGAATGACGTATATTTTATTAACCTGCATGTCTCTTTTCATATGCATCAATCTTATCTGCC
>DDQW01000091.1:27773-76845 GCA_002342805.1 Clostridiales bacterium UBA2432 | reverse complement strand
AAATCACAGGAAGTTCAGATTATACAAAAAGGCAAGTATTAGGTAGAAATAAAACTTAATAACTTGCTTTTTTTATGTTCAAAAAAAGTCTTGAAAAAATAAAATAAGCGTGCTATATTATTACTAATAGTAATACTTATAATAATAAAATTAGCTTATATGAAAGGCGAAAGGAGAGAAAAATGATATATGCTACAATTATTTTTGTGATTTTGTTATTAGCGGTGGCATTAGTTCAATTGGCATTAGCTTTTGGAGCACCTCTTGGAGAATGGACACTTGGTGGAAGGTATAAAGGGCAACTACCCATGAAATTACGTTTTGCTGCGCTTATTCAGATTTTAATTTTATGTTTATTTGCTATTATGGCATTAGCTAAAGCGCAATTAGCATTTGAAAAATTATATAGTGCATCAATCGTAGGTATGTGGTTCATAGTTATATTTTTTGTTTTTGGAAATGTGATGAATTGGAGTTCGCGTAGTAAAAAAGAACGTTATGTAATGGGGCCGGCTAATACAATTGCATTAATTTGTGCTCTTATTATAGCAATAGGATAAAAAGGAAACAGGTGATTCAATGGACAAAATTATACTTGGACTATTAATTTTAAAAAGTATGACGATTTATGATATTAAAAAGTTTGTTGCAACATATTTAAGTCATTCTTATGCAGATAGTTTGGGAAGCATACAATATGCATTAAAGAAATTGTTAGGAGCCAATGCAATTGAATTTGTAACATATGTTGAAAATGGACATAATAAAAAAGAGTATACAATAACAAAACTAGGCATGAAGATGTTTAAAGAATGGTTAGAACAACCTGTAAATTCAAGGTCATCCCAAAAAATAGATGAACGGAAATTGTTCTTTCTTGGTTTAACAGAAAAGAAAGTACGAAAAAAAGTGCTTCAAGGATATATAGAAAGCTTAAAACAGGAAAAAGAACAATATCAAACAATTCAGAAAATGGTTACAGAAGGCACTAATGATCCCATCCAAGAAGCTTTTGAGCAATTAAAGTCTGACGATTTAGTTAAAACTCGACTCGAGTCCTTATTAGGAGATCGAACATTGTATAATGGAGTAGAAGATATTTATCATTATCAAATGTCGACGTTACGTTTAAGTCTTTTGGAAATAGATGCACAAATACATTTATATGAAGAATTATTAGAACATGAAAATGTTCGTCTAAATTAGCTGTTCTAATTTTTCTTATGGGAAAGGAAGTAGAATATGAAAAAACTCAATGATTACTTATACTCCGGCGATACCATTCTTAAGATTTTACTGACATATGCCGACGATTTGAAACAGTCGGCCAAAGAAACAGATAATCCGATTGATCTTGTCCATTGTAATTTTTTGCTTCAAATTGCGGAACTTTTACAGCATAACAATTTTTTGACTTCCCAATCTCAGAGGATTCGAGAATTCTATAAATTTATGGCGAATGAATACCCCTTTCTTGCATTTACATTTAGGGGACGAATCAAATCACTAATACGTGCAGAAGCAAAATTTAATGGATATATTGTGGAATATATTTACGATTATTACATTAAATATGGTAAATATCCTTCTCTACTTGAACTCAAAAACAGTTTAAATTGTTTTCGTGATTTGATTGCATATAGAATTATAATCTCTCTTCCAAAGTGTCATCTAAAAGAAGGGCAAACCATAGCGGATGAGGAAAAAAAGTATCTCTATGATGTTGCCAATCACTTGCTGGGTTTCTTGGAAGAGCGTGGGTTTACAGCAGAAATGTATTCCTTAGAGGGACAGAAGATATCTCCTTTATTAAAAGAAAATGTAAGTCCTTACTATAAAGATTATATTGAAAATCCCTCACCTAACGGTTATCAGTCACTTCATATAACATTGTATGATAATATTGCTCGTTGCTACGTGGAAGTACAACTTCGTACAAAAGAAATGGACGATTTTGCAGAGATTGGCCCGGCCAATCATTTAGGTTACGAAAAACGACAAAAAAGTGAACGAGCAAGACGAGATCAAATACCGGAAGGTGAAAATATCTATTTTGATGAAGCCTATGAGCGAGGTATTGCTTTACACCAGCTTGAGTTATCAAAACTGGATGTAAACATGTTTTCTGCAATGGATAATTCACTAATCAATGATGGTTGTGGACTATTTCGCGGAAGGCTTATTCTTCCCTATGAGCATCTTTCAAGATTTCAGAATGATATTATTGATTAGATAAAGCTATATGTTTTGTATGTAAAATTATTCTTTCGTTGTATGGAGTATAAATGCTTAAGCTCACTTGGCGTTATAATTGCAATAGAAGTACCCGATTGACCGGCACGTCCGGTTCTTCCGGAGCGATGAATATATTCATCGGGATTGTCAGGTAAGTCTAGGTGGATAATATGGCTAACATCTTCAAAGTCAAGGCCGCGAGCCATTAAATCCGAGGCAATAAGAACCCTAGCTTTTCCTGAACGAAATGTATCTAAAGCTTTTTTTCTCTCCGATTTTTTAGCACTACCGAAAATGCAGGTTGATGGTATACTATGATAATTCAATCGGTCATTAATCTCTTGAATATGTTCATTGCGGTTAAGAAATACAATGGCTTTTTTTGGTTTTTCAGCTGCAATTAATTTTCTTAAGAATTTGATTTTATCTCGTTGAGTTGATTCAATAACAAAATGTTCAATGTCAGCATTACTTTTAAACTCGGTTAGACTAAAGATTACCGGATCTTTCATGATTTTTTGAGCTAAGTTAAGGGATGCCGGTTTTAAGGAAGCGGAAACGGCAATTAATTGACGGTCTCGCAGAGTTGTTTTGATAATATCGTTAACAACCCGTGAATTATCTTTAGATAGCAGTTTATCTGCTTCATCAATAACAATCGTTTTAATGGAATGGGCTTTGAGTTTTTTCATTTTGATGAGTTCTAGAATACGTCCCGGTGTCCCAACAATAATGTGAGGCTTTGTTTTGAGTGCTTCGAGTTGTCGCTTTATATTCACGTTACCGATAATAGCAATCGAACGAACGTCTTGATTGGAAGCTTTTGCTAATTGAGTAGCCACCTCATTAATTTGAAGAGCCAATTCGTGGGAGGGTGCCAAAACCAAGGTATGAATAGCCTTGCTTTCCGCATCAATACGTAAAAAAGACGGCAGTAAATAAGTTAAGGTTTTCCCGCTACCAGTAACGGCTTCAGCGATAATGTCTTTATTTTCTAAAATAGGCTGAAGTGCTTTTTGTTGAATATCAGTTGGGCATATAATGCCCATAGTACGAAGTGCCTCAATAAGAGGCTCGCTAGTAAAGAGTTGATCAAAATTCATTAAATATACCTTATAATATGGCTTAAGCCATATTGCTTTCTAATGGATGGAAGTTGTAATACAATCTTTCATAGTATAGCATGAAATCGCCCTTATGCAAATACGGCACAAGATTATATTGGAAAGAAAATCATTTAATAATTATTATGTGATAAAATTTATAAGTAATCAGCGTTGAGCACGATTTGTCCTATAAAAGGTCAATAAGTTTGATAAACTGTTATTAAGATCTTAATTACCGAGGAAATGATAATTATCAAATAAACAAGTGAGGCAAATATGGAATTAAAAGAGTGCATTCAAGATATTGTCGATTATATTGAAGGTCATATTCAAGATGAGTTAACGGCAGATAGTATTTCAGAAAAAGCAGGTTATTCCAAGTTTTATTTGCACCGTATTTTTTCAATCTATACTGGAGTAACACTTATGGATTATGTCCGAAAAAGAAAACTGCATCGTTCCTTAGATGGATTAAATTCAAATCAGCGGATTATAGACGTCGCGTTAGACTATGGGTTTAATTCAGAACGCAGTTATTCTAGAGCGTTTGTTAAAGAATTCGGGCAATCACCGAGTCAATTGAGACACACAGATGTATGTGTATGTTCAAAGATTATCGTATATAATTTGAATTTACCGAGTGAAGGAGGTTTACGAGAGATGAACGGATACTTAAGCAAGATTAAATATGAAACACTAAAAGCCATGACAGTGATTAGCGGTAAAAGGGTGGGACTTGAACCTGAAGATGAAATCATAGGCATAATGACAAAATGGAGTAACGATAATAACATCCGTGTGGAACGACAATTTGGATTTGATATTCCTATTAGTGAAGAGGAAAAAGCCAAAGGCTACCGAGGGTATGAATACTGGTTGAAAGTGAAAGGGCCTTTAAATAGCCAAGCGATAGTGAATGACGAATTTGAGTGGAAGGAGATTCCAGGTTACAAATACGTAAGTTTAAGAATTACAGATCCTTTTTTAGATCCATTTGAAAGGATTCCTAATGGTTGGAAAACCCTTGTTGCATGGCTTGAGGAAAATCAGGTGTCTTCGAATTTTGATCAAAATGAAAATGCATATTGTCTAGAAGAAGTTATAGAAATTGAAGGAAGGACATATATGGATATATATATTCCTATCTTAAGTGTATAATTTATTTGTGCCGGTTGAGTAATATTAATAAAGAGCGATCAAAACAGTTAAATTCATGGCAAGTTGTTAGGCATAAGCCAACAACTTGCTTTTTAACATGTATCTACTGGCTATCTTGGTCTAAATTTGGTACAATAGTATAAAGATTATCCGTATTATAGACAGAATTTGTTGAACTTATCGAGAACATTAAATTTAAGGAGGATTAAAATCATGAAAAATGATTATCCATCAATGCTTCATCGGTTTACAATTGGGCGACAAATGGTAATGTTTGCATTAGCATTAGTACCATTTGTTGTTATGGGCGTGATTCGTTATGGTATGCATGTAGTATGGATGCTACTCGTCGCTTATGCTTCAGCGCTTATCGTTGAACTCTTATTTTCAAAGATTAGACAGCTAAAATTAGATTTAGGATTATTGATAACACCCCTTATTTTTACACTTATATTACCACCAACACTTCCGCTATGGATTGTTGCTGTGGGAAGTAGTTTTGGGGTGTTTTTTGGTAAGGCTATGTTTGGTGGGTTTGGAAAGAATATCTTTAATCCAGCCATTGTAGGACGTCTTTTCATTACAATCTCTTTTCCGGCACATATGGCAACCATGTGGCTAGAACCTGGCGCAGATGTTATAACAACAGCTACTCCACTAGGAGTGTTAAACAGTGGAGGGGATTTTAGCTATACCATGATGGAGCTATTATTAGGTGATGTTGCAGGTTCGGTGGGAGAGACTTTTCGCTTAGGTATACTGATTATCGGAATTTTGCTAATCCTACTACGGATTATAAATTGGCGTATTCCTGTATTTTTTATTGGTAGCGTTTTTTTAACAACGTGGATAGGAGGTTTAATTGCTCCGGATATGTTTAGAGATCCCCTATTAAGCATTTTTGTAGGAGGACTATTGTTTGGTGCTTTCTTTGTTGCATCGGATCCAATTACGTCTCCATATACCCAAAAAGGTAGAATTTTCTATGGAATCGGTCTCGGGATTATTACGGTTGTCATTCGAAATTTTGCAGCATTTCCAGAAGGTGTTATGTTTGCCATCATTATTATGAATGCATTTGCACCTCAGCTAGATAACCTAGTAAAAAAACGTCGTGATAGTAAAGAGGAGGGGGAGATGGCATGAAAAAATATATAAGCATGCTTCTATTTGTTCTGATTCTAGGAATAGTTGCCTCCGGTATATTAATTGGCATGGATATCTTAACAGCCGATCGGATTGAGGCAAATGAGGAAATAGATTTGAGACTCACTGTTTTAAACGTTTTTGAAATTCCCTATGATATGAGTAGTATCAATGAAATATATGAAAGTGAAATTTCAATAGAAACCATTGATGGTCTAGATTTTTATTTAGCTCCTTCAGGTGAAGTAGGGTTTCATATTGAAGGGTCAGGAGTATGGGGGCCCATTATAGGTTTTATGGCTATTGATGATGAGTTTGAAACGATAAAAAATGTAGCCATTCTTCAACAAGAAGAGACACCAGGACTTGGAGGGGTTGTAGCCGAAGAAGAATATCTTGCTCAATTTGAAGAAGTGAAAGTTATTCCACGTCTTGAGATTAATCAAGATGCTAGTCCAAACAAGGAAAATGAAGTGGATGCTATTACAGGGGCGACAAGAACATCAAAAGCTTTTGAAGAAATTATTAATAATGCCATAAACCGCTACCGTTCTGCGTGGGAACAGAGTAAGGAATAGGAGGATTATATGAAATTAATTCGTTTAAAATATACAAAATGGTATGCAATATCTAGAGATGGACTTTTTAAGAATAATCCGATTTTTGTTATGGTTTTAGGTATCTGTTCTGCTCTTGCTGTTTCAAATAGGGTTGAAAATGCTATTGCTATGGGGCTCGGAGTAACGTTTGTTATTATGGCAAGTTCGATGAGTACATCATTTATTCGTAAATTTATCCCGTCTAAAGTTAGAATGGTAACCTATATGGTTTTGATTTCAACTTTCGTTATTGCAGTAGATTTATTTTTACAAGCATTTTTTCCGACCATAAGTAAGGCCTTAGGCGCATATGTAGGACTTATTATTACAAATTGTATTGTAATGGGAAGGGCAGAAGCCTTTGCAGTAAAAAATCCCGTTCGCTTTACACTCATTGATGCAATTACCAATGGTTTAGGGTATACCTATGTACTCGTGGTTGTTGCAGCTATTCGAGAAATACTAGCCTTTGGAACATTTTTAAATATAACGATTATGCCTGATGGATGGGTCAATTGGGTTGTAATGGCAATGGCTCCGGGTGGTTTCTTTGTCCTAGGTGTCTTTGTTTGGATTATGCGTGTTGTCACCAAGACCTATGAAGAACAGGAGGGTTAGAATATGACAAATTTAGTTGAGCTTTTTACGGCAAGCATTTTGAATCATAATATTGCTTTGACATATATATTAGGTATGTGTCCTCTAATTGCTGTTTCAAAGAATATAAAAAACGCTAAAGGCATGGGCTTGGCAGTTGTCTTTGTTGTTACGATTACAGGAATGATCAATTGGCCAATTTATGCCTTATTAAAAGCAACGGATACGACTCAATTAGCGCTATTGGTTTTCATTATAACGATTGCAGCAACGGTTCAGTTTCTAGAAATGTTTATTGATAAATTTTTTCCGGCTCTATATAATGCCTTCGGAATTTTCTTGCCTTTAATCACTGTAAACTGTGTCGTTCTTGCGGTTTCATTGTTTTTTGTGAATCGAACGTATACGTTTAGTGAAACAACTGTTTTTTCCTTCGGTTCAGCCTTAGGATGGATGTTAGCTATTGTACTATTAGCCGGTATTCGTGAGAAAATGGCAATTGTATCGGATTTACCGAAAGGCCTTGAAGGTAGAGGTATCGTTTTTATAGTACTCGGAATCTTAAGTCTTGCCTTTATTGGTTTCACCGGCTTGGCGAATATATAGCAGACCAAAGGAGGTAGCACAATGAATATATTTGTACCCATTATCTTAATAGGGGTATTGTTGATTGTAGCCATATTATTAGCGTTAGCAGATTTTTTTCTAAAAGGAAGTGGTGAAAAAACGCTAACAATAAATGACAAAACGAAAATAAATGTTATAGGAGATGAGACATTACTAAATACTTTATCCTTAAATGATATTTTTATTCCATCTGCCTGTGGAGGAAAAGCAACCTGTGGTTATTGTAAGTGTAAGGTAGTTGAAGGCGGTGGACCCATCAAACCGACCGAAGAACCTTTTTTAACGGAAAGTGATAAGAAGGAAGGCGTGCGATTATCCTGTCAGGTGAAAATTCGTGAAGATATGGAAATACTTATTCCGGAAGAACTTCTAAATGCGAAAGAATATAAGGCAGAAGTTATAGGGATAACGCCACTTACACATGATATAAATCTTGTAGAGTTTAGACTTATTGAACCTGAACAAATGGCATTTAAACCAGGACAGTATGCCCAACTTAAAGTGCCGGGAATTGAGGTGATTCGTGCTTACTCCATAGCTTCAAATCCAAGCACGACAAATAGGTTGGAATTTATTATACGCTTAGTACCTAAAGGGCAAGCCACGACCTTTGTTCATCTAGCGATGGAGGTTGGAGACATCTTAACCATAACAGGTCCTTTTGGTGATTTTTATCTAAAGGAAGACTCAGATAAAGATATTATTTGTATTGCCGGAGGTTCAGGGAAAGCCCCTATTCGTGCTATTCTCTATTATTTGAAGGATCGAGGAATGAATCGGAAGGTGAGGTATTTCTTTGGTGCAAAAACCAAGAAAGATCTTTATTATACGGAGGAGTTCAATAATTTGTCAGAGGAATATCCAAATTTTCAATATATACCTGCTTTATCAGAACCCCTTCCAGAGGACCATTGGGATGGAGAGGTAGGATTAATTACGGATGTTGTCGACCGCTATTGTAAAGATTTGCGAGATGCAGAGGCTTATTTATGTGGGTCCCCAGGCATGATTGATGCCTGCATAGCAGTTCTTGAGAAGAATAATATTCAGCAAGAAAATGTGTATTATGATAAATTTTAGATTCCTGATGGATTAATCACATAAAGGAGGCCAATCGTGGAGAAATATATCGAGATATTGATAGAAAATATTCAACTTCAGCGGCTGATTTTTGCGATAGTAGGTGTTATCATTATTTTGACATTGAAAAATCTACTTCGAGCACGCATAGGTAAATCAATCAAAGACCATAATAACTCCTATCGAAGCAAAAAAGCAATAAGTGCTGTCGGATATTTTTTTATATTACTTTTTGTATCGATTATTTATCGGGAAAGCTTGGGCTCCTTAACGGTATTTTTTGGGATTGCAGGAGCTGGTATTGCATTTGCTTTACAAGAGGTTATTGTTAGTATAGCTGGTTGGATGGCAATTTTATTAACAGATATATATAAATCCGGAGACCGAGTAATGCTAGGAGGAATCAAAGGAGATGTAATTGATGTTGGTGTGTTGCGAACAACGATTATGGAGATTGGAGGCTGGGTGGAAGGCGACTTATACAATGGAAGAATTGTAAGAATTGCCAACAGCTTTGTCTTTAAAGAACCTGTATATAATTATTCGGCAGATTTCCCTTTTCTTTGGGATGAAATTAAGATTCCAATTAAATATGGTAGTAATTATTCTTTGGCCAGAAAGTTTATTTATGATGCAGCGCAGGAAGTAGTCGGAGACTATTCGAATGAAGCCGAAGAACAATGGGATGTTATGGTTAGAAAGTTTTTAATTGAAAATGCGTCGACGCATCCGATGGTAAATATTATAGCGAATGATAATTGGGTAGAGTTTACACTCAGATATGTGGTAGATTATAAAAGCCGAGTTGGTGTGAAAGATGAACTTTTCATACTGATTTTAGAGAAAATTGAAAGAAGTGGCGATGAAGTTGAGTTAGCATCTGCAACATTTGAGTTGACTAAAATACCACCACTAAAATAAAAGAGGGGTGTTAAATGAAAGAAATCAAGCGATGTTTTGGAGATAAAGAAGGACAGGAAGATTATGCTAAGTATCATGACACAGAATGGGGAATTCCGGTTCATGATGATCAGAAGTTGTTTGAATTTTTGATTCTGGAAGGTGCACAAGCAGGATTGAGTTGGTACACCATCTTAAAGAGAAGAGAGGGATATAGAAAAGCGTTTCATCACTTTGATCCCAAAAAAGTTGCTGTGATGACGGATGAAGAGCTAGAGTCGCTTCGGGAGGATGCGGGAATTATTCGAAACCGTCTTAAAATCTATTCAGCACGGAAGAATGCACAAGTGTTTCTTCAAATACAAGAAGAATTTGGCAGCTTTGATGCTTACCTTTGGGGGTTTGTTGAGGGACAGCCTATTGTGAATCACTATGATAATATGCACCAGATGCCGGTATCTACAACAGAAAGTGACAAATTATCCAAAGACCTAAAAAAACGTGGAATGTCCTTTGTGGGCACGACCATTATGTATGCCTATATGCAAGCAGTGGGATTGGTGGATGATCATTTGGAAAGTTGTTTTATCAGACAAAAGGGAAAATAACAACTTTACACAAATTTACCAATTCTTTACACAAAATAAATGGATAATCATAGATGTGAATGCTAGTATACAGTTGATAGATAATATTAAAATCAAATGTTACTGGAGGACAGCATGATTAATACTAAAAAGAAGAAAGCTTTTCTACAAAATCTAAAAGTTGGAGTTAAAGTGGCATTGGGCTATGGTGTCGTTACTGGTATCATCATTATTGTTGCATTAACATCCATCTATAATTTTCAACAAAGTTCCTATCAGAATAAAGTGTTAAGTAAGGTTGTCATTTCAAAAGATCATATTCAAGAAGCAATGATTGCCCAAGAAATGTATAATTCAGATAAATCCGATGAAAATGCAGAAAAAGTCATTAATAATTTAGAAGCATCAAGAGCATCAATTATAGAAGCTAAATCAATGATGACAGAAAAAAGTACCATTGAAAGTGCTACAGCTTTTGAAGAGCAGTTGCAATTATTTATAGATGAATTTAATCGCTATATTGATATTGAAAAAGAAAAAGAAGGTCAGAGTCGGCTTCAATTGACGACGGCCTCCAATGTGACGATGGATATAAAGCGTGCTATGGATGTAGCCCAATTTCATATTATTCTTGGCGAAGAACCTGAAGTTATGAGCGCAGCTTTTCAAAAATATCAGGCGATTGAAAGTGCTCTCTATGCATTCATGGAAGCCAGAATTACCAGTACGAAGTTCACATACACAGAATCCAATAGTTATATGGAATCTCTACAGCTAGGCAACAAAAAAGCAAGAGAGTTTCTTACACTTGCTCTTGAAGAAGCAGGAACAAGTACTGTTCAAGAAAATCTGTCCATTGCTTTAGAAAGTTTTGATATGTATGAAGCTGCTTTTGAAGAGTTTGAAAAACTTATCGAGGAACAGAGCATTCAATATGAAAACATGAAAAATGCGGCTATGAAAGGATCAGAAATCGCCGGATCCATTGAAAAGGAAGTCGAAGGATATAACGAAGGCATTGCACAGCGAAGTAATCAGATCGGTTATCTTTCTCTTTTTATCGGTACGGCTTTAAGTATTTTAATCGCTATTAAGCTGACGATGGGTATTACAAAACCTTTGAAAGCTGTCGTTACTCAGATGAAGATGATTGCAGGCTATGATTTGACCCATCCAATGGATGGAGAGATTCTTAATAGAAAAGATGAAATGGGATCACTAGCAAAACGTAGTGAGGAAATTCGTCAAGAATTACTGACCATCATTAGTGAAATAACAGAGACGTCAATCGGAGTTTCTAAGGCATCGGTGCAAATGATTGAGAATGGAAAAGCTGCTTCGCAAGCGGGGCAAGGTATCTCGGATAACGTTCAAGCCATTGGCTTAAATGCTAGAAATCAGGCACAAGTTACCACTGATGGTTCAGAAGAAATCATACGCTTGGGTAACCTTATTGAAGATGATCTTAGACAAGTAGAGTCACTTACAGATGCAGCCAGTCATGTTGAGATGCTTAAGAATGAAGGAATCTCCATTGTAGGTAGCCTAGTGACAGAAACCAAAGTGAGCAGTGAAGCGACAAATTCAGTACAAGTCATTGTAGAAGCGACCAATGAAAGTGCTAAAAAAATAAAAAAAGCGAGCTTGATGATATCAGAAATCGCTAAGCAGACAAATCTATTAGCTTTAAATGCCGCTATTGAGGCGGCAAGAGCTGGAGAGGCAGGCAAAGGATTCGCTGTTGTTGCGGACGAGATTCGAATGCTTGCAGAGCAGACAAATCGATTTACAAAAGATATTGGTACAGATATAAAAGAATTGATGGATAAATCATCTCAAGCTGTTGTAACGATGGCAAAAGCGGAAGAAGCTATCAAAAAACAAGAAAATGACGTTTTCAGTACGAGCGAAAAATTTAATGGTATCGCAGTAGCTATAGAATCCATGCGAACCAATATAGATGCTCTCAGTACTTCAGGAAACGAAATGTCCAGTCAAATGGTGGCAATCAATGAATTGTTCCAATCACTTTCAGATATTTCAAAAATTAATGAAGAAGCTACGGATCAATCGATTGTAGTCATTGGTGAACAATCAGGAGTTATTGATGCTATTTCAGAATCGAGTGCAAAACTATCTGAATGGACGAAAATCATGGATGAAGCAGTCTCAGTTTTTAAAATTACTTGAATAAATTAATAGAATGTGATATTATATAATGGATTATTTTTTTGGAAGATAAATGAATGGTTGAACCAGTCAATTTATAAGCCAAACTTCTTTTACTATAGGGGTTTTGGCTTTTTTTATTGTCAAAATACAATTTATGAGATTCAAGTTAACAAGGAAAAGAGGTTTTTATGTGTTTTGGTAATCATATATACACAAACAAGAATATTTTGTTAGTAACTCAACATAGGAAAGAAAAAGCAATCGGTCCACTTTTTGAAAATGAACTTGGAGCTAAGATTACTGTAAGCCAAACGATTGATACTGATCAATTTGGTACCTTTACCAAAATCAAAAAACGAAAGAAATCTCAACGTATTACAGCAAAAAATAAAGCCAAATTAGGAATCAAAAAGTATAATTATGATATTGCATTAGCTAGCGAAGGAAGTTTTTTTAAGCACCCATTAACAGGACTTGCCTGGAACGTTGAGCTTGTTTGTTTGATAGATCGAAAACGTAAGATTGAAATATACGGTATCTATGAAAGTGCAGACACGAATGCAGATAGTGGATATATTTTTGACCAGGCTGGTTTAGAGAAGTTTATAGAAAAAAGTGGATTTCCAAGTCATCATATAATTATGCGACCCGATCATTCCAAATACAAAAAAAATATCCACTATGTAAATAGGGAAGAACTATTATTGCCATCTTTTGAATATTGTTTAAATCAATCACGAAAAAAAAGAGTCTTCATTGAAACAGATATGCGAGCACACGCTAATCCTACGCGAATGAAAAATATTCAAAAAGCAACAGAAAAACTTATTGAAAAAATACATTGTCAATGTCCACAATGTCATATGATTGGATACAGTCTTATAGAAAAGGTTAAAGGTCTTCAATGCGGATCTTGTGGACAAGCAAGCGAGTTAATATTAAAATATATTTATAAGTGTCAACATTGTGGATATGTAGAAGAAAAAATTTATCCAGAAGGAAGATATGCGCCGATGATGTATTGTTACCATTGTAATCCCTAAGGCAATGTGAAGGAGGTGATCGAAATGACAAAAGGACAAATAGAGGCTAAAATCAGTGAAGGCGTGAGTAAGTTTGAAGTAGAATTTATGGGAAGAGGCCCACAAAAAATCAAGACAATCCTTGTTGGAGATTTAGTTATTATTCGTTTGATGGGTTTTTTAAGTCAAGCGGAGCGACAGATTGTTGAAAACAATGAAGGCGTTGAATTACTTAAGAAAATGCGAACGATGTTATTCGAAAAAAACTTATCACATTTTCATAATGTAATTAATGATATTTTACCCTTTAAGATATTATCAACACATTCGGATGTTAGTACTATTACTGGAGAGAAAATGATTATAATAACCTTTGATAGCAATATTGAAGAAACAATTATAAAATTGGGTGATGAATGAACGATTGAGAAATAGGTCAAACATAGTCCAAGGCAAATGTATTTTATTTGTCTTGGACTTTTTTAATTTAAAATAGGAGGAATAAATTCATGAAACAGAACTTAGAAATATTTAATTTAGACGAAAAATTACAGGACATATTAGATGCGGCATTATCATTAACAATACCGGAAAGTAGACAACACCTATTGAAGCTTGCAACAAATGACGGAAGGGATACATTTGAAGTAGCCTATGAAGTTGATGGAAAGGGGCTTGTACAGGAAGCCACGGTGGTGTCTTGTCAAAATGGAGTGGCAGTCAATTATAATGAATCGTATATGCGAAGAAGAGAGCCAGACTGTATGTTTATTGGTGATTCTAAACCTACAGATAAAAATAATTATAAAGATCGATTTGGGACTGATTTTGATAGTATTAGAAATGAGACATTTGAGTGGTTAAAACAAGAGGATTTAATCATGATGCCATTTGTTTCAGGAGATGAGAAGCAAGGGGGGGATGAATCCTTAATAGTAGCCCCTAAGAATGCAGCATTTTTTGTTGCTGGATTAGCCGATTTGCAAGGATTCATTCCATATGATGAAATTAGAAGCGGATTTACACCAAAAGTAGTAATTTATCTTGCACCGACCTTTAGACACACGCACTTTGATGGCAAACAAGTTGTGGTACATAATCGATTAGATGATGTTCATGAAGTGTTTTCGTTTAACTTGTATCCGGGGCCAAGTGCAAAAAAAGGTATTTATGGTGTTTTACTGACAATAGGGGAAAGGGAAAAATGGTTAACAGCACATGCCTCGTCGGTTAAAGCAGTAACTAACTCCGGAAGTGAAATTGTTATTATGCATGAAGGAGCGAGTGGAGGTGGTAAGTCAGAAATGATTGAACAAATTCATAGGGAGGATAATGGAGACATTCTTTTGGCTTATGATGAAAGTACAGATCAACGAGTTACATTGAAACTCGATGATATTGCCTCATTGAATCCTGTTACAGATGATATGGCTCTTTGTCATCCTTCAATTCAAAAAGGTAAAAAACTTGTGATTTCAGATGCAGAATCCGGCTGGTTCTTAAGATTTAATCATATTACAGAATATGGAACTTCACCAGAACATGAAAAATTAACCATCCACCCACCAGAACCCTTAATATTTTTAAACATGCAAGGTGTTCCGGGCGGACGAATATTGATATGGGATCATACCTATGATGAACCAGGGGTTAGATGTCCAAACCCAAGAGTAATCATGCCTCGACACTTCATGAAAAATGTTGTCAATGATCCTGTGGAAGTAGAGGTCCGTTCGTTTGGTGTGAGAATGCCAAAGGCAACAAGAGAAGTTCCAACATACGGTGTTGCAGGAATGTTGCATGTGCTACCGCCTGCACTTGCATGGATTTGGAGACTTGTATCTCCTAGAGGGCATGCTAATCCAAGTATTGTTGAGACACAAGGAATGAGCAGTGAAGGTGTTGGATCTTATTGGCCCTTTGCAACTGGGAAGAGAGTAACCCATGCAAACTTGTTACTAGACCAAATCAGAAATACACCGGAAACCCGTTATGTGCTTATACCAAATCAAAATATAGGAACATATGAAATCGGATTTATGGGGGAATGGCTTGACCGTGAATACCTAGCTAGACGAGGAAATGGTCAGTTTGCTCAAGAAGAATTAGTGGAAGCGCGATGTAAAACCTTTGGGTATGCACTAAAAGAATTTGAAATTAACGGATTTAAAGTCCCCATCGAATTATTACAAACAGAATTACAAGAGGGCTTAGGTATTGAAGCTTACGATAAAGGTGCTGAAATTCTTACAAACTTCTTTAAAAAAGAATTAAAACAATTTTTATCTCCTGAATTAGAAGAATCAGGACGAAAAATAATTGAAGCATATCTCAACGATCAGCCTCTGAGCGTATTTGAAAAATTACTTTAAATAAAGATATTGACACAAAGAAAAAGATAATGTATTATCTAAATATATAATGCATTATCTTTTTTGTTGTATTTAATTTGGCAAGTGCAACTAAAAATAAGTGAAAGGAAAAGCATGATGAAAAACTTTGAAGAAATTCAAGATTCATTTTTTTTATTTGGATCACTGTTTAGTATGGCCAACAAAATGAGCACATTGCTTGACAGGGAACTAGAAGAATATAATGTAACGAGTAAACAGTGGTTTTTATCCGTTATCATTGAAAACTTCTTTGACCAGCCGCCTACATTGAAAGAAGCTGCTCGCGTGATGGGAACTTCATATCAAAATGTAAAACAGATTGCTCTAAAGCTAGAAGATAAAAATCTGATGCGTTTAGAAAAAGACAAGAAAGATGGAAGAGTTATACGGTTAGTATTAACTTCAAGAAGTTCTGAGTTCTGGGCACAAACAAATCCTAAAGGCGCAATTTTCATGAAGTCTATTTTTAAAGATATTGATGAAAAGCAGTTGAAGCTTGGCCGCCAAATTACCCAACAACTTTTATCAAACATTGCTGAAATGGAAGAAAAAGAAAATGAAGGAGGTGAATAGAATGATAAAAAAGCTTGAAATTGCTGAAAAAATGTCGCTTATTATCGCTTTTTTGGCTATCGTTGCATCATTGGGAGGATTATTATGGGAAAATCTATATCGAGATAGCGAAGCAATCCGTGCAGTATGGTTTGTTAATGATTTGATTACTTTGTTTGTTGCAGTCCCTGTTTTGGTGGGATCCATATATTTTGCATCCAAAGGGTCATTAAGAGCTAGGCTTATTTGGGTGGGTAGCATCTGGTATATGCTATACAGTTATGTGTTTTATATGTATGGTGCTGTATTTAATGTTTTTTTTCTATTGTACATACTATTATTCGTATTATCAGTATACAATCTCATTCTTATATTTTTTCAAATGAAGCTAAAGATGTTCACATCTCAATTACTTGATGGTGCGCCAACGAAAGCGGTGAGCAACTTTCTGTTTGTTTTTGCGGCTGCATTAGGGTTAGCCTGGGTGACTTTGATTTTTGTGTTTATACAATCTGGTGAAGTTCCTCCATTTGAAATGAGTATTGTTTTTGCTACGGACCTTTCTTTTTTGGTGTCGGTACTAATATTTAGCGGTATTTTATTGCGAAAAAAAAGTCCTTGGGGAGTTATTACAGCGGCTATGATCATGTTAAAAGGTGTACTTTATCCCTTGGTTTTAATTATCGGCGGGGGATTAGCTTATCTTCGAGTAGGGGTCTGGGATACCTTCATTCCCTTATATGCAGTTTTATGGATTCTTTGCATTTATTTTTATGTAGGCCTGATGAAATCGATAAAGGCATAAGTATTAATATCATATCCAAGAATATAAAAAGGGGGACAAGAAAAGTGGATGAAAAAATCTGTCTAAAACAATATTTAACAGAAGGCGAATATAAGGAATTGTTGGCGCTTGAGTATTTATGTACATCAACAGATAAGATCAATCTTAAGTTGGAATTGAACTACAAACGAAACAGGAAAAAAACTCAAGAAGAGGGAATGAAAGAAATAAATGAATTTCTCTACTATATTGATGACGAAATCATAGCATATGTAGGAATCTCGAGCTTTGGAGGTCAAAACACTGCGGAAATAAGTGGAATGACACATCCCCAACATAGGAGAAAAGGTATCTTTAGAAAAATATTCCAATTGGCTATAGAGGAGTGCAATAAAAGACATTTTAATAAAATATTACTATTAGCTGATGGGCAATCCGAGTCAGGCATAAAGTTTATTAAGAATGTTTTAGGCGAGTATGCTTTTAGTGAGTATAGAATGAAAATGGCAGGAAAAGTGGCGCGAGAGGGAGATATACCTATAAAACTTAGAAAAGCAACAAACCAAGATATAGAAGAATTGGTCCGACAGGATACGATATACTTCAATCAATCGGAACCTGTAGAGTATGAAAGCCTACCAGAAGAAGATGAGTCAAGAGGGGAAATTATATATCTTTCCGAGGTTGAGGGCACAGTGGTTGGAAAAATAAAAATAAGTTATGCGAAAGATGCATTACCTTTTATCAGTGGTTTTGGAATATTACCCAAATATAGAAACAAAAGATATGGAAAAGCGACACTAATTGAAGCGATAAAATTAATTAATGATAAAGACATTTTTGAGGTAGAACTTGATGTAGAGGCAAAAAATAGCAGTGCACTTAATATATATAAATCTTGTGGGTTTGAATTGCAGTCGGCAATGAATTACTATTACAGTCCTGAACTTAATTTGATACGTCACCAAATAAAATAATTTTTATCTTGACTCTCACACTATGGTACACTTTATAATAAAGATGAGCTCAAAAACACACATATATGTGAGGTGAACTAAATGTTAAAAATAGGTGATTTTTCAAAACTATCAAGGATTAGTATACGTATGTTAAGACACTATGATGAAATAGGCGTATTAGTACCCAAAAGTATCGATTCCTATAATAGCTATCGTTATTATAGTGAGGATCAGTTGCAAATGGCGTCTAGAATCATAGCTCTTAAAGAGATGGGCTTCAGTCTTTCAACAATTTCCAAAATATTGAAAGAATATGAGGATAAAAATGCATTAGCCGAGTTTTTATCAATAAAAAAGGCAGAGATTGAAGCACAAGCTGAAGAGACAAAGCATCGTTTACGACTCCTTGAAACAACGATTAGTAGGTTGAGAAAGGACGATGCAGTTATGAGTTATAATGTTGTATTAAAAACATTACCTGAAAGATATGTCGCGAGTGTTCGAAAAGTAATTCCGGCATATGATCAGGAAGGTATACTATGGAATATGATGATGCGTGAAACAGAAGGGATGAATCTACAACCGGCAGAACAATGCTATAGTCTTGCAATTTTTCATGATGAAGGTTATAAGGAAAGTGATGTGGATGTAGAGATACAAATAGCGCTTAAAGATAAACATCCGAATACGGAAAATGTTGAATTTAAAACAGTTCCGGCGATTGAAATCGCTTCAGCAGTCTACAAAGGGAGCTATGATCAAATAACAGAGGTAAATCAAGTTGTTGCAAACTGGGTCAATGACAACAAGTATGAATTTAATGGAGCTATGTTTTGTATTTATCATATAGGTCCAGCACAAACATTGGATTCGGACGAATGGGTAACTGAAGTCTGTTATCCGGTTAAAAAAGCTTAAATCTAAAGCGTAAAAACCGCATGGCATCATTGCTATGCGGTTTTTACATGGGACGGGTCAAATGGTATAGTACAAAAGTGGCATTGCTATCTCTAAAATATAAGGCTATAATTAAAATATTATAATTATACTCTAACTATACTTAGTATCCACATTGATTACAACTTTTCTTAAGTTTCTTATAAAATCCGCTTAAAACATACAAAAAAATACTTTTGCGAATGCGTGAAAACATATGATTTTTTGATAGCTGTTAGATAGTTCTTCAAAAAATTACATATGTCTTGACACTGTAGATATTTAGGAGGAGAGAAATATGAGAAAGAGATCTGATGTTGAACAATTTACGAAAGAAGAAATAGAGAGTTATGCAAAAAGAATTGCTATGATTTATTCAATACCTAAAAGAATTAACATTTTTAATTGGCCGCTTAAACGAATGAATGATAATTATAGTTATATTAAAACAGTATATAAAGAATTAAATGAAGATATACACCGTAAAGATGAAGTTCCGTTTGCAGCAGAATGGATTATGGATAATTTTTTTATTATCGAAGAGCAGGTTGTTGAACTACGACGTGAGCTTCTTAAGAGCAATTATTATAAAATGCCGGTACATAAAAGCGGGAATATGAAGGGATATACCCGAATATATGCAATTGCAGTTGAGTTAATAGGTTATACGGATGGTCGAATTGATGAAAAGATTTTTTCGGATTATTTGAATGCCTATCAATCACATATTATTCTCAATGATAAAGAAATTTGGTTTATACCTTTAGTTATGAGGCTGGCGCTTTTAGATAAAATTAAGCAACTCTGCGAAAATATAAAAAACACCCAAAAACAGCGCCGAAAAGCAGAGTCTGTTTATAATGAATGGCTTCTTTTGGATCAGTCAGATGAAGAGAAAAGCATAAAATTTATCAACGATAGTTTAAAACCCTTAGATGAAATTAATTTTACATTTATTGAGCATTTGTTTTATCTTTTGAGAAATTCAGGACGTAGTTATGTTAAAGTTCTTGAGGCTATAAATAGAAATTTAGAAAAACTAGACACTTCTGTTGAGGAGATGACCGGTAAAGAACATAGTATGCAATCCATTAATACCGTATCGATGGGAAATTGTATCACCAGTTTGCGATTTATTTCACTTATGGATTGGACAGACTTGTTCGAATCAGCAAGCCAAGTCAATCAAATTCTTAAACAAGATCCTCAAGGAACCTATTCACGTATGGACCTTGAATCACGTAGTTATTATCGCCATAAGGTTGAGCAATTGGCAAAAGAATATGATGTTTCAGAAGTTTATATTGCAAAGGAAGCAGTTAATTTGGCAAAAGAAGCGTATGATGCGTGTCTTAAAGAAAATGAAACGATTGATAAAGACCTTTGTAAGATACATGTTGGATATTATTTAGTCGGAGATGGACTTGAACGTTTGTTGGAGCGACAAGATACAGCCAACAAATTTTCATCCCGATTCAAATCCTTAATATGCAAAGGCCATGGTGCAATTTACATGTGCTTTATTGGCCTTATAACAGCTATTATTATGGGATTATTTGGATGGTATGCAGTTAGCCAATCGTCTGATAATACTGTGTTCATACTTTTGTTAACGCTATTCACTGTTTTTATACCAGTATCTGAAGTCACAGTGAAAATTGTAAATTGGGTTACTTGCTTAATCGTAAAACCTGATTTTTTCCCTAGGCTTGAATTAGAAGATGGTATTCCGAAAAAAATGTCAACAATTGTCACGGTGCCCTCACTAATACCAGATGTGGAACATGCAAAAGAACTCCTTGTAAAACTTGAGAGTCACTACTTATCGAATAAAGAGGAAAATTTATACTTTGTACTTTTAGGAGCATTTGCAGATTCAGAAGATGGAACAACGGAAAACGATGAAAAAATAATCCGAACAACAATGCAAGGAATAGCAAAATTAAATAAAAAGTATGAAAACTTCGGACAAGATAAATTTTACTTTTTCCATAGAAAAAGTCAATTTAATGATAAAAACAATAAATGGTTTGCATGGGAAAGAAAACGAGGCGCCCTTGTTGAATTTAACGAGTTCGTTTTAGGTTCAAAAGATACTAGTTTTTCTTATCTCTCAGATAAAGAACCAAATTTTTCCGATGTTAAATATATTATCACGTTAGATAGTGATACTATTTTACCCATTGGAATGGCTAAAAAAATGATCGGCACGATGGCACACCCATTAAATCATCCTGTTGTGGATAAGGAAAAGGGGCTTGTTGTTAAGGGCTATGGTTTAATGCAGCCCAAAATTGAAGTTGAAAATGAAAGCGCCAATAAAACAGCTTTTTCAAAAATATTTACGGGGCAAGAAGGCGTCGACCCTTATGCAAATGCTATTTCAAATGTATATCAGGATCTTTTTAGTGAGGGCATTTTTACAGGTAAAGGTATTTATGATGTAGAGGTATTTCAAAGTGTTTTAAAGAGTGCAATTCCGGATGATACAATATTAAGTCATGATTTATTAGAAGGGTCCTATGTCAGAGCAGGTTTAGTTACAACACTTAAACTTATTGACAGTGTACCGTCTACTTATGAAAGCTATTCCGCAAGAAGACACCGATGGGTAAGAGGTGATTGGCAACTTACACCATTACTTTTCAGTAAAATATATAATCGTCATCATGAAAAAATCGATAACCCATTATCCTTAATTTCAAAATGGAAAATTTTCGATAACTTGAGAAGTAGCCTTATTGCGCCATCGCTTATGTTGCTATTGGTTCTTGGAGTTAGCATTCTCCCGGGCGATTTTTTGGTTTGGTTCTGTTTATTCCTCGGTACGCAACTCATCTCCTTACTCATTCATTTTTCGGAGACATTTTTCTCTTGGGACTTATGGAGTACGGATAATAAGCGACATATTACAATTATGGGTGGTTCAAAATCAACGATTTTGCAAGCACTTTTATCAATCATGTTTTTGCCCTATCACGCTGCTCAAATGATTCATGCAGTTTCAATTACACTTGTTCGAGTTTTTATTACGAAAAAGAACCTGTTGGAATGGGTAACATCAGATATGATTGAAAAACAACAAAAAAAATCCTTAAGCAGTTATATCATTAAAATGAGTGCGACATTTGTAGAGGTTGCACTTATTTGGATGCTTGCATTTATCTTTAACCCAAATCTGCTTTTACTTGCTAGTTTTCTAGCCATATATTGGATTGTATCACCATTTATTGCTTTTTGGATTAGTTTGCCGATTAAAGAAAAGAAGGCAGCAATTTCAGAGGAAGTTAATAATGATTTGAGTAGACTTGCAAGGAAAACATGGCGCTTTTTTGAAGAATTCATAAACCCGGAAGGCAATTATCTTGCACCGGACAATTATCAATTGGATCCACCAAATGGCATCGCATATAGAACGTCCCCAACGAATATTGGATTAAGCTTGTTGAGCGTTTTGACAGCAAGAGATTTTGGTTATATTGGTACGAATACAATGATAGAGACGATTGATCATATTATTCATACAATGGAAAAATTGGAAAAATGGAATGGACATCTTTTGAATTGGTATAACACAAAAACCTTAAGACCGCTTCAACCTATATACATATCTACAGTTGATAGTGGAAACCTTGTGAGTTACTTGATTACTCTAGAGCAAGGATTATTAGAGTATTTGAAGAGACCCTTGGTTGAAGATGTATTTATTGAGGGGCTTAGAGATTCCTACCATTGTGCGGGAGAAGAAGCACTTGAGAATTACCGAAAATTAATAAATGCGTATAAAACATCTGATGATAAAACAATATCCATTGATGCCTGGAATAGGCTATTAAATCACTTGGAACAAAGTGACTCGACAAAAAACATCAATGAAGAAGTTTGGAAAGATAAAATTGATGCCATGATTATCAATATGAAATGGGAACTTTCTGAATGGATGCCGGGTGTCCAATTAATGAATGATGCTCCGGCAGAACTTGTGGGAGACTCAGCATCTAGTGCAGTGAAAGAAAACATGAATGTACTAAGAAAATTGTTGTTAACGAATGGAACGCTTGAGAAGATGCCTCTGCTAGTGAAGCAACAAAAAGAAGCAACTAATCAATTAAAAGAAACCATTGGACACAGGTATCAAGATGATAATACCGCTAGCTTAGATTGGATACTAAAAGTTGAGGAAAGACTTGAGTATGCTCAGGAGAGTTTGGATAATTTTTTGAAAAAATACCATGAATTAATTGACCGAATAAATGCATTACACACGGTGGTTGATTTTCTACCTCTCTATGATAAAAGCAAAGATCTTTTCTCAATTGGATATTCGTTAAAAGAAAATAAACTGACAGATTCTTATTATGATCTCTTGGCTTCTGAAGCGCGTCAGGCAAGTTATGTGAGTGTGGCAAGAGGTACAGTTCCATCCTCGCATTGGTACAAAATGGGAAGAGCATTAACAGTTGTAGGTCGTAAGAAAGGTTTGATTTCTTGGACCGGAACTATGTTTGAATACTTGATGCCATTACTTCTTATGAAAAACTATAAAAGTACCTTATTAGATGAAACATACTCCTTTGTTGTTCAAATTCAAAAAAAATACGGACAGGAAAAGAAAATACCATGGGGAACGTCTGAATCCGGATTCTATTCTCTAGATAAAAAACAAGACTATCAATACAAAGCGATTGGTGTACCTTGGTTAGGATTAAAGAGAGGTTTGGTTGAGGACGCAGTGGTTGCACCATATGCGACTTTCTTAGCGCTTATGGTTGATCCTGAAAGTGCAATTATGAATATTGAGGCGCTTAAGAAGGAAGGGCTTGAAGGACCTTTTGGCTTTTATGAAGCAGCAGATTATACACCTGAAAGACTTGTTTTTGAAAGCAAACGTGTAATTGTTAAAAGTTTTATGGCCCATCATCAAGGTATGTGCCTTCTATCTTTAAATAATTATTTGAAAGACAATATATTACAAGAGCGTTTTATGGCAGATATTACCATGCATACGGCTAGAATTCTGCTACAAGAAAAAATATCCGCAAACTTTATTTTTACCAAAGAATTAAAAAATAAAATTGAACCTTTTGAAGGCATTGCAATTACAGATAAAAAAGTGGAAAGAGAATTTAATCAAATTGATGAAGTATTGCCAAAGGCGCATATACTATCTAACGGCTTCTATTCAGTATTGATTACTGACAGAGGTACAGGTTACAGCAAAACAAAAACCGCGGCAGTATCTAGATGGCGAGAGGATAGCACGTTGGATCCATTTGGAACATTCTTTTACCTTAGAAATCTATCCACGAGTGAAACGTGGTCAGCCGCCTATGCGCCCTATAACAAGGTGGCAGACGACTATGAAGTTATATTTACACCGGACAAAGCCGTATTTTCTCGAAAAGATGGACAAATCGAAACAAAAACCGAGATTATTGTGGCTTCTGGCGATAATGTGGAAATACGACGAATATCCTTGACAAATAATGGAGAAAGTTCAAATGTCATTGAAATTACGAGTTATTATGAGCTAGTTCTTGGTAAACTAGATTCAGATATTGCCCATCCGGCATATAGCAATTTGTTCATTGAAACAAGATTCTATAATGACAAAAAATGTATTGTGGCTAAACGAAAGCCAAAATCCGATGAAGACAAACATTTATGGATTGCAAATAGCGTTGTTCATGGTGATGATGTTGTCAGCGAGTTGGAATATGAAACCGATAGAATGGCAATGTTAGGTAGAGGACGTACAGTTCGAGAACCTATTAGTGTTGAAAAAGGAAAGGTGCTATCTAAAACTACAGGACCTGTATTGGATCCTGTTGTAAGTATGCGGACAAAAGTAAAGGTTCAGCCGGGGCAAAAATCGGTGATTACCTTTGTACTTGTATCAGCGGAAAGTAATGAATTTATGTTGTCATTAATTGATAAGTATTCAACCAAAGAATCTATTGAGACTGCATTTAAGCTAGCATATGCAAGAAGCAGAGTTGAGACGAATTATCTGAATATTGATGCTAAAGATATGGAATTATATCAGAATATGATTTCAGATATTATCTTCTTAAGCCCTATGCGTAGACGTTATGAAGCACGTATTCAAAAAAATATATTAGGACAAGAATCCCTATGGAAGTTTGGAATATCAGGGGATAATCCGATTATGTTACTTTACTTAAAAAAAGACGATCGACTAAACATTCTTCATGAAGCATTGCGAGCTCATGAATACTGGCGTTTGTTAGATTTAAATGTTGATTTAGTCATTATTACTGAAGAAGAATACAGTTATTCACTACCATTTTTAAATTTAGTATCTGACATTGTCGCATCAACAAGATATCAAGATGTTAATTCGATTGAGGACATATTTATACTTGAATCGAATAAGGTAGAAGAAAATGAATTACATCTATTTTATGCGGTGGCCAGAATAATTTTACACGACGATGAAAAAACAATGTATAAACAAGTTAAAGAAATGCAGATATCAAATCTTGCTAATAAACTTACGGCTATCCGTCAAGAAGAAGAGTATGAAGTGTCTCAAGACGAAGCCTTTGATTTGCTATATTATAACGGTTTAGGTGGATTCACTCAAGAGGGTGATGAATATATAATTCATTTAAAAGAACAACAAAACACACCTGCGCCATGGGTTAACATCATTTCAAATCCACACTTTGGATTTACCGTTTCAGAATCAGGGTCAGGATATACTTGGTATAAAAATAGTCGAGAAAACAAAATAACACCGTGGACAAACGACGCAGTGTCAGACGCACCGGGAGAAGTTATCTACATTTCCGAGAAAGAAACAGGACAAGTATGGACATCAACACCCTTACCAATACGTGAAGAAGAATCTTACACAGTAAGACACGGTTTCGGATATTCTATATTTGAACATAATAGTCACGGAATGAAACAGAGACTTACCCAATTTGTTCCTGTTGATGAAACAGTAAAAATCAGCATATTAAACTTGAAAAATATATCAAGGAAGTCCAGAAAATTAACACTCACCTATTATGTTAGACCTGTACTTGGGGTGACTGATCAAACAACGGCCCTGCATGTTCAAACGAGTGCAACGCGTGCAGGGGCATTGATGTTAGAAAATAAGTACAATGTTGAGTTTGATGACAAGATTTGTTTTGTGGATACCTCGATTAATGAGCGTACTGTGACAGGAGATCGACATGAATTTTTTGGAACAGGAGGGATGAAGGATCCGGAAGCTCTATTTAGAGAACATCTTTCAGATACGCTAGGTAGTGGCTATGATCCTTGTACAGCTATTCAGGTAGACGTTATGCTAGAACCAAATGAAAATAAAGACATCGTGTTTTTATTAGGTATGGCTAAGAAGATGGACGTTGATTCTATTGCAAATCATTATAAATCAGTAAAAAAATCAACAGATGCCTTCTTAGAAGTTAAAAATTTCTGGAAAGATAAGTTGACCAGTGTTCAAGTTACAACACCGATTGAATCCATGAATCTCATGTTAAACGGATGGCTTCACTATCAAGTGATTTCCTCTAGACTGTGGGGACGAACCGGATTTTACCAAAGCGGAGGAGCTTTCGGTTTTAGAGATCAACTCCAAGATGTTCTTTCACTTGCACATTTTTGGCCGGACATTACCCGCTCTCAAATTTTACTTCATGCAAAACATCAATTTATCGAAGGCGACGTACAACATTGGTGGCATGAACCGTCAGGAAAGGGGACGCGTACCCGTTTTTCGGATGACCGCCTATGGTTACCTTATGTCGTTTCGGAATACATCCGAATCAGTGGAGATGCGTCAATATTAAATGAACAAGTTTCTTATTTGGAGAGCCCTGTTTTATCAGAGTTTGAAGATGAAAGATATGGAAGTCCAACGAAAACACAGGAAGAAGGATCGATATATGAGCATTGTATTAAGGCGATAGAAATATCATGTGAATTTGGTCGAAATGGTCTCCCTCTTATGGGATCGGGCGATTGGAATGATGGTATGAACAGGGTAGGCAACGATGGCTTTGGAGAAAGCGTTTGGTTGGCTTGGTTCTTAATTGTCACACTTAAATCATTCATTCCCTTTTGCGAAGAAAAGGGGGATTCAGAAAAAGTCCAAGACTATTCGCAGATTATGACCCAAGTGACAGAGGCTATTGAACAAAATGCATGGGATGGCAATTGGTATCGTCGAGCATTTTTTGATGATGGAACGCCATTAGGTTCGATAAAAAATGAAGAATGCAAAATTGACTCATTAGCACAAAGTTGGGCTGTAATCACTGGAACCGGTGACTTAGACCGAGCAAAAATCGCGATGAGTTCATTGGAAGAACATCTGGTTCAACGTGAGGAAGGCCTTATAAAACTATTGACGCCACCGTTTGATAAAGGACCTCAAGATCCGGGTTACATCAAAGGATATATACCGGGAGTTAGAGAAAATGGAGGACAATATACACATGCAGCGTCTTGGGCGATTATTGCTTTTGCGCTGTTAGGTGAGGGTAATAAATCCTTGGAGCTATTTGAGCTCATTAATCCTATTAACCATACAGATAATCTTAGAGAGTATTCCAGATATAAAGTTGAGCCCTATGTTATAGCGGCAGATGTATATTCGGTATATCCTCATGTGGGGCGTGGGGGTTGGACTTGGTACACAGGTGCAGCTGGATGGTTATATAGAGCGGGACTTGAGTATATTCTCGGATTTAAAAAGAATGGAACGGCACTAGTCATCGACCCTTGTATTCCTTCGACATGGAAACAGTATAAGATGAACTATACATTTAATCAAGGAACTTATGAAATTACGATAAATAATCCGGATGGTGTAAATAAAGGTGTCAAAAAAATATCGGTCGATGGAAAAATATCAGCATGTAATCGGATTGAATTAGTTGATGATCAAAGAACACATATTGTGGAGGTGTTTATGGGATAATTAGGCATTCTTATTTGATAATTATTATCAAACGGTGTATAATATACTTAAGATAAGGAAGTGATGCTATGTTCAAAAAGTTCAAATATTCGTGGCGACAATTTTTAGAATACATTGCAGCAAAAACAAAGACAGTGTTCGGTGAAGGCGATATAACCTATCATCGCATTAATGACCTTGATCAACACTCAGTTGAGAATCCGAGAAAATCGGATTAAGTTAAGAGACTACGAACGTATAATTTGATATGCTTCCTTAATTCATTTGAAGGAAGCATATTTTTTGTATACAAACAGGAGGCGCTATGGGCAGAGTAATTGAAATACCACATACCAAATCTATTGATGAGGTCATAGAAACTTCAAATACAGATGTTGAACAAGGGCTTGACTCCCAAGAAGTTGAAAAAAGAACGGAAAAATACGGGGCTAATATTCTTGAAACTGCTGAAAAGGTCTCGCCTTTGAAAATTTTGTTTCATAATATTCATAATATCATTGTATATTTACTCCTGATAGCGTCTTTCGTTGCTTTTTTAATGGGAGATCCGGTTGAAGGGGTTGCCGTAATTATTGCTATTCTAATTGCGGTCCTCTCAGGATTCATATCGGAATATAAAGCCCAAAAATCGGTAGAGTCACTTCAAAAAATGACCAAAACTATTACAAAGGTTAAACGTGAAGGAGAGATTAAAGAAGTTCCATCCAGCGAGATTGTCGTCGGTGATCTTTTATTTATTGAAGAAGGCGATTCGATAACTGCAGATGCTCGACTTGTTAAAGTTAAAAATTTTGCAGCTATTGAGTCCTCTCTCACCGGAGAATCTGAAGCAGTCGACAAAGATAGTGAATTCATGTCGGAAGAAGATACATCATTAGGTGACCGAAAAAATATGGTTTATTCAGGAACTGCGGCAACTCGTGGAAATGTCTATGCCATTGTAACATCGACAGGGATGGACACGGAGATTGGTAAGATAAGTGGGATGCTTAAAAATGAAGACAAAGAACAAACCCCACTTGAAGAGCAACTCGACAAACTTGGAAAAACCTTAATTCTCTTTGCAGGAATCGTCGCTTTTTTGGTGACAATTATTGGTATCATCTCAGGTGAAGAAGTCTATTTCATTATAAAAATTGGTATTATTTTAGCAATAGCAGCTGTTCCCGAGGCGCTTCCCGCCGTATCAACTATAACACTTGCCATAGGGATGAAAACGATGGCATCTCACAATGCACTTGTTAAAAGTCTTCCAGCTGTTGAAACATTAGGCTCTACAACTGTCATTTGTACCGATAAAACCGGTACATTAACAGAAAATCAGATGACAGTAAAAAAGATACAGCTAATAGACGGGAAGATTTACGATGTAGAAGGAAAAGGGTATGAACCGGAAGGGAAAATTTTAGAAGACGAGAGTCAAGTTGATCTTTCTGAATCATCAGACCTTAAAGCATTAATTGAAGCGGCAGTCATGTCAAGTAATGCAACATTGACCGAAGAAGACAATCAATATAAAATAGTGGGCGATCCGACAGAAGGCGGTATTGTCGTTCTAGGGAAAAAGGTATCGATTGATCGAACTGATATGGAAGAAAACGGATATAGGCGAATCGGTGAAATCCCATTTGATTCAACGGATAAATTCATGGCAACTGCCTATGAAGTCGATGGTCAAGAAAAAAGACTATATATCAAAGGAGCGCCGGACACGCTTATAGAAATGATGTCCGATGGCGACGTCTCTTCAGAGTCTATGCATGAAATGAATGATACGCTTGCAGATAAAGGTATGCGTGTTCTAGCTATTGCCGAGATAAGGGATTATACTGGAGACGGTTCGGAAGAATCTATGAGAGAAGCCATCGAAAAGAGTATTCATCTTCTTGGATTTACGGGGATTTTTGATCCACCAAGAGAAGATGTCAAACAAGTGATAAAAGAAACCCAAGATGCCGGCATCAGAGTCATCATGATTACAGGCGATCACCCAAAAACAGCATCCAATATTGCAAAACAAATCGGAATGGAAAATTATGATGAAGTTATCACTGGAAAAGAAATGGATAAAATGTCCGATGAAACGTTGGCAGAAAAAATACGTCATACGTCTATATTTGCAAGAGTTTCTCCCGAAAATAAACTGCAAATCGTTCGAGCCTTAAATATCGACAAGGAAGTGACAGCGATGACAGGTGACGGTGTCAATGACGCTCCGGCATTAAATGGAGCAGATATTGGTATTGCCATGGGTATAAGAGGTACCGAAGTCGCCAAAGATGCCTCGGATATGATTCTTACAGATGATCGTTTTTCGACAATTGTTGATGCAATAAAAGAAGGGCGAACCATTTTTGATAATATTGAAAAGTTTGTCTACTTTTTATTCTCGTGTAATGTTGTTGAAATTTCCGTTGTGTTTGCTGCCATTATTTTACGTCTTCCCATGCCAATCATAGCACTTCAAATTCTTTGGTTGAATTTAGTGGTTGATGTCTTGCCGGCAATGTCGCTTGCATGGGAACCGGCTGAAGAAGATATCATGAAGCGCAATCCCAGAAATCCTGAACAGGCGATTGTCACAAAAAGTTTTGTTTTTAAAGTACTTAGAAATGGGGGATTCATTGGACTGGGTTCGCTTATTGTCTTTATCATTGGTCTTGAGCTTGCTTATTCAGAAGAGGCTGCTAGGACCATGGCCTTTTCGACCATGGCCTTTGGACAGATCTTACATATTTTTAATGTACGCGAAAAAGATTCCTTTGGATTAGACAAAACAGTATTTAAGAATCCAAACTTAATTGGAGCGCTGGTGATTTCCGTTTGTTTACAGATGACAGCTGTTTATTTACCTTTTTTAAACAGAGTTATGGAAACGACACCATTAGATTTGAGTAAATGGATCATTGTTATCATTGGTTCGGTTTTACCGACATTATTTATTCAGCTTTCTAGATTATTTATACAAAGAAGGAGGTAACTGTAATATGAAACAGATTGTACCATCACTGTGGTTTGGTGACAACAACTGTGAAGAAGCAATAAATTATTATGTAAGTGTTTTTCCGAATTCTGAGATCTTAAGTATGGATAAATATCCAGATGAAAGTATCGATGAACATTTTAAAGGCATGTCCGGAAAAATAATCAATGCAGAATTTACTTTAAACGAACAGAAATATATTGCATTAGATGGCGGCCCCTATTTTCATTTTAATGAGGCCATATCCATGACAATCGAATGTGAAAATCAAGAAGAAATCGACTATTATTGGAATAAATTATCCCATGTCATAGAATCAGAACAATGCGGTTGGGCAAAAGATAAATTTGGCATGTCATGGCAGATAGTACCTTATAATATGTCAGCCTTGATGAAGACCGAAGCACAGATACAAGCCATGATGAAAATGAAAAAAATAATCATTGAAGAACTAGAGAATGCATAAAAAAGTGGCCTTAATTGGCCACTTTTTATTTTTGATAGACCTTAAGTGCTTTATTAAATTCATCAGCAGTTTTTTTGTCGTTTATCCATAGAACTATTTTTACGGTGACATTAATGATAAAAATAGAAAAGGCGAGGCTTAGTGCCATTGAAAGACTGGTTAATATTTGGTTAAAGTAAAGTACAGATAGAATAAGTAGCTCAATAAGAAGTAAATAAATTCCATCTCGCAAGAGTGACTGACCTATAGATAACTCATGTTTTGAATATTTTATAAAGAGTGGAAGGGAAGTTATGAGTCCGAAGATTAAAGGTGAAAAAAAAGCTTCGTATCCAAAACGAACATCCGGGTCAAAGATGAGTCCCACAAGAGCCATGGCTAGAACAATACAGGTGACAGTAACAAAAAAACTTATCACTACTTTTTTGAAAAAAAATGTTTTGATTTCCATACTATTTTCCTCCGACTACAATTTCTTTTATTCTTGGTACGTATTGCCTAGAGATCATAACTTTTTCACCGTTTTTCATTTGGGCAGTGAATCGGCCGTTAAGTGCGGGAGAGATATGTGATAACATCATTAAATTTAAGATGAAGGACTTTGAACAACGTACAAAATGCTGATTTTCATAGGCGCTTTCAATTTCGTATAAACGTGTCTTGAGTTCATAAGTATGGCTTTTAGTATATGCAAAAACGCGTTCATCAATAGCCTCAAAGTATATAACTTCAGAGAGCTTAAATTGGTAATAACCTTCATTGATTTTTCCGGACATATGGGTCCCTTTGGTCAGAGCATAGGCTCGTATACTTTCAATATCCGGAGTTACTTCAACACATTCGATGACGATACATTCATTTTCTTTGTTATTAATTTTGTTGATGCGTACATTCATATTAGTATTCCTTCTCTATCCTTGGCTTTCCTTGATCTTTTAAGAAACTGTTGAAAAATGTAAGCACGACTTCATTCATTTGTTCGATGCAGTAGCGTTCATCAATTTTCCCTATACCAAGATTTTTAGCAATAAAGGGAGAGAACAAGGGTAAATCTGTGAAGTTTAGGTGTCCTGCATTTTGAAAAACAGTTTCGTAGGACTCAAGGGCATTTTTTGAAGCATAAAAATTACTATAGCTGTCATTTGTTAGCATTTGAGCATTTTCAAAGTGGTCTTGTGCATATATATTGAGTATTGGAACGGGATAAGGTGTTGAGTTTAGTACAAGCAAATCATTGTCAAATGCAATTTCTTCGCCCAGCATAGTTCCGTCAAGAACGATAACGGCATCAATATCATCTCGATCCCTTCCAATTTGTGCAGATGATGCGCCACCGAGTGAATGGCCAATTAGTCCGATTTTATCGATATCAATCATTGAAAAGAGCGGATCGGATGATTGCTGATGACTTAAGGCAATCATCATATTGAGAACGAAATTCTCATCAGCTGTACGAAGATGCATCCATTCTTGTGTGGTTTTATAAATATTTTCATCATATTCTTCACTTGTGATTGCATTGATTTTACTAGCTTTTTTAATAAAAGAACTGTCAACAGTAGTTAGCTTAGAGTTGCTATCTAATGTGTAAAAAGCATGTCCGGTATGACCAATACTGGCAACGACGTATCCGTGTGAGGCGAGTTCGGCAAACGTAGAATAGTTACTTCCACTAAATCCAAAAGCACCATGTGAAAAAACAACTAAAGGATAAACGTTATCTGTATCTTCTGGGTACCAGAATTCGACAGTTACTGAACGTTTTTCCTGACTTGGAGAAAAGGGGTCGATCCGTTTGCTATCTGTCCAAGTGTACTTAGCCGTATCAAACTCCAAAGGACCTGTAATGGCGACTTGTTCGTATTGAGGAAAAAACAGTAAAGGTAGTAAGCAAAAGGTGAAAAGGATTACATTTTTAGTAAAACGAAAAACTACTTTTTTAAATACGTATAGTGCTGTTTTTTTTCTTATTAAACAAATTATACTAGAAATTGCTTGAATAATAAAGACAAGAAGTAAGGGAATATAACGAAAACTCCATTGGAATAAATCCATGTTTAAAAGAAGTAAAAAAAGTAGTAGTAATGAAAGACTGATCATACTTTTTTCTTCCTTGTGATAGCGGCTTGTTTTTAATGACCATGTTAAAAAAAATAGTTCAAGTACAAATAAAATTAATAATAATAAAATACCCATGATAATTACCTCCAATTTTTTTATAAATAAAGTATATGTTTTGGCCTTATCAATTTCAATACATTGAAGGTGAGATGCAAATTTTATGGATAAGATGCAAAAAAAGTTGACAAAGGTATTAGAAAGTCTTAAAATTTAGTTAGATAAACTAACCAATAAGGATTGGAGAATGTAATGGAACAAGATCTTATACAGAGCATGGACACCATAGGTATGTTTTGTCGGTTAAGAGTAAATATGAAACCCAATATACCCATACGTCCGAGTGAAATGGGAGTCCTCATTTTCGCCCAAAAACAAAATACAGAAGTTACTCCTCGAATGATTAGCCAATTTTTAAGAATAAGCAAACCATCGGTGACCTCTTTGGTGAATTCGTTGGTCAATCAAGGATATTTATCCAAGAAGCCATCGAAAGTTGATCAAAGAAGTTACGTATTAACGATGACAAAGTCCGGTAATCAACTTGTAGAATCAACCTTTGAGGAATATTATAAATCGATTGCATTACTTAAAGAAAATATGGGGGAGCACGAATTTAGAACATTTATAGAGCTTATGCAAAAGGCAAATTCTATATTAGAGGAGAATGTGTAAATGAAAGTTCTTGTTACCGGAGCATCTGGGAATGTGGGTAAGCATGTTATTGAAGAATTATTAATTATGAATGAAAAAGTTGTGGCTACAGGAACGAATGAGGAAAAACTTAAGAAAATGTGGGGCGATAAGGTTGATACCGTTCTATTGGATTTTAAGGACCCGGATACCTTTGAAAAAGCACTGATAGGAATTGATCGTGTATTTCTAATGCGCCCACCACAGCTTGGAAAACCGGAAGATTTATATCCTTTTATTGAGTGCATGAAAGACCATAATATTAAGTTAGTCACCTTTCTTTCTTTAATGGGTGTCGAGAAAAATCCGGTACCACCGCATCATAAGATTGAAAAATTTATTGAAAATTCCGGAATTCCTTATTCGCATATACGACCTGGATTTTTTATGCAAAACCTATCCGGAATTCATGGGAAAGAAATAAAAGAAAAGAATGAAATATTTATTCCGGCCGGAAAAAGTAAAGTAAGCTTTATTGATGCAGCAGATATTGGGCTCGCTATAGCGACGGTGCTTCATGAACCCAATAAATATAAAAACACTGCGCATACCTTAACGGGACAAGAAGCACTTGATTATTATGAAGTGGCAGACATATTAAGTCGTCTTACAAAGCAGAAAATTACATACACAAAACCGGGATTTTTAGCCTATCGTAACTATTATATCAATGTGCGTGGATTGGATAAAAAATATGTCAATGTTACGGTAGCTTTATATTTTATGACCAGAATGGGCACAGCAAAAAGGGTTACCAATGAATTTAAACAACTGACAGGAAAAGAACCGCGAACATTTGAGGAATTTGCTAGATACAATATGAATTGTTTTGTCAAAGGAGAAATGTATGAGTTGTAGTCGATGTACAAGTATACCTAAACTTTTCTTTTCTAAAGCGAATGTTTTCGTTAATCTTCCGACGCACCATCATGTCGAGTTATTTGAAAGCGCCTTGCAAGAAAATCAATATACATATGAAGTGCTTGAAGAAGGGTATTTAATTTACGAAGTCAATTTTGAGAACTACATATCATTTTTAAATACCGTCGTTTTTAATTTGGTTGAACAAAAAGATGTCAAGATATTACCGCTCAAAAGGGAAGAAATGTTGTCATTTTCTTCATTAAAGCATTACAGAAGCTTAAAGGATTGGACGATGTTATACAACGGACGTGAAGTGGTTTCGATTATCGAAGGAGAGCGTATTAAAACTCTATTCCAACCAATTATTCACGGAAAAACAGGTGAAATATATGGATATGAAGCCCTAAGTCGTGGAGTTTTAGAAAATGGAAGCATTATGAACCCTGAGAAATTATTTTCTTGGGCAAAGGATATGGATTTAATGTTTTTTCTTGACAGGATTTGTAGGGAAACATCAATTCGTGCAGCATCAAAACATAATATCAACAAGAAAATATTTATTAATTTTGTACCTACAGCAATATATGTACCTTCATTATGCTTGCAAAGTACAGTCAAAGCCTTAGAAGAAGAAAATATTCCACCGGAACAAGTTGTTTTCGAAGTTGTTGAATCTGAAAAAGTCGTTGATTTTGAACATTTGAATCTTATTCTCGACTATTATAAGAGTCGAGGCGTTTCCACTGCGCTTGACGACATAGGCAGTGGATATGCAGATATTGAGGCTCTTTTAAAACTAAAACCAGATTATATGAAAATCGATATGAGTATCATCCGTAATATTCATATCGATGAGAAAAAACAAAGACTATTAGATAAGTTTATTGAAAATGGAAAGAAAGTCGGATCAATGATTTTAGCTGAAGGCGTTGAAACATTGGATGAATATAGATATTTACAAATAAAGGAGATTGATTTAATGCAAGGATATCTCTTTGGTAAACCGGAAGAAGTGCCGGTAACGGTTATTCAATTAGCTTAATAGAATAAATGAAAGCAGGGAGGTGCAAGATGAATTCTGATGCAAAAACGGTAAGTGAATATTTAAGTGATCTTCCAAATGATCGAAAAGAACCGATGAAAAAGTTGCGAGAATGTATTATCAATAATCTTCCAAAGGGTTTTGAAGAACAAATGGCTTACGGAATGATAGCTTATGTGGTTCCTTTGTCCATATATCCTAAAGGATACCATGCGTCTCCGGGAGAACCATTACCATTTATGAGTCTCGCGTCACAAAAGAGCTATATTTCCTTTTATCATATGGGGATTTATGCAAAGCCTGAAGTTGAGGAATGGTTTAAAGAAGAATACAAAAAAAGAGTATCTAGCAAACTAGATATGGGGAAAAGCTGTATACGATTTAAGAAAATGGATCAAATTCCTTACGATCTTATTGAAGAACTTTGTCAAAAAATCAAAGTAGATGAGTATATAGCGACATACGAAGCTAGCTTTAATAAATAAGCAAACCAATAAACCCGGTTAGAAGAATAATCAATATTGGATTTGGTTTCAGTTTTCTCAATGCGAGAAGAGATATAAAAAATACAATAATAGCCATAATGTTAATCTTTGAATTTCTAAAATCGAATGTCGACGTTCCTAAAAATGCAATCATGATTATCGTTGATGCAGCAGAGGCAATGAGACCAAGAGCACTAGAACGTAGACCATTTAAAACATTGGAGATACTATCAATATTTTCATGGCGTTTAAAAAAATCATGTAAGGAAATTGAAAAGATGAAACCGGAGATAATACTTCCGAATGTAGCGACTATGGCCCCGGGGATGCCTGCAATACGAATACCAACAAATGAAGCGGCATTGACGACCAAGGGTCCCGGAGTCATTTGTGAAATTGTAATAATATCCGTATATTCTTGAAGCGTAAGCCAATTATGAGAGTCAACCACCTGTGCTTGTATCAGGGGTAAGATGGCATACCCACCTCCAATACTGAATAAACCAATCTGCAAAAAAGATATGAGTAAGTTTAAAACAATATTATTCATTTTCAAGAACTCCTTTTCTAGATTTTACGAAAGCTTGTAAAAAACTAATCAATGCACAGAAAATTATAATGATGAGTACATTTATATTAAAGATAAAGCTGGCTATAAAGGCACTAGGAGCCAATAGGGTCAATATCCAGTTCTTCTCTTGTACAATTTCTTTTCCCATATCGATAACAATATCAACAATAATTGCAGCGACTCCTGCTTCCATACCTTTTAATACAGCGGTAATAATACGATTGTTGCGAAAAGCATTATAAAAAATAGAGATTAATGATAGTATAATAAGTGGAGGTAATACAGTTCCAATGCAAGTTATTATAGCGCCTAGAATTCCGGCGATACGATATCCCACTAATACAGCTAGGTTAACAGCAATGGCACCTGGTGTGGATTGTGCAATGGCTGCCATATCTAACAATTCATTTTCACTGATGAACTTATGCTCCTTCACAAAATATCTTCGCATCATAGGGATTACAATATAACCCCCTCCAAAGGTAAAAGCACTAATTGAGAAGGTGATTTTGAAAAGCAAAAAATAGAGTGTGATCTTTCGATTTACCATGCTTATTATCCTCCCAAGTCATTTATTCAACCTAGTTTAAGTATAACTATAGACAGTTAATAAGTAAAATAATATAATATAATCAAATGCATCACTTAATAGTTATGAAAGAAGAGATTATATGAAAATAAGACATTTACGGATTTTTAAGACCGTATGTGAAGTGGAAAGTATTACCAAAGCTTCAGAAAAATTATATATTACACAGCCGGCTGTTTCCAATGCAATAAGTGAGTTGGAAAATGACTTAGGTATTCAACTGTTTGATCGGATATCAAGAAAACTTTTTTTAAATGAAAGCGGAAAGCTATTTTTGCTTAAAGTGAAAAAAATTCTTGAACTCTATGATGAATTAGGAGAAAACACGCAAGAATTAGAAACGAGCGCCTTGATTAAAATTGGGTCAAGTATTACGATTGCTAACTTTATTTTGCCAGGTGCCTTGTCTAGATTTGAGACGTTTTGTCCGCAAACGCCGACGCGAATAATTGTTGAAAATGCCCGAAATATTGAAAAGATGGTTCATGATAACAAAGTTGATCTTGGATTAGTCGAAGGTGTCGTATACAATGATGACTTGATAAAAATTCCATTCTCATCTTATGAACTCTCAGTTATTTGTTCCTTGAACCATCCTTTTGCACAAGAAGAAAGTGTTGATATTAAGAGACTAGTGAAAGAAAAATTCTTGCTTAGAGAGCAAGGCAGTGCCATTCGGGATGTCTTTGACAGTGCCTTATTATTGCATGATATTAAGGTGAATCCTGTATGGACCAGCGTCAATAGTCCGGCTCTTATACAAGCGGTTAAACATAATTTAGGAATTAGCGTATTACCGAAATTAAAGGTTGAAAAAGAATTAGAAAAGGGGATTCTACGAGAAGTCAAAGTAAATAATCTAGAGCTGAAAAATTATAATCATATTGTATTTCATAAAAATAAGTATCAAACGGTTAGTTTCAAGAAACTCATAGAGACAATTCAAACATCTGAAGATGTATATAACTTATAGAAAAGAAACAAATGTCGATTTTTTATAAGTTTTATACATTTTTTTTTTTGTGGAAAATGAAATCTTCATGGTAATATATAAATGTAATTTACATTCGAATGTAGCAATTATAAATCTAATCCACTGTAAAAGGGAGAAAAAATTATGAAAAAATATTTGGCGGGTTTATTGATTTTTGTTTTGATGATATCGATGGTAGGCTGTGGAAACAGCGACACAAATTCAACGGAAACAGAAGAAAATACAAATGCATCGAATAGCTTAGAAGAAGAAATTGTGGTATGGATTCCAGGCGATGATGTTGAATATTCGTTTTATTACAATATGTTTGAAAACTATAAATCAGCAATGGAAGCAGAAGGAAAAACATTTAACTACGTTATTGAACAGCAACCCTGGGGGGACTATTTTACAAAATTACCACTTGAAGTCAATAATGGCAGGGGACCGGATATCTTTTATGTCCACACAGCCTATATGGATACCTTAGGTCCAATTTCGAAAGAGCTTAATCTCTCTGAAGAGACAATGAGTCAACTAACAACAACAGATATGTATCTTGGCGATAATGGGAAACCAATTGTGGTTCCGACTTTATTTACAAGCATGATTATGTATGCAAATAAAAAAATTGTTGGGGAGATGGAGAGTATTCCATCAACATGGGATGAATTTTTTGCAGAAAGTGTGAAGTATAATGATCCTGCAAATGGAATCATCGGATATGATTATTCTTTCCATATGCTATACGACTTAGCTTATCAAGCAGGGGAACGTTTGACTGATGAAAATGGTGCAGTATTTAGTGAACAAGCTTTACAACAAGTCGTTGACTGGACCGACGCAGGCTACATGGATTATTTAACCTATGGACAAAATAGTCCGGAAGATACTTTGTACCAAGATTCGGCAGCATTTATTTATGGAGCAGGCTGGATGGAATTTTGGGCTCCGGAAGAATCTGAACTTCATGCTTTTCCTGTTCCGGGTATTACAAATGCCTTCGCAGAGTTAACCTTTGGTATCAGTAAAAATGTTTCTGATGAAAAATACGAAGTGCTTAATGATTTTGTTGAATTTATGTTAACCGATGAAGAAACGGTTACAGCTATAGTTAAAGGGAATTCAGGAGCGGCGAACAACACAAATGTTGATATTGTCTATGAAGAAGGTACAGCAGGATACGCGGTTCAACAAGCCTATAATTCAGGTAATGCAAAAGTTGTCATTGTACCGAGTAGCCTAGAGCAAGTCTATAGAACAATGCTTGAATCAGCATTAACAGGAGTTCCGGTAGCAGAAGCGGTTGCAGAGGCGAAAATAAGTGCCGAATCAATTGATGTCAGTGAATTGCATCAAATGGAACAAGCAGCTTTTAATTAAGGCTTACTAAATTATAAGACAATAAGATATCGTGAAGTTTGTAGGTGTCTTATTGTCTTTTCTTAGTAGAAAAGGAAGAGCGCGATGATTGGAAAAATAAAACATCATCTATTCGATGATCAAAAAAAATTAATCGTATTTGTAGCAATGTCAGGATTTATTATCTTTAATATTATATTCTTTTTTATACCCTTGGGATATGGAATTATCGGTAGTTTCAGTAACTGGAATCCATTACAAGGAACTATGGATTTTATAGGCATTGAAAATTATATATCGATTCTAAGTTCTAGCTTATTTAAGATTTCTCTTAAAAACACACTTGTTTTCAGTTCTTCTTTGATTATACTTCGAACAGGACTTGGATTAGTGATTGCAGCAGGTCTTTATGCCATGAAAAAGAATGACGGTATTCTTCGGAGCTTATATTTTTTACCTGTGATCATGCCCATTGTAGCGGTTTCTATGGTCTGGGAATGGGTATATCATCCAAGGGTCGGATTGTTGAATATGATTTTGGCAGCATTTGGTATTGTAGGCAAAAACTGGCTGATGGACAAGACATTGGCCATGCCGGCGGTAATCTTTATGACAGCATGGAAAGATGTTGGGTATGCTGTTGTTATCTTTATGGCGGCGCTGATGAATATTCCTAAGAGCCTCTATGAAGCAGCCAGTATTGATGGAGCGAATGGATATAAAAGTTTTCGACACATCACAGTGCCCATGTTAAAGCCCACAATTATTTTTATTGTAATTACGTCGTTAATCTCTTACTTCCAATCTTTTGTACAAATATTTGTGATGACAGAAGGTGGGCCGGGAACGGCAACCTATGTTATTTCCTATATGATTTATAATGAAGCATTTGAGAATTATCGATTTGGATATGCATCGGCCCTATCTGTTATTCTATTTATCATTATATTGTTGATTACTGCAATCCAATTAAAAGTATTGTCTCGAGGTGATGAATCATGAAAATAGAAAAAATAAGTTCATATGTACTAAAAGGATTCTTGATTCTTGGTGGTTTAATTATGTTTTTGCCATTTTTGTGGTTGATGTTATCAACTTTTAAGACGAGTAAGGAGATTACATCGGTTCCAACAACCTTTTTTCCACATCTTTGGACGATTGAAAATTATTTTGATATATTTGAAAGTTTTAATATTGCAAGATACTTTATGAATTCTATCTTCCTGGCAACAGTAAAAACGGCAATAGGAATTTATACAAGTTTATTATGTGGTTATGTATTGGCAAAATTTGATTTTAAAGGAAAAAAACTCGTTTTTTCCATCATATTATTTACCATGATGGTGCCTTATTTGATTATGGTTATTCCTTTGTATCAGATGATAAATACAGCGAATTTAATCGACTCATATTGGGCTATTATTTTACCGACATTATACTCATCTTTTGGTATTTTTATGATGCGACAGTATATGATCAGTGGAATACCCAATGAATTAATTGATGCAGCCCGTATTGATGGTGCAAGGGAATTTACGATTTTTCATAAAATTGCGGTGCCCTTGTCAGTGAATATGATCTCAGCCTTGGCCATATTTTTATTCTTGTGGAACTGGGAAGATTTTCTTTGGCCATACTTAGTCTTAAATACTAAGGATAAAATGCCTTTGGCCGTGGCCTTAAATATGTTTAGTGGACAAAACACGGTGAACTATGGTGGTTTGTTTGCTGCGACAGCGGTGACTATTTTGCCGGTGTTAATTATTTATCTATTCTTCCAAAAACGATTTGTAGAAGGTGTATCAATGTCAGGGATTAAATAATGTAGGAATGATATGAGAATATATAGAGAGACTTAAGGTGAATAAACATGATACGAGAAAAAAGTATATTAAACATAAATGATAATGATTGGAATAATTATAAAGTTTTATCAAGAAACAGAGAGAAGAGTCGCGTACATTTTTACCCATATGAAAATGAAGAAAAAGCGTTAAAGTATGACAAGGCATATTCGAAGCGAGTCAAGATGTTAAATGGAGAATGGGATTTTAAATGGTATGAATCGCCGGTTCTCATCGATTTGGATCGATTGAGTGAACTTAAAGATTATGACACGATTCAAGTTCCTAAAAACTGGCAGTTTGAAGGTCATGGAAAGTTTGTCTATACAGATATGTGGTATGATTTTCCTGTAGATGTCCCTTATGTATCGGGAAATCAAAATGAGACAGGCCTTTATCATAGGACGTTTACATTAGCACAAAAACCGGATAGGCTTGCCATTCGCTTTGAAGGGGTTGAAAGTGCCTTTCATGTATATATTAACGGACAATTGATTGGATACTCTCAGGGAAGTCGATATCCCAGTGAATTTGATATTAGTAAAGCACTACGTGTGGGTGAAAATGATATTCACGTGATTGTATATCAATATTGTGACGGATCTTATTTGGAAGCTCAAGATATGTGGTGGCTAGGTGGCATAATACGAGATGTATATTTAATTGAACGTAAACCATGTTTTATTGAGAATTTAATATTGGATCCGGATTACGATTGGAAAACACAAACAGGCTATTTGAATACGAATATCAGTATTGAAGGGCAAGGACAACTATCCTTAAGGATTTATGATGAGGATAAACTCCATAAAGAGATTCAAGAAGTGCCATTAAAAGGACCTATCGCAATAGAAGAAATCTTACCATGGACCAGTGAAACGCCTAAGCTGTATACCCTCGTTTTTACGCTAAGAGATCATACCGGCAGTATTTGTGAAGTTGTTCCCCAACGTGTCGGATTTAGACATCTTGAAATTGTGGAAGGCGATTTGCGGCTGAATGGTAAAAGGTTCATGCTAAAAGGGATTAACCGCCATGAATATAGTGCATGGTCAGGACGTGCTATTACCTATGAGGAGACTTTAGCAGAGCTTCAATTAATAAAAGACTACCATATGAATGCCATTCGAACATCCCATTATCCCAATAATCCGTTTTTTTATGATCTATGTAACGCCTTGGGTATTTATGTGATAGATGAGGCAGACCTTGAAAGTCATGGTTTAGAAGTGGTCAAAACAGACACGCTCATGTGTGATGACCCAATATACCAGGATGCATATATTGATCGAGTTGAGAGAATGGTTGAGCGTGATCGGAATCATGCATGTGTTGTTATGTGGTCATTAGGAAATGAATCGGCGTATGGTGTGAATTTTAAGGCCATGTATGAATGGTGCAAGAAGCATGAACCATCAAGACCGGTCCATTATGAAGGTGATGCTTATAATGAGTCTGTTGATGTATCGAGTACAATGTATTCAAGTGTAGGTAAGCTCTACGAATTGGATAGGGAAGACATTAAGAAACCCCATATCCTATGTGAATTCGGACATGCCATGGGTAATGGACCGGGGAGCTTAAAAGAATATGTAGAACTGATGGAAAAATCCAACAGAATACAAGGCTTCTTTATTTGGGAGTTTAAAGACCAAGGGGTATATCAAAAAGATGAATGTGGAATAGAACGTTTTCTTTTTGGAGGAGAGTTTGGAGAAGATTTTCACAACGGAAATTTCTGTATGGACGGTATGGTTATGGCCAATAATCAACCAACGCCAGGATTGGAAGAATATGCCAAGTTGATTGAGCATATACAGGTCACAAGCTGGGATGTTCGAGAAGCAAAAGTAGGTGTGAAAAACCGATTTGATTTTATAGATACTTCTATGATTGATATTACCTATAAATTGTTACATAATCATGAACAAGTTCTTAGCTTAACAGAAGCGATGCCTATAATTGGGCCCCAAGAAGAAGGATTTGTGCATATCCCTGGAGAACTATTAGCTTATGAATCAGAAATGCAAGCATATCTTCATCTTGAATTTACATTTAGACAGCCTATGAACGGATGGTCAGAGGGCACAGTCCTTGGGCATCATGTCCTTAGCTTGAAGGAAACGGTTCAAGAAATAATTGGAATTAAAGAATCCCTTGATGTTGAAGAAAAAAACGGTATATTAAAGGTGATTGGAAAAACATTTGAACTTAGCATATCAAAACAAGATGGATATATTCAGAACTTAATTATGAATGGCGTAAGACAAATAGAGAAAGGTCCTAAAGTTAACTTTTTTAGAGCTTATACGGATAATGATGTAAAAAATGAAGAAAATTGGGAACTTCAGCATTTACATGCGATGACAATGAATGTATACTCAATAAAATACCAACAATCGGATTGTGAAGTACAAGTGGATGTACATGGGCGTGTAGGTGCACGCGGACTTAGTTGGGGATGTAATACGAATTTAACCTATCATATTTCCCAAGATGGATATATTCGATTAGAATGGTCCGGTGTATTTGTGGGCCCTGCACCTAAGCATCTGCCGAAAATTGGCCTACAATTAGAAGCTTCAAAAAGTTTTTCCAATGTGACCTATAAGGGTGAAGGCCCTGGGGAATGTTATCGCGACAGCAGGGAAAATGCATATGCAGGTGTTTATTCAATGCCTTATGAGCAATTAAGCTTTCCTTATATGGTTCCTCAAGAAAATGGAAATCGTACCAATGTTAGCTGGGCATCTTTATCGGGTGAAAAGGGTGGAATTCAGTTTGCCAGCGAGAACATGGATTTTAGCGTTCGAGATACGACAGATATTGAATTAAACCGAGCGAAGCATCAGGCAGATCTTAAAAAAGCCTCGAATTTGATTGTCAATTGCGATATGATTAATTCAGGACTTGGAAGCCAAAGCTGTGGTCCGGATCGGATGAACCAATACAAGGCTATAACAAAGAACTTTACATTTGACCTAGTTATAAAACCCTTTGCGTTAACTAAAGGCTGTGTTGATGTGGAGAATGAAATTATAGAAGCGTCTAAACTGTTAGCATATAGAATAGAGGAATCGAGGTAAATTATGTTCAAAAGAGACTTGTTTTCAGAAGAAGTAGCCTCTTATTTATCTGAGGATGAATGGCTGGTTATCGAAGATGGCTATGACGCACAGAAAAATTTGGCCTATGAATCTATCTTTGGCTTAGCTAGTGGTTATATGGGTAATCGGGCCAGTCATGAAGAAGGTGATGTGCGTTCGTCCCTTCCGGCCAATTATATTCACGGTGTTTTTGATAAATCCGAGGCATTTCAGAGAGAATTATGCAATACTCCGGATTGGACAAAGCTTAAGATGTATTACAAACGCGACCCGATTGGCATTGAAAGTGGCCAATCCTTAGATGAATATATTCGCGTCTTAGATATGAAAAAGGGTTTTTTAGCTAAACACTACGTGACAACAGCTCATGATGGACGAAAAACAAAGGTCGAGCTTATAAAATTTCTTAGTCGTGGTCATAATAATCTTGGTTTATTACGCATTTATTTGACACCAATAAATTACCAAGGGCTTTTTGAATTTGAAAACATTATTGATGCAAGTGTAACCAATTTTATGGACTTCCCAAGATTTAGAGTTAAACATTTAGAGACATTAGAAGTAGAGCCTATTGATGAATTTGGCGCTAGCATACTTAGTCAAACACGGGACTTCAAATTACCCATTGCAACAACAACAGCGGTTGCCGTTTATGATATGGCAGGAAATAATATCTTAAAAAGCAGAAAATTCAGACGATACGGTGAAGTTGCCTGTGAGTTTATTGATGCACAAGTAAAAGAAAAGCAGACAATTATGATTGAAAAATATGCAAGCATACGTACAGGGCGTGATAGTGATGCTGTCGTTTATGATGCAAGCCATGATTTACGGCAAGCTCTAGAGCGCGGTTTTGACAATGAATTTGAAGTGCACCAAGCAGAGTATAAGCGTCTATGGACGAGGGCAGACCTTGTTATCAAGGGCGATGATAAGTTGCAGCACGCCCTTCGATTTAATATTTTTCAGTTAATGAGTACTCCGAGTATGGATGATGACCGAACGAATATCGGCGCAAAACTCATGCATGGTGAAGAATATGGTGGACATGCTTTTTGGGATACAGAACTTTTCATACTACCCTTTTTCACTTATGTTTTCCCGGGTGTTGCAAAAAATCTGGTGACTTACCGATATAACTTGATTGATAAGGCGCGAGAAAATGCCAAGCTTAACGGATATGCAGGTGCAAAGTATCCATGGGAATCTGCAGATACAGGAGATGAAGAGTGTCCGGCTTGGACGGTGGAACCGGACGGATCTTGTTATCGGTGTTATGTAGCGGACTATGAGCATCATGTGACGGCTGCCGTCGCATTTGGCGTTGACCGATATTATCGTTTTACCAAAGATGAAGCTTTTCTTAAAGAAAAAGGGCTTGAGATTATAGTGGAAACGGCAAGATTTTGGATTTCTCGTTTAGAGTATAGTGCGACAAAAGACCACTATGAGATTAATCAAGTGACCGGGCCCGATGAGTGGCATGAACCGGTCGATAATAATGCCTACACCAATCATCTAGCAAAGTGGAATATCCGTAAGGCATTAGAATACCTGACACGTTACAAACAAGATGAATCTCAAGTATATTATGCCTTACTTAAAAAAATTCAAATGACAGAATCAGAATATGAACAATGGTATGCTATCAGCGAAAAAATTTATTTGAATAATACCAGTGGTTTGATTGAACAGTTTGAAGGTTATTTTGATTTGAAACATGCCATTATTCATGAGTGGGATGCCAATAATATGCCCTTGTTACCCGATGCCTTAAAAGGTATTAAGCGGAGTCAGACCTGTATATTAAAGCAGGCTGATGTTGTTATGCTGATGTTTTTGCTGGAGAATGAGTTCGACAAAGAAACACAAAAAGTCAATTATGAGTATTATGAACAACGTACTTTACATCGTTCTTCCTTAAGTCCTAGTATCCATTGTATGATGGGCTTACGTGTTGGAAAGGAACAACATGCCTATGATTATCTAGAACGTTCTGCTTATGTTGATCTTTATGATAACCAAGGAAATACAAGAGAAGGAATTCATGCAGCTTCAACAGGAGGAACTTGGCAATCGGTAACCCTAGGCTACGGAGGAATGTCAGTTGATCGTGAGGGTATTCTCACCTTTAATCCAAGGCTTCCTAAACATTGGGACTATATTGAGTTTTCCATCATTTGGGAACAAGTACCTTTGCATATAAGAATTACGCATGAAGATGTTATCATTAAAGCGGAGTCTATAGATAAAAAAATAACCTATAAAGTTAATGAGAAAACGTACAAAATATGAAAGGGCTAAGATGAAAAATTTTCGATTTAAGGCAGATATGATGTTATTACTGGTGGCGATGATTTGGGGTAGCGGATTTATTGCAACAGAATACGCCATTGGGTCAGGGATGTCACCTATGATTATTATGGCTTTCCGTTTTCCTATTGCAGCATTAGCATTGCTGATGTTTATGAAGAATAAGTTAAAGGAAATCACAAAAAAAGAATGGGTTCGTGGTGGAATTGCAGGGGTTATTCTTTTCTTTGCTTTTTTCTCCCAAACAATCGGACAAAGTATGACAACTGTCTCAAATAGTGCATTCATTACAGCGACCAATGTTGTGATTGTTCCCTTTATTGTGTGGGCACTTACCAAAACTAAGCCAAAAATAAAAACAGTTATTTTGGCAGTGATTACTTTTTTTGGAGTGGCCGTCTTGACGGTTTCTCCGGAAGGGTCAATCTCTTTAAATCTGGGAGATTTATATGTGATGATCTGTGCGATTTTATTTGCGCTTCATATTGCCTACTTAGGAATAGCAGTAAGTGAGAGCAAAGCTATGACGATTGCTTTTGTGCAAATATCGGTAGCCGGCATTTTATCTCTAATTGGATTAATCCTTGAAAATCCAAGGAATTTTTATCAGGTGGATTATACGATAGGATTGCCTGCGGTCATCTACTTAGGTTTTTTTAGTACCTGCCTATGTTATTTTTTACAAACGAGTGCACAAAAACAAACTACAGCATCTAAAGCCGGTATTATAATGTCTATGGAAAGTCTTTTTGGAACCTTGTTTTCCATTATTTTTGGATTTGAAGCATTAACGACAAGAGTAATTATTGGTGGAACGATTATTTTAACAGCAGTTATTTTAACTGAAGTAAAACTAAAAAATAAGGTTAGACAAGTTCAAGAGGTGCAGAGTGAATAGACGAACAGAATTTTCATTTGATGAATTATGCCCATTTATTAGAGAAGCAGGCCTTCAACATAGAGATGCTTGGCGCAATCGTGTGCGAAGAATCTATGACCATCAATTTATGTATTGTTTTAAAGGAACGGCAAATGCAATCATTGGAAAGCAACAATACAAAATCAAAAAAGGAGACTTGCTAATTATAACGCCGGATACGCCTCATGAGTTATGGTTTGATGAGGACACATCAGGTGAGTTCTATTGGTTTCATTGTGACTTTTTTTATTTTGAAGATAAGGATTGGATTTATGATTATTATCAAAATGCAGAAACCTATTTAACCCTTTTTGGACACCAGCTCACTCACAAAGACCATATACGAACGAATCCTATATTTACAGGAGGATACCAGTTGCCCAATTATGTGCAGATTCCGCATGAGAGTGAAGTAGAGTACTTATTCAGAAAAATCGTGAAATCTTATGTGAGTAAAGAGCCTTATTGGCAGATTGTTGCCAAAATATATATGTTGGGTATTTTAAAGCAGGTCTTTAGTTTAACCAATAATAATATGAATGCGACAGGCCATTATATAAGTGATGCTATGAAAAATTTTATCAATCATAATTATTATCAAAAGCTTACGGCAGAAGATATCTGTAGGGAGATTGAATTAAATCCAGAATACGCTTATCGTGTATTTAAGAAAGAAAATGGCGAAAAAGTGACGGACTATTTAAACAAATACAGAATACGTCAAGCAAAGAAACTTTTTTTGGAAGTTGATCTTAACTTGATTGACATATCAGAAATGGTTGGCTTTAATAATGAAAATTATTTTTCCAGTGTATTTAAAAAATATGAGGGAAAGACACCTGCGAAATCACGGGAAGAAATTCTTGCTTTATTTAATAACTTAGATATTCTCAAATAGGCATGCATGTATAAATAAGAAGGAGACGAC
>DDQW01000091.1:6923-27751 GCA_002342805.1 Clostridiales bacterium UBA2432 | reverse complement strand
GTCGTCTCCTTCTTATTTATAGTTTTTTAAAAATTATAGTTCGTTAAAATATTTGATGGTACGTACCATTTGGCTAGTGTATGAGTTTTCGTTATCATACCATGAAGTGACTTTTACTAATGTTTTGCCATTTCCAAGAGAAGTTGCCTTGGTAAGCGTTGCGTCAAATAATGAACCATATTTGATTCCAATAATATCTGAAGACACAATTTCATCGGTGTTGTAACCGAATGATTCGTTTGCAGCAGCTTTCATAGCAGCATTAATATCATCTGCGGTAACATCTGCGCTAACAACAGCAGTAAGTTCAGTTAATGAACCTGTTGGAACCGGCACACGTTGAGCGTTGCCGTCTAGTTTACCCTTAAGTTCTGGAATAACTAAACCGATTGCAGCAGCGGCACCTGTTGTAGCAGGAACGATATTTTGAGCAGCAGCTCTTGCTCTTCTAAGACCTTTTTTATGTGGTGCGTCAAGTGTGTTTTGGTCATTTGTGTAAGCATGGATTGTTGTCATATAACCTGAATCAATAGGTGCTAGCTTATTCAGTGCGTCTGCCATTGGTGCAAGACAGTTTGTTGTACAAGAAGCGGCAGAAATAACTTTCTCGGAACCGTCAAGAATATCTTCGTTTGTTCCGAAGACAATTGTTTTTAGGTCGCCTTTTGCTGGAGCAGAGATAACAACTTTTTTTGCGCCGGCTTCAATGTGTGCTGATGCAGATTCTAATGTTGTAAAGAATCCTGTACATTCTAGGACAACATCCACGTCTAAGTCTCCCCATGGAAGGTCTCTAGGATCTTTTTGTGCATAGATAGTAATTTCTTTGCCTTCTACGGTAATTGAGTTATCTGAGCTCGTGATCTCTTTTTCGAAGCGACCTTGAGCTGTATCATATTTAAGTAAGTGTGCAAGCGTCGCTGCATCTGTTAAGTCATTGATGGCTACGACTTCATACCCTTCTGTATCGAACATTTGTCTGAAAGCAAGACGACCAATACGGCCAAAACCATTAATTGCTACTTTAGTCATTTTATTTCCTCCTAAAAATTTAGTGCGGGCCAAATATGGCCTGGTTGACGATTTGGGTCCCATAATAGTTTGAATAAATAGCTTGCAAATTCAATATTGATTTTACATAGCTCTTTATAATTATAACATTATATCAACTAAAATCAAGGAAAAATGATAGATTTTTCGAGATTTAATGTATTTTGAACAGATGTAATCCACATAAACCCATAACACAAAGAGATTCTTGCTTTATTTAATAGCTTAAAGGTATAATATAAGTAATTAAATCGAGGAGGGATATAATGATAAGTACAAGTACAATTATTGCGGTTATTGTCACCTTGTTACTCAGTTTATTTTTACCGATTATTGTTTGGATTATTTATGGAATTAGGAACAAAGGAAAAGGTGTATGGACAGCATGGCTGTTAGGAGCAGCCGGATTTTTTGTGCTACAGATGTTGATACGTATACCGATACTCAATGTGCTTTCAGGGAATTCGGATTTTCAAAAATTTGCTAAAAATAATTTTCTGGTGTATTGTTTTATATTATCCTTTACAGCAGGCCTGTTCGAAGTTATTGGTAGATATGGTGTGGCAAAGATTTTGCGCAAAAAGTTGACCTATGAAAGAGGCGTTGCAGCCGGGCTTGGACATGGTGGGATTGAAGCGATTATTATCGTTGGATTGACCTATATAAATAATTTGGTTTATATTGTGATGATTAACACGGGTAGCTTTGATATTATGACGGAACAAGTTCAAAACCAAGGTATTGATGTGAGTGGCCTGGTTACTGTTAGAGAGACCTTGCTGAACTCAAGTAGCACAATATTTTATCTTGCAGGATATGAGCGTGTACTTACAATGATTTTGCATTTGGCACTGAGTCTTCTAGTTTTTTATTTTGTTTTCAAAGGAAAAGACTTGATCGGAATTGCAGTTTGCTTAGTTATCCATACCTTTGTTGATTTTACTGTCGTTGTAACCAATGGTATGTCAACAGAGTATTTAGGAAATATATTTTCGCAAACGACCGCATACATTGTCTTATATGCATTCTTGACAGTGATTGCAATTGTATCTGCTTTTATTATAAAATATGTAAAAAAACATTGGGCAGTAGTGTAAATTAGAAACTCCGATTTCAAATGAATATGATTTGAAATCGGAGTTTTTTGTTTATCTTTTTTATTCGCTTTCTTCTAACTGTTTGTAGAAGAAGGCAAGTGCATGGTAAGATTGGGCAAATGCTTTTGGACTTAGTCCTCCGGTAACGAGGGTAAATGTGTCGTATATGCGCTTGCCTGCTGACGGCGTCCCGTCTTGACCAAGCTTTTCAAATGTTTTAAGTCCTGCAGTTAAATATTTTTTGTCGGATGTCAACTCGTATGCTATTGCTAAAGCTTCTAGGACAAGGGTGTTATAAGACGGACGCTGTAAACTTGGAAGTTCTTTATAGTAAAAAGATCCATCCGGTAGCATACAGTTTTCGCACATATCGTCAATGGCATGAATGATCAAGTCGCGTATGGATTCATCCGGACGAATGCGATAATAGCGCATAAGGCTTCCGACAGCAACAGAAATCATAAAGGGAACACGAATGACAGTGTGATCGGTATAGGGCGCAAGCCAACCACCATATGTGTCGTACCATTCTTTAAATTGTTGAATGATTTTTTGTGTTGGAGCCAACCATTTTTCGTCATGCGTTTCTTTGTATAGTCCGATAAGTGAACGCATTGCCCAACCTGTCTCACGTGCATTGATTCCACCACTTTGGGCATATCTGGGAAGTGTCAGAAGCTTGAGAATGTTTTCCCCTATACCTAAAGCTGTGGATAAGGCTGTGTCTTCTCCGGTTAAGTGATAATAATCAAGGAGCCCTTCAACCCATTGATGGCAAGGTTTGACATCTCCGGTATGATGGTTGCCACTATGTTCTATTTGACCTTGGTAGCGTAATCCTAGATCAGGAGCGTGACATACATCAACATCCATCTGATGCCGTCCTGCGACTAAACAATAATCCATCATGCGACGGACGCCGGTTTTTGTATAGAGTAACATGGCAGCATGAGGAAAATCATATTCATTATTGGTCCAGACCAGATTGCCCTGAGCGCGGCCTTGATTTGTATAGTTCATATCCGGTGCGTCGCCCCAATTTAAAATACCAAATCCACGGCTACGGCGATCGGCCTTATTGAGCATCTTTTGATCAATATCCGGAGACGGTGATTGGGTGTAGATGTTTTCCAATACGCCTGCTGACTGGTATATTGATGGATCGAGCGTGGGACGATCAGGCATTTGAAATTGTAAACTTTGAAGATTAAGATAGTTGACAAGGTCATCATAACTTGTTGATGCATCATCTTCAATAGACTCCTGATGAAGGTGTAAAAAATATGTATGTGTTTTAGCCATGCCTGCATAAAGCGTTAAGGGTTCATCTACATCGGGTAATAATTCAAGGACAAGGCCATCTTTATTGACCGTCATCCCCTTAGGAAAATTCTGATAAGCTTGATAATGTGTAGCGCATAAACCTGCTTTGGCATCTTGGTTGAAGTAGTCAACAAAAGCTGTCCCATAAAAAGTTTCAGGATAATGTTCATTGGCATCCTTCATTAGATAATCACCGTCAATAAGTTGAGAGAGGGGTTCTGTCAATGTGGATGTGACGATATTACTTTTATAATTTGATGTTGCAAGAGAGCCAAGGACGGATGGACTAGCGGTTTTTTTTGACGGATCACTATGAGAATGAGAGGTGATAGCAACATCAATTTTGCTCAGTGAAACATGGGAAGCAGTTTTATTGATTAATCGGTAATCGACTTGTATCCATGGTTTTTGATGGTCTAAGGTAAAAGTCATCTCGTAATCAAGTAATTGAGCGGGAGCATCGGTATCACTTTGTGCTAAAAGATGCTTTCCGTATCCGCGATATTGGTAACGTAAGGGTCCATCCATAAGCGTTTGAAGCTCCAAATTATCGAGAGTGGCAACATAAGTGTTTGATTGGGCATCGGAAAGCATCGTTTGAACATGAAATTCGATTGGACTTATTCCGTCATATAAACGGAGAGTATCTTCCTTAAGAAGCCTAAAGTCAAGCGATTGATTCGAAGTTTCTATAGAAGAAAGTGTTTTTGTTATTTGGGGCCTATCTGATGTCCGAGGGTGGATGCTAGCAAAGTAATCGGTGGATAGGTTTCCTTTAAGGTTGCACATAAATACTATATAAATCCAACGAATGGAATGGTCTGGCCATCTTGAGAGAATTTTTGTTTGATGTGGTGTGATTTGATTTAAAGAGTCATAAATAGTAAGTTGATTGATATCAACAAATTCGCCTTGAGCAAAAGGAATAGAAACAGAACAAATCTCATGATATCGATTGAAATAAGCTAATTTTTCAAAATGCAATTGGATCATACGACTACCTCCCTAATTTAATGTTTTTAGTATACCCTATAAAGTTTACTTGATGTCAATACAAAAATAACCTATAATTAAATTAAAAACTTATGGAGAGACGAGGTACAGTATGACGATAGGAGCTAATCTAGTTCTGATATTAACATTAACGCTCATTAATGCATTTTTTGCATCTGCAGAGATGGCGATTGTATCAATAAATAAAAATAAAATAAAAATGCTTGCAGACAAGGGGAACAAGAATGCGAAGTCGGTAGAAAAGCTTATACAAGAACCGACCAAATTTTTATCAACAATTCAAGTAGGGATTACTTTAGCCGGATTGTTTTCAAGTGCATATGCTGCAACCGGAATTTCAGATGATTTTGCAGCACTTCTTGATATAGTGCATATACCATATAGCCAGAATATTGCCTTAATTTTAGTAACAGTTCTCTTGTCTTATTTTACCCTTGTTTTTGGAGAATTATTTCCTAAACGATTGGCCTTGAAAAAATCTGAAGCCATCGCCCTTTTCTCGGTTAAACCTATTATAGTCGTACAAAAAATTGTGACTCCATTTATCAAACTTTTGTCTGTATCGACAAATTTGCTTTTGCGATTGTTTGGTATTCGAGAGGATGACCTCGAAGAAAAAGTGTCAAGAGAAGAAATTCGTTCACTTGTCGAAGTAGCCCAAGAACATGGGACGATTAATCTAACGGAACGTAGGATGATTAATAGCATATTTGAACTTGATGATAAACCTGCCGAGGAAATCATGACGCCAAGAACAGAAGCCTATGTTATTAATGTTGAAAAAAATATCAAAGAATATCTTCCCGATTTGTTGCACATCAAGCATTCTAGAATACCGGTTTTTGAAGGGACGAGGGACAATATTATCGGGATACTATATATGAAAGATTTTATCGAAGAAGCTTTTAAGGTTGGATTTGACCAAGTTGAAATTAAGAAGTTATTATGTCCGGCATATTTTGTTCCCGAAAGAAAGAGAATTGATGATCTGTTTAAAGAAATGCAAGAAGGAAAAAAGAAAATCTCTATTTTAGTGGATGAATATGGAGGGTTTTCCGGAATTGTTACCATGGAAGACCTTATCGAAGAAATTGTCGGTGAGATTGATGACGAATATGACCTTAAAGATGAGCCAGATATACGAAAAATTGCTGAGAACACCTATTTAATACGCGGTAGTGTTCCTGTAGAAGTTGTCAATGAACGTCTGTTATTAAACTTTGAAGTTGAAACAGAAGATTATGACACAATTGCGGGAATGATTATTAATATGCTTGGACATATTCCGAGTGAAGAAGTCCAACAAAGTATCAAAGTAGAGAATTGTGAATTTACTATTGAGAAAATAACAAATAATCGCATTGTACAAGTAAAGCTAAAAATCCTTGGAGATAGTAACAAATAGAAAGCGGGTGACTGTATATGAACTATCTTGTGCAGTTTCAAATTAATATATTTGGCTTAATGATATTGTATGTATTGTATTTATTCATTCGGCTGACCAAAATACAAACATTTAGCAAGCGACTAATAAAATTCATTGCTTTTGCAACAGCAACAGCAATTATTGTGGAGCCGTTGACGTGGATCTTTGACGGAATGACGTTTCAAGGAGCGTATTTTCTTGAATATATTACGAATGTTGTTCTTTTTCTAATGGGTCCCATTATTGGTGGATTGCTACTTTCTTATGTTGATTTTAGAATCTTCAAAGATCCGAAACGCATTTATCGATATTTATATTATCAACAGGCAAGTGTAGGAACACTTATTGCCCTGGTGATTAATGTGTTCTATCCTATATATTTTAGGATTAATCCAGAAACCAATAGTTATAGCAGTGGTGACCTAAAAATGCTTCATTACTTAGTATTAGCAAGTATATATTTGTATATGCTTTATTTTGTTTTGAAAAATATCAGGAAAATGATATCCTATGAAGCCTTAATCTATTTTTTGTGTTTTTTGATTCCCATATTAGGCATGATTGTCCAGCTTTTTGATTCGAAACTACATTTTTCATGGACATCCATTGTTTTAGGCTTGTTAGTGATTTATATTTTTCTAGAAACTAGTCCGACAGAGGAGGATTTTTTGACTCGATTGTATAATCGTCGAAGTCATGAGACCTATTTGACACATTTAATGCAAAGCAATATGAACTTCGGTATTATCATTTTTGATCTAAATTCCTTTAAAGAAATTAATGATCATTATGGACACAATAAAGGGGATGAAATATTGATTGTTTTTGCCCAGATATTAAAAAAAGTATTTCAAAAAATTGGTTTTGTAGCTCGATTAGGTGGTGACGAGTTTTCGGTAATCGTTATTCAAGACTTGAGCAATATTGAGTTTTTTATTCATGAAATTTCAGAACAACTATCTAAATATCAGGATCCTGTGATTAAGCGTTTAACGTTTAGCTTTGGATATGAACAGTATATAGATGGGATGACCATGGACGATTTATATATAGCGGCAGACAAAAAAATGTATAAGAATAAAAAAGCGGTGAAAGATGCTTAAAAAAAGGGGAATCGGCTTTCCGATTCCCTTCTTCTTAACTATACAAAACGTTTGAATAAAATATTGTTTTCAGTATGTACGTGCATGTACATGTCAGCGACAAGCTCTTTTAATTTCTCATAAACGATTTCATAAGTTGTACATGCATCTTTGGGCAATGTAAAGTGATTTGTTAAATCGGTTAGTTGATGCAATGCATCGCCTGCACCATCATGCTCTTGCTCAAGTTCTTCAATAAGTGCTTTACAATTTGAATCCTTTACAAGAAGTTTTGGAAAAAGGAATTCCTCTTCTTTGACAAGATGTCCTTCGAGCTCAGTTTTTAAATTACCGAAGATTTTATGAATAGTAAAGAGTTCAGTGTGGTTTTCGCCATGAACCGTTAATATTTTGAACATCAATTCAGAGAGTATGGGTAGTTCTGCCTTTAAATAAGTGTGATGTTGAGTTAAGATTCGGTCGATGAGTTGCTCCGTTGAAAAATCGGAAAGTTTCATTGTTTTTGAATCAACAGAAAGCTGTAATGATGCGTCTATTTTCTCTTGGGCATCTGCGATTAATTGCTGACTAGCATCCGTATCTTTTTCGATAGCCTCTTGAACCGTTCTATCACCACCACAGCAAAAATCGACGCCATATTTCATATATACAGGAAAAAGTTCCGGATGCAGTGTTACACTTTCACCGATTGTTTGATTTAAATTAAATTTTTCCATAATGACCTCCTATGTTTTTGAATGTTTATCTCTTGTAAAGAATAACATGATTTATCGAATGAAACTGTGATTTGCCTCACACGAAATATGATATAATGAAAATACAGTCTTAATGATAGGAGGAAATATAGTGAAAGAAACATTGAAATTTCCAGCAGAGGGATGCATAACATGTGGACATAAAATGTGCACGAAGAAAGTCTCTTTGTTTTCAAACTTAGATGATCATCAAATTGAAACAATCACAGGATTGATTGAACGGAAACAATATAAGAAAGGCGATATTGTCATGCATACCGGCGATGACTTTAATCGCCTATATATTGTCAACCACGGTAGTTTAAAGGCAACGACCTATAATGAAGACGGTAAAGAGCAAATACTCTATATTTTGAATGATGGTGATAGTCTTGGTGAGTTATCTTTATTAAAAAAAGTGACGTCGCCCTATGATCTTATTGCCTTAAAAGATAGTTATATCTGCACAATACCAAAACAACGATTTGATGCATTTATAAAAGAAAATGTAGAAATCGTTTTTGGGATTTTAGAATCTGCACATGAGAAGATTATTTCTCTTGAAAAGTTAGTCGGTGCAATTGCTTCTAATGATGCAGATACAAGACTGCGTTTTCTTATTCAGCGATTAATACAAGAAACCGGACAAAAAAATCCGGAAGGGATTGTTATTAATCTTCAATTGACACGAGAAGATATGGCGAATTTTGTTGGTGTTACACGAGAAACCATTAGTCGGAAGTTATCCAACCTTTCAGCAAAGGGGGTTCTAAAGATACTTGACAATAAACAATTGCTGATTATAGAACAAGCATATTTTGAACTGTAAGTGTATGTTGAGGTGATTAAAAATATGGAAATAGCAGTTTTAAGCGATTCGAAAAAATTTGTTGAAATATGGGATGAAAATGCTAGCTATTATGGTGGCGACCAAAAATGGTTTGAAAGCAAAATGGCAAGACAATGTGCATGTGGAACCGTTGCCGCTGCAAATATAGTCGCTTATATGTCGCGCTCAGATACTCATAACAAGAATAAGCTTTATTCCTATACGGATTTTAGTAAAGCAAATTTTGTAGACCATATGCAGGATATGTATACGCATTTAGCGCCTGGTCATATTCCGTTGACTCAAATCGGATTAGGAATATGGCCAATAAGTAAGTTTAAAAAAGGCGTCGAGAATTTTGCAAAAGAAAAAGGTGTAAACTTGCTCGGAGTGGAGAGCCGCGAGATGTTTACACTGGAAAATATTGTTGAATATATTACAAAGGGTCTTCGGGCAGATGCACCGGTTGCTATGTTGATCGGATTGAATCATCAATTAAAAAAATATGAAGCCCATTGGGTTGTCATAACTGAGTTGCTCAGAGATAATGATTCCCGATATATTGTCAAAGTATCTACTTGGGGTAGATATGCATATATTGATTTAGCTGCCTACATAGAAGGAGCGTCAATATATCAAGGGCTTCTATTTTTTAATTAGCATGGCCCGAATATGTTTAATCACATCAATTCCTACAATGATGATAACGATAACAAGTGTTATTCGAAAACTTATACTAAGGGCATTTCCAAGTTCAATGTTTTCTGCTGCAAGGGTATCACGAAGTAATGGAAAATTCCACCAGCCCGGTGTCATAATGAGTTTAGCAAAAATAATGACGCCAACAATATCTAGCAAAATCGAGAAAATTCGAGTCATCGTTTGCCAGCTACGTCGAATAAGTAAATAGAGATTTAATAGTAAGTTAAGACCCAAGGTTACATTAATCCAAAGGAGAAAGGGCTCAAACACAGCCATATTTAAAAAGGGCATCATCTCCTTATCAGTAAAAGAAATGATTATCGCTGGGGATGGATGATTGAGAATAACAAGGGCAAAACAAATAAAGACAGATTCGAAAACAAGTTCGGATACGCTTATTTTTTGGTGACGTTCAGGCGCTGTTTCAAGAAGGTCTAAAGACCAATCCTCATCCGCATTTTCCGGCTCAGCAGGGGCATTATGCTGTATAATGACAAATATTAATGTAACAATACCTAAGGTAGACATAGCGGCTTGCCAAATGCTCATGAGTGTACTATATAATACATGAATGATATTGTCTGTGTCAGAAAGTGCAATCAAGTTAGCGATGGTCAATCCGATTGCCATACCTATAAGAGCTATTTTTAGGACTAACCAGTAAGTATCAATATATGCAGGACCAATAAGACACCTTGGAGAATTCATGTAAGCTTCAGCGACTTTCTTTGGGGGACCCATGGAACGAAAAGCTTGTTCGTACTCCTCATTCGAATAGTCTTTTTTTCCAAAATTCTCTTCCAAATAGTCATATAAATTGGCTTCTATTTCTTGTAAAATCTCATCCCTTTGTTTGGGTGAAAGATATTTTCCGATTGTATATAAATAACTTGATATCATTTCATACCTCCTATAAGTTTTGACATGGTAGCATTCAATGAATGCCATTCTTTTGTGAGAAGATCTCGGATGGTTTTCCCCTGTTCACTAATTTGGTAATAACGTCTTGGTCGGTTATCTTCAACTTGCCAAATCGATTCCAGAAGTTCTTGTTTTTCAAGTCGTCGTAGTAGGGGGTAAAGTGTGTTTTGCTCGATAGCGAGTCCTTGGTCATTGAGTGCTTGAATGAGGGAATATCCATATTGTGGCTTATCCATTTGAGTAAGAACGGCCAAAACTAGGGTGCCTCGTTTCATCTCCTGTTGTATATTTAAGAGAACTTTATTTGCTTCATCCATATCATCACCTCTTTATTACATTATAATGTATGACGCACAGTATTGTCAATAGAAACTGTTTTATTTGTTTTATAATATGATAAAATATAGATAGATTTGACATCCAAGCCATATAAGGATAATCGTAGGAGGGAAAAGATGATTAAAGCAAAAGGACTAAAAAAAGGTGATCGAATTGCAGTAGTGAGTTTATCATGGGGAGGTTTAGGTGATGAAGAATTTATACACAAATATTATATAGGAAAAGAACGCCTTGAAAAAGAATTTGGTCTAGAAGTTGTTCCAATGCCCCATGCATTAAAGGGAAGTGAATTTGTAGCAAAGCACCCTGAACTTCGAGCAAAAGATTTGATGGACGCATTTGAAGATCCATCGATTTCGGCGATTTTTTGTGCTATAGGTGGTGATGATACTATTCGCACCTTGCCTTATATCGATATAAATGTTATTCGGAATAATCCGAAAATTTTCATGGGATACTCAGATACAACGATTAATCATTTCATGATGTATAAAGCCGGACTAGTGTCCTTTTATGGCCCAAGCCTTATGTGTGAATTTGGTGAATATGTATCCATGTTTGAATATACAAAAGCAGCCGTAATGGATGTCTTGTTTAAGGAAGCACAAGGCTATAAGATTTTGCCGAGCCCGGAGTGGTCTAATGAATTTATCCCTTGGAGCGAAGAAAACACGATGAAAAAAAAGAGTCTCATTCCCGATCAACATGGATATGAATTGCTTCAAGGCCAAGGTAAAGCAGTGGGTCATTTACTAGGTGGATGTTTAGATGTCTTCATGATGTGTATAGGAACTAAGATATGGCCGACACTGGATAAATGGGAAGGAGCTATTCTTTTCATTGAAACCAGTGAAGATAAACCATCGCCGGACTTTGTGAAATGGACATTTCGTAATCTTGCGGCACAAGGTATATTAAAGGCGATTGAGGGTATTATTGTTGGAAAACCCCAGGATGAAACATATTACGACGAGTACAAAGACGCCATGATACAAGTAGTACGAGAAGAAGAAGGTTTAAAGCAACTACCCATTTTATACAATGTAAACATTGGACATGCATCACCCATAGGAATTCTTCCATATGGAATTAAGGCGGAACTAGATTGTGACAAAAAAACAATCACCTTATTGGAAAATGCAACAAAAACCCCTTGAGATTGACGAGTATATAAAGGAGAACAGTCAATGAATATAAAATTCTCAATAGAAGAAGCAGTAAATAAAAGATACAGCGTGCGCAATTACTCTGACCGAGTGATTGAAGATGAGTTAAAAAAAGAGCTTCAGAATGTTGTATCGCATTTAGAAAATCCCTTTGGTCCACAAGTAAAGTTTCATTATTTAGAATTTCAAGATGGAGACAATAATGAAAAACTAGGAACATATGGTGTCATTAAAGGCGCAAAGAATTATATAGGTGCGACCATCCAAAACAAACCGATGGCCCTATTGGCCTTAGGATACGAGTTTGAAAGCTTAATCCTTTACTTGGCAAGCGTGGATATCGGCACATGTTGGTTAGGCGGAACCTTTGACCGCAAAGGATTTGCCAACGCTATGAATGTAGGTGACGATGAGCTGTTTCCAATTATTACACCCTATGGTTATGCTGCAGAGAAAAAGCACATCAAGGAATTAGCCATGCGTAAAATGATTAAAGCGGACCAAAGAAAAGAGTGGAAAGAACTTTTTTATAAGAATGATTTTTCGACTCCGCTGACGAAAGAAACAGCCGGTGAGTTTGCCTTTGCGCTTGAAATGGTCCGATTAGGTCCTTCGGCGTCCAATAAACAGCCTTGGAGAATTGTTTTAGACGAAGGAATCTTTCATTTCTATGAATATAGTACGCCGGGTTATAGTAAAAGTTTTTCCTATGATATTCAGCGGATAGATATGGGAATAGCGGCAGCCCATTTTGACCACGCTATTAAGGAAAAGGGCTTCAAAGGATACTTCGAAGTACTAGAAGAACCTAAGATAGACGTGCCAAAAAATATTCAGTATGTATTTTCCTGGAAAATGGATTCAGTAGAATAGGAGGAGTGATTAATAGTGAAAGAAAGTATTCATAAGTTTTTTAAGATGGGAACTATTCATTGGATGAGTTATCCGCCTGCAAGATATGACTATATGGAATCTTTACATAAGCTTTTAGCGGATGATTTTTTTGAGGCCATTGAGATTACTAAAATCGACGATGATAAGTTGCGGAAGAAAACGAAAGATCTATTGGCTCAATCCCATATGACAGTTTGCTACGGTGCACAACCGACCCTTCTGTCTTCAGGACTTAATCCCAATGACTTGGATGAAGATAAAAGAGCGTACGCAGAAAAAGTATTGATAGAAGCGGTAGATGAGGCCAAGTATTTAGGTTCTAAAGGCATTGCTTTTCTAGCCGGAAAATGGACGGAAGAAACAAAAGACCAAAACTATAGCCAGCTCTTAAAAACAACTGTTCATGTCTGCCAATACGCAGCGACAAAAGATATGACTGTGAATCTGGAAGTTTTTGACTATGATTTAGATAAAGCTGTTCTCATAGGACCGGCACCTTATGCAGCAAAATTTGCACAGGATGTTCGACGAGAGTGTGATAATTTTGGCCTCTTAGTTGATTTATCCCATTTTCCGACAACCTATGAATCCAGTAAATTTGTAATACAAACACTAAAACCCTATATTAACCATTTGCATATCGGTAACGCAGTTGTAAAAGAAGGCTATCCGGGCTATGGAGATAAGCATCCGAGATTCGGATATCCTAATAGTGCCAATGATACAGAAGAACTATTGGGCTTTTTTAAGGTACTGAAAGCAGAAGGTTTTTTTAGACAAGATCATCCATACGTCTTATCAATGGAAGTAATGCCAACTTCAGATGAAGATGCAGATATTATTGTGGCAAATACAAAACGTGTTATTCATCGCGCATGGGCCTTATTAGAAGATGAATAAAGAGTAAATGCTGAAGAAAGGGGTTAAGATGACTAAAATTGTAATATTAGATGGGTATACAGTCAACCCTGGTGATTTGACCTGGGATAGACTAAGGGCATTAGGTGATGTAGAGATTTATGATCGGACAGAAGAAGAGAAGGTTGTTGAGCGAATTGGAGATGCACCCATTGTACTTACCAACAAAACAATCATCAGTGAATCGATTCTGTCACAATGTCCACAAGTCAGATATATTGGTGTTTTAGCTACAGGCTATAATGTTGTCGATATGGATGCTACGAATGCGCGAGGTATTATCGTAACCAATATTCCGACCTATGGAACAGAAGCTGTGAGCCAATATACAATAGCTTTACTTTTGGAATTATGCCATCATGTGGGAGAACATTCTAGATCGGTTAAAAATGGAGAGTGGGCGGCAAGTGAGGACTTTTGCTATTGGAAGTACCCCTTAATAGAATTGATGAACAAGTCGATTGGAATTATCGGATTCGGCAAAATCGGTAGAGGTGTAGCTAAAATATCGAATGCTTTGGGAATGAAGGTTTTGGCATACAATCGAAGTCCCATAGAGTCCGCTTACCTTAATGAAAAACTACAGCAAGTTAGCCTAGAAGAATTATTGAGTGAATCCGATATCATTTCTTTACATTGCCCACTCAATAATGAAACACAAGGTATGATTAATAAGGATTCAATTGAGCAAATGAAAGATGGGGTCCTTCTTATCAATGATTCGAGAGGTGGTTTAATCGTCGATGAGGATTTACGACAGGCACTTATTGATGGGAAAATTGCAGGTGCGGCTGTTGATGTGGCCTCGACTGAACCCATTCAAACGGATAATCCATTACTCCATGCTCCCAATATCATTATTACACCACATATAGCGTGGGCATCTAAAGAATCTAGGGAACGTTTGTTAGATATAGCGGTAGAAAACGTCAAGGCATATATGAGTGGAAAAGCAATCAATATAGTAAAATAAAAAGGAGGGATTTTATGCAAATAAAAAATTTTTTGAAACTGCCTATGGAAGATAATGTTCATTGTCATGACGGCATTGGGACAGTAAAAGAAGTGTCTTTTTTTAAGGACAAAGATTTTGAAACAAATATTCGTTTTATGAATTATTTGACCTTACCGCCAGGGACTTCCATCGGGATTCACGAACATAAGAATGATGAAGAACTATACATTATTCTTGAAGGCCATGGAATGATGACAGTCGATGGAGAGGACAGGACAGTTGAATCAGGGGATGTTATTGTTAACAAGCCCTTTGGAAGTCATGGTCTTGTCAATGATTCGAATCAAGAAATGCGCATTCTCGTACTTGAGGTGTATAAATAAATCTTAGATTATGCCCATAAAGAATTCAACGCTGATGGCAACCATAACAACAAGTGCAGATATAATAAATCCGTGAAGCATTGGGCCTGCTCCGGATTTTTTTAGTTCATGGAAATTTGTATTAAGACCAATGGCTGCAAGTGCAGAAACCATTAAAAATTTACTGATTTCTTTTAATTCTAAGCTAAAGTTAGCCGAAAAAAGCCCCAAACTATTGACCAGAGCCATGCCAATAAAAGCGAGAATAAACCATGGAAATAAGCGATGAATGCTTACTTTTTTTCTAATTGAAGATGGATTATTTTTATGCTGAATGTGGAGCTGAATTAGAGAAAAGATAAGGACGACCGGGATGATGGAAAGAGTTCGTGTGAGTTTAACCATAACTGCAAAATCACCGGCAGCTTCACTAAAAGCATAGCTGGCAGCAACAACACTTGAGGTGTCATTTACAGCAGTTCCTGCCCAGAGACCGTAGGCCATATCATTTAGTCCTAAAAATCGCCCCATTATAGGAAAGAGGATAATCATGACTATGTCAAAGATAAAGGTGGCGGACATAGCATAGGCAATATCTTTATCTTCAGCTTCAATGACAGGGGCCAAGGCAGCAATTGCTGAGCCACCGCAGATTCCTGTACCTGCAGAGATCATATTGGACAGTTTCCAATCTAATTTTAAAGCTTTTCCAACAAAATAGCCTACACCAAAACATGTAAAAAGTGTAAAGATCATGACTGTCAGGGACAATTTGCCTACATTTAATATAGTGTGAATATTTAAAGACGCACCTAATAAAATAATAGAAAACTTAAGTACTTTTTTTGATGTAAAGTTTAGACCGATTTTTAGCCGATGACTCGGTGGATAAAAGTGATGAACACTCATGCCTATGAATAAGGCAATCACTGAACTGCCGATAAGATGGATTGGTAATAGGTGTTCAACCCATTGTGCAAGAAGAGCGATACCGATTGCAAGGCTAAAGCCCGGCATAATTTGATAAAGTTTATTCATGGTAAACCTCCTGTGTGTAATGTAGTCGTACGTATATAGTAAACAATAAAAAGAATAAAATCCAATGATGATTTCTTATTATTCATAAATATATGTTATAATTATATTCTTTTGAGGAGGATTTGAGACATGCTCGATATAAAAATATATACATTTTTAAAAGTTGTTGAATTAAAAAACTATACAAAAGCAGCGGCTGTATTAAACTTAACTCAGCCGGCAGTTACCCAGCATATAAAAAAACTTGAAGATTACTATCAGTGTAAGCTTATTGAGATTATCGGAAAAGCGGTGCATTTAACACCGGAAGGGCAAGCGCTTTATCATTATGCAAATTTTCAGATGGCCAATGAGGCACAACTTATTGATCAGATTGAGCATGTAGCCAATCCAATTAAGATTGGAGCGACCTTGTCTGTTGCAGATTATTACTTACCTAAGCACCTAGGTGCTTATTTAAACCAGCATAAGGAAAGTGTAGCCGTTACTGTTAAAAATACTCAACAGATTCTTGAGATGCTACTCAATAATGCACTTTATTGCGCTTTTATTGAGGGGATTTTTGATAAGACGGTATTTGCGTATAAAGAGTTTTGTGTAACACGCTTTCTTCCGGTAGTGAGAAAGGGGCATCCTTTGGAACAAGGGCAGGTTAGCTTAGCGGATACCTACCAGTATCCTCTAGTTTTGCGAGAAAAAGGGTCAGGTACACGAGAGATTTATGAAAACTATTTGTACCAAAATAATGACTCCATACAGTCCTTATTAAAAGTACATGAGATAAGCAGTTTTGGAATGATAAAAAAAATATTGAGGGCTACAGATGCGATTTCCTTCATGTATGAAGAAGTGGCCCGACAGGAAGTCGAGCGAGGGGAACTAACCTTTCTATCTCTTAAAAACTATGAGATTAATCGACCCTTGTATTTTATTTATCCCAAACATAGCTTGTTGAAAGATAAAATTGAATGTTTTTACCAAGAGTTGATGGGAGAAGAATTACTCCCATCGAAAGAAACGAATGGCAATGAAGCTACAGACTAAGCTTATGCACCCTAAAATAATGATAGGGAGAAGTGTGCTTTCAAGAGGGGTACCAAGACTTGCTGCCTTTAATATTTTGATGCCTTGGGTGAGTGGTAGTATGTCAACAATCTTTTGCATGGGCACAGGCATAATTTCATAAGGAAGTGTAGCACCCGAAAAAATCAACATATGAAAATATAAAAGGCTGGCAATGATGCCGGCTATTTTTGTGTTTTTTGCAATGCCACCAACCATGATTCCGATACTAAACATGGAGATTAAGACAATCAACCAGCCGAAGATAAATTCGCCTAAACTACCCTGCATTGAAAACGAAAAGAAAAGTCTTGCAACAATCACTAGAGTAATGAGCGATAGTATGGCATAGAGGGTATAGATGGTCACCTGCACGAGAAGAAGTTTAATAGGTCGTATAGGGGTGACTTGATATCGTTTTAAAACCTGTTTTTCCCGATAATCTGAAATAACTAAAGGTAATCCCATGACTCCGCCGGCAACAATTGCAATTGAGGCAATTGCTCCGAAAGATTGTTCAACAAAGGTGTAACTTGCGCCTTCAAAGGCCGGTTTGTCTCCGTAAATTAATCCAAGTACAATTAGGATAACAATGGGCATGCAAATGGCAAAAATGACCATGTCCATTCCGCGTAGAGAGAGCTTGAGTTCTGTTTTTAGCATGGTAAAATACGATTTCATAATGGTTGACCTCCTTCATCTGTGTACCAAAGGTATGCATCTTCAAACTTTGTGTAAGGACTTTTTTCAATAGATTCTGCGACGGTGCCATAAAAAACAGTCTTTCCTTTTTTTAAAATACAAAGAGTGTCACATAAAAGTTCGACTTCGTCCATAAAGTGAGATGTTAATAATATGCTCAGACCTTCTTTTTTTAGCCCAAGTAAGATTTTCCAAACATCACGCCGCGCTCTAGGATCTAAGCCTGTAGTTAACTCATCAAGAAACACAATGCGCGGGTTTGGAATGAGTGCGAGAATAATGAAGAGTCGTTGCTTTTCGCCCCCAGATAGATCTTTGATATAAGAGCTAGATTTTTCGCCTAGACTGAATTTTTTGAGTAAAGCACTATAATCAGCAGAGTTTTGGTAAAGAGATGCAGTCACTTGGCATAGTTCGATGACGCGAATGTGTTCTTGATACTTGGCTTCTTGGAACTGGACGCCAACATGTTCGAACAATTCTTTACGATCTGATTTTGGATGCAGTCCAAGAATTGAAACCCTACCCGTGTCGAATGTTTTTGTTCCCAGAATACATTCGATTGACGTTGTTTTTCCGGCACCATTGGGTCCGAGTAAACCAAAAACTTCCCCTTCCTTAAGGTGAATGTTTAAGTCGTCAACAGCCTTTAGATTGCCATAAGACTTGGTTAATTGGTTGACATTAAGTACGTAATCCATATAGATTCCTCCTTGTTTTTAATCGGCGTAGCCGCTTTGTTTATATAACTATAACACCGGAACAAAGTCTGGTGTTATAGTGGAGGGTTTAATATTTTGTTTTCATTTTTTCTAGCATTTGGATGATTTGAGTTGCGTTATCTTTGGCTGCATTTAAAGAAACAATTAACTTATCACAAACAGAAATGATATCTTCGTCATTAGTGGGAGTATTAAGAGCTTGGTCGAAGGAAATATTTTTATCAGAAGAAAGCGTATTTAGCAGTCGTAAGATAGCAGATAAAGAATAGTTTGCGCATCGAAGAGAACGTATTATTTTCAGTTTTTGTATATCGTCTTCATTATATACACGATACCCATTTTTTTGTCTTTTTATCGTGAGTAAACCGTTCATTTCCCAATTTCTAAGAGTATCAATGGAAATTCCTAAGAGGTCAGATACTTCTTTTCGTTTTAGGGCGAGTTCTACCCCAATGATTTTTTCATGATATAAGTCACTTGTTATTGTGATCGCTTCATTTGCATTAAAAAGTTCATTCTCAATAGAATGGATATACTCGTGTGCTAATCGAAGTGCATAATCGAAATCCTTACAAGCAGCAGATTTTATAATCGCAATCATATGCTTGCGCAAGCCGTTTTGGAGCACTTCGACTTCAAATGCCAGCCGTGCTAAACGAAACTGATCAATATGTAAATCGGTAAAAACACGATATCCATTTTTTTGTCGATGAGGTCTTGTAATCAGCTCTAAATCTTCATACATTCGAACGGTATTTGGATGAATACCGATGATATTTGCTACTTCGCTTGTTTTATATGTATGTGCCATATTTTTCCACCTTGCTTTCGAATTAATAATATTCTATCATAGGAGACAGAAAGTTTCACTAAGGATGCAATAAAATGCTACCCTAAATGGTTATTGAAGTGAAAGGAGCATACAATGATACTATTTGTGAATGTAGTTGGAGGAGCTTACCCAAGTAAAGACAAGCCACAAGCGCCTAAAATAGATGAAAAACTCTTTGCACGTATCGGGGAGGATGATTCCCTAGCGTTTGAAGAGTTATATACCTTGACCCACCGAATTATGTATGCCTATATTCTTTCCCTTGTAAAAAATCACGAAGATGCACTTGACCTTGTTCAAGATACATTTATAAAAATTCGCTCGGCGGCCCACCTGTATCAACCCATGGGAAAACCCCTAGCATGGATGTTTACGATTGCAAAGAACTTGACACGAAACCAGATGCGCCGTAGGCAAAAGTTCTCAGATTCAGAGGGCATTGATTTTGAAAATGATACAAAATTTTCTTATGTTGTTGATCCGGAAGACCGAGTGGTTCTCATGTCAGCCATGAAAATACTGACAGATGAAGAACGTCAAATCCTTATTTTACATAGTGTCTCGGGGGTTAAGCATCGTGAATTGGCACAATATCTTGACATGCCACTCGCAACGGTCTTGTCAAAATATCACCGGGCTTTAAAAAAATTACGTAATGAATTACGCGGAAAGGAGGACTTCTTTTGAAAAATCAAAAAATACGAAACCGTTTGAAAAATGCTATTAATGAAGCACCTATAGAATTATTAGAATCGATTCAACAAACTCCAATACGTAAGATGGACCAACACGACTCCATTACAGAACAAAAAGAAAAGAGCAGATATGTAAATATGATGCGACCCATGTCTGTGGTCATGTCGTTTATGCTTGTGATAGTCATTGGTCTAATAGGATGGTATCAACTATACCAAGTGCCAAATAGCTACCTCTATTTGGATGTGAATCCGGGAATAGAAATTGTGATGAACCGACAAGAACAAGTGATAGATTTGATTGGAATAAATTCGGAAGGAGAATCCTTGGTAGAAGCGGTTGACTATAAAGGGCAGTCTATTGAAAGTATTGAAGGACAAATTATAGAACAAATCGTAAAGCAAGGTTATGTTAATGATTCAAGACGTGTAATGCTTGTATCCGGATTCCATAAAAATCAGGAAAAAAGCAAAAAAATGATTGAAGAATTTGATCAGAGAATTCATGATTATTTTAAAGACTATGATATTAAGCCTCTTGTACTACGTCAGGTTCTAGATCCAAGTAATACACTTGAAGAATTCTCTGAAACGTATCATGTTTCAATGGGAAAACTTGCATTTATTCAAAATCTTATGATATTAAATTCAGAGCTAGAGCTTGAAGAATTAGTCAATCTAGGTATAGAAGAATTGTTAGTATTGTCTCTTGAAACAGGACTGAACTTAGAGGAATCCATCGATACAGATGACGACTACGAAGAATTTCGATTGCCTAAGGTAGAAGATATACCAACATCAGAAAATGTTATTTTTGAGGACGATGAAGACGCAGATGACGAGGACGACGCAGAAGACGAAGATGACGCAGATGACGAGGACGACGCAGAAGACGAAGATGAAGCAGAAGACGAAGATGAAGCAGAAGACGAAGATGAAGCGGA